>JBBQXN010000068.1:0-18146 GCA_038209585.1 Burkholderiales bacterium
ATAGCCAGTCAAGCTTGATGACCATAGCAAGGTGGTCCCACTCCTTCCCATCCCGAACAGGACAGTGAAACGCCTTTGCGCCAATGATAGTGCGGATTCCCGTGTGAAAGTAGGACATCGTCAGGCTAATATAACTCGCCAAGGCCCGGTCGCAAGACCGGGCTTTTTGCGTTTTGGAATCCACTTGCATTGATCACTGAAATAACTGACATGTCAGACGTCAGCACCTAATCAGATCTGCCTCGTGGTAAACCAGTCCATCAGACAATAGCCGGTTAACGATTTCTTCGCACAGCGCCTGGCTCGTTGTTTCCAACAAGGATGCAATATCTTGAAATACTGGTGTCGATGCAATGTGGTCAGCAAGTTCGTGAACCGCCACCGTACGATGCTGCAGCAGATGGAACATCACCAAGGAGCGCGCTGAATACTGGGCGTGTGCCGAGGGTGAGATCATGAAGTGTCGCAGCCGTCTGCGGCTGGCTTCGACAGCGACGGCGATTTTCGAAAAAGGTGGGCCATGACCCGGCACGACCCATGCCGCTTGCAGTGCTTCGATGCAGTCCAGGGTTGCAGCGACTTCTGCGAACCCGGTTTCGCGCGCCAGCTCGGGGAACACGACAGCCAAGCGCTCTTGCCAAAGTGCGTCGCCCGCCAGCAGCAAGCGCGTGTCGGGGTGGAAAAACATCAACGCTTTGTGGTCATGACCCGGTGCGCCAATCGACCGCCATGGGTTGCCGCCCAGTGTCACTGTTTCACCTGCTTTGACCACACCCCGAGCCACAAAGCGTTCGCAGTGTTGTCCGGTGTAGGCATAACTCAGCCCTGATGGACACCAATGCTCGACATCGTGCTCAGACCATTCCGGCACGTAAACATCGCAGTGCCATCTGGCCTGCAGTGCGGCATTTCCGCCGCAATGGTCGGAATGCAGATGTGTGTTGACGATGCGCACAAGCCGCCCTGAACCCACCGCCTCATCGACCAGTGCCAGCGTTTGAGACACATGCGCTGCCGACCCGCTGTCCACCAGCGTGTACTGGCCAGGAGCGTCGTAGAAAAGTACGCCGTTGGAAGAAAGCCAGCCGCGCTCAAAGACCCGTGCGTTTAATTTGGCCAGCAATGGACCCAGTGGCGACACGCCCTTCAGCCCTGCTGAACGCGCAACTCTCTTCGCAAGATCTTGCCTACATTGCTCTTGGGCAACTCGTCCCGGAATTCAACGTACTTGGGTCGTTTGTAGGCGGTGAAGTTATCGCGGCAATAGCGCGCCACGTCTTCTTCCGCCAGGGACACATCGTTCTTCACGATGAACAGTTTCACAGCCTCGCCTGACTTCTCGTCGGGCACCCCGATGGCGGCGCATTCAAGAACGCCTGGATGCTGGCTCACCACCTGCTCGATCTCGTTGGGATAGACGTTGAAGCCCGAGACCAGAATCATGTCTTTCTTGCGGTCGACGATGCGGACCTGGCCGCGAGCGTCCATGACCCCCACGTCGCCGCTTTTGAAGAAGCCATCGTCGGTCATGACTTTCGCGGTCTCGTCAGGCCGGTTCCAGTAACCCGCCATGACCTGCGGCCCACGAATGCAGATCTCGCCAGGTACTTCTGCCGCCACCGCCAAACCGTCGTCGTCACGGATGGAGATTTGTGTGGAGGGCACTGGCAAGCCAATGGAACCGGTGAAGTCGTGGACGTCCAGCCGGTTGGATGTTGCTACGGGTGAAGTCTCCGACAGACCGTAACCTTCAACGACCGGGCACCCGGTGATGCGTAACCACCGTTCGGCCGTCGCCTGCTGAACGGCCATGCCCCCGCCGTTGGAGACCAGCAAGCCCGAGAAGTCCAACCGCGCGAAATCCGGGTCGTTGGCCAATGCGTTGAACAGCGTGTTGACGGCCGGAAACATGTTCACCCTGTGCTTGGACAGCGTGCGCACAAACCCAGGAATATCACGCGGGTTCGGGATCAGCAGGTTCCTGCCGCCCAGGTGCGCACCCATCAAGGCGCAAATGGTCAGCGCGAAGATGTGATACAGCGGTAGCGCGCACACGATGGTCAACTGATCGCTGCCTACCTTGCTGAGCATCGGCTTGAACCACGCATCGCATTGCATGATGTTGGCGACCACGTTGCGATGCAAGAGCACCGCGCCCTTGGAAACCCCTGTGGTGCCGCCCGTGTACTGCAGGAAGGCCACGTCATCAGGCCCGATGTCCACGCGGCGCAGGCTCAATTGCGAACCCTCGCCCAAGGCCATGACCAGACGCGTGACCGTTCGCCCCTGGTCCAACGGCAGGCTGAACTCCGGCACCATGCGCCGCACATGTCGAACGGCAAAGTTGACCAGACCACCACGCCAGAAGCCCAGCAAGTCGCCCAGTGCGGTCAGCAGCACATGCCTCACGACCGTCCGCTCGACCACTTCTGCCAGTACGTGGGCGAAATTCTCGAGCACGATGACGACCACCGCGCCCGAGTCGTTCAGTTGGTGTTCCAGCTCGCGCGGCGTGTATAGCGGGTTGACATTGACTACGGCGTAGCCCGCACGCAAGATACCGGCGATGGCCACTAGGTACTGCGGCACATTGGGCATCATCACAGCTACGCGGCTGCCCTTTTCCAATCCCATGGACTGCAGCCAGGCACCCAGGGCCTGTGAAAGCTCGTCCACTTCGCGGAAACTCATTCGTGCGTCCATGTACACGCAGGCATCACGTTGGGCGTGACGACGAAACGACTCTTCGAGCAAGGCAGAAACGCTGGGAAATGCGTCGACGTCGGCATGGGCGGGTACGCCGGGCGGATAGTGTTCTAGCCAAGGGGCTTGCACGATGTACCGTCTCACTTCTTGCAGGTTTCGCAGCCTTGGATCTTCGCGGCCCACAGCCGTCTGGGGCAAGGGTACTTGTCCTAGGGAACTCACCGTGCCTGTTGTTGCCGCGGTGGCGCGGTGGCGCAAGTTGGCGGGGCCTAGGCAAACAGCTGCGCAGCCAAGCTTCTTTCGCGGCCAGCAATGGTGTCAAGCAGGTACTGCGCACCCTGCATCCCGCGAAAGGTGTCGAAGCCCCGTTCCAGGAACTGCTGCAAGGCCCCCAAACCAGCAGCGCTGGCAGGCCCACGCATCAGCCGCAAACTGTGGCGCAGCAGCGGCTTTTGGGTCAACTTGTCCAACGCATGACCTACCTGCAGCATCAGTTGAATCTGCTGTTCACGCGCCGCTGGTTGCCCCACGCTGCGCCAAGCCAACGCATAGCCAGACTCGTCGAAGGTCGTCTCGGGCAGCGCCTGTGCCATCTGCCCGTCCAGCTGTTCCGACAAGGCGTGCAGTTCGGAAAGCGCGGCCACCGTACGGACGATTTCTGCAGGAAACAATCTGACCAAAGCCGGCACGATGCGCGCAAATTGGCCGTCGCGCGCAGTGAAGTCGTGCGGTCCGTACAGATCGTCCAGAAAGAATCGCGTGGCCGGCCCGAACCGCACATCACTCAGCATGTCGGCATAGGTCGCAGCAAAGCGGGCGTGCTGGTAAGCCTTCACCGCGCGCACACGCTGGGCAAGCACGGGGTCTTTGGCCTGATGCTGGCGCTCAGTGGCAACCTCGTTCAAGAAAGCCAGGATCTTCTGTCCGTCGGGGCTCACAGCGTGTGTCTCTTGTCCTTCGGCAACGCAGGTTAGTCGGCTGCCCCTAAGGGCTGCAGCTTCGATGATGCAACACTGAGCGCATGCGCAGAAGAACCTTGCTCCAAGTCGGTGCTGCCGGTACGGCCCTGCTGGCCGTGGCCGGCATCGGGCTGGCCTTGCGCACGGCCGTCTGGCAACCACCCCGGCTCAGCGCCCAGGGGCGGCACATTTTTCATGCTGTGGCGCGCACCGTGCTGGCCGGCGTGCTGCCCGAAGCCGCCGATGCGCGTGAAAGCGCCTTGCAAGCGCATGTGTTGCGGGTTGAAGAGACCGTAGCCGGTTTCCCCAAGGCGGTGCAAGACGAGCTGGGCCTTCTGCTCAATTTGCTGGCTAGCACGCCCGGGCGGCTGGCCCTGGCTGGCCTGTCCACCGACTGGCAGCATGCCGACGCCGAAGAGCTGCAAGCCATGCTTCAAAGGCTGCGCACCTCGTCGCTGGACCTGCGCCAGCAAACCTACCTGGCGCTGCGCGACATCACGTATGCGGCTTACTTTTCCGACGCTCCCACCTGGTCGGTACTCGGTTACGCCGGGCCCACACCTGTCTGAACCTCGATGAGCACCATCCCCGATCCGATTCAAGCCGGCCTGGCGCGAGGCTGGAAAGTCCACGGCGGCCCGCATGCCGCGCGTCCAGCCCGCATGCAATGCGACGTGGCCATCGTCGGCAGCGGTGCTGGTGCCGGCATCACAGCCGAGCTGCTGGCCGCTGCCGGGCTGGACGTGATTATCATCGAAGAAGGCCCGCTGAAGTCCAGCCGCGACTTCAAGCAGCTGGAAAGCGAGGCCTACCCCAGCCTGTACCAGGAAAGTGCCGGCCGCAAGACGGCGGACAAGGCCATCACCATCCTGCAGGGCCGCTGCGTGGGCGGCTCCACCACCGTCAACTGGACGAGTTCGTTTCGCACGCCCTCAGCCACGCTGGCCTATTGGCGAGCGCAGTTCGCGCTGCCTGAGCTGACCGACGAGGCGCTTTTCCCCTGGTTCCAGCAGGCTGAAACCAGGCTGTCCATCGGTCCCTGGCTGACCGCGCCCAACGAGAACAACGAACTGCTGCGCCGTGGTGCGCTGCGCCTGGGCATTGCTGCGGCGGGCATCCAGCGCAACGTGAAGGGTTGCTGGAATCTGGGCTCCTGCGGCATGGGCTGCCCCACCAATGCCAAGCAGTCGATGCTGGTCACGACCCTGCCTGCGGCGCTGGACAAAGGCGCCAAGCTGCTTGTCGAAACGCGGGTGCAGCAGTTGGACATGGTGGGCGACAAAGTCGTTGCCCTGCGGGCCACGGGCGTGCAGCGCGACGGCACGCCTGAACCCGGCACCGACGTCCACATCAGCGCGCGCCATTTCGTTGTTGCCGGCGGCGCCATCAATTCACCGGCCCTGCTGCTGCGCTCGAAGCTGCCCGACCCGCACCAGCGCCTGGGCGCACGCACCTTCTTGCACCCGGTGGTCATTTCCAGCGCCGTGTTCGACCATGCCGTCGAAGGCTGGAACGGCGCACCTCAGTCTCTCTACAGCGACCACTTTCTGGAAACACAGCCCATCGACGGCGCCATCGGTTACAAGCTCGAAGCCCCGCCCATCCACCCGGTGATTTTCAGCAGCACCAGCACCGGCTTCGGCAACGAACTGGCAGCCGATTTGCATGAAATGAAAAACAGCCACGCGCTGCTGGCTCTGCTGCGCGACGGCTTTCATCCGCAGTCCACGGGCGGCCAAGTGGGTTTGCGCAGCGACGGCTCGCCGGTGCTGGACTACCCGCTGACCGACTTCGTCATGGACGGCGCGCGCCGAGCTTTCGCTTCGATGGCCGAGATGCAGTTCGCAGCAGGTGCCTTGCGCGTGCGCCTTGCGCATGAGCTGGCAGTGCCCTACACCCACTGGGCGCAGGCCAAGACGGCGATTGCCGCGTTGCCGATGAAGCCCTTGCTCACACGCGTGGCCAGCGCGCATGTGATGGGCGGCTGCGGCATGGCCGGTCAGCCCACGCTGGGCGTGGTGCGGCCCGACGGCCGACATTGGCAGGTCGAGAACCTGTCGGTGCATGACGGGTCGCTGTTCCCCACCAGCATCGGCGCGAACCCGCAGTTGTCGATCTACGGCCTGGTGAACAAGCTGGCCACAGAGCTGGCACGCGAGCTCACCGGGCGCGACGTGCAGCTGGCCTGAAGGGCTGACAAATTGGCAATGAGGTGGCAATGAAGGGCCCAGGACAGCTCGCGCGCCTGCAACAGTTCATCACGCTGAGTGCGCTGCTACTGGCTGCGGGCTGGGCCGCGATGTTTCTCCGCCAGCAGCGGCCCGTGTTGGCCGCAGCCGGCGCAAGCCTGATCGTCGGTGGCTATGCACTGATTCTGGCCTTTGAGATGGCCTTGGTGCGCTTCACGCACCGTGACGACCCGACACCGCGCGCCAGTTTGCGTGCCCTGGTGCGCGCCTGGTGGGCCGAGGTGCTGTCCGCGCCAATCGTGTTCTGCTGGCGCCAGCCGTTCCGCAGCCAGGCCTGGCCTGATCAATTGCACGCCACGGCGCAGAGCCGGCGTGGTGTGCTCTTCGTTCATGGCTTCGTCTGCAACCGTGGCCTGTGGAACCCTTGGCTGCGTGAATTGACGGCTCAGGGCACACCGTTCATCGCTGTCAATCTGGAACCTGTGTTCGGCAGCATCGACGCCAGCATGCCGACCATAGAAAGCGCCGTGCAGCGCCTGCAGGCCGCCACCGGCCTGGCACCTGTGGTGGTCGCGCACAGCATGGGTGGTCTGGTGCTGCGCCGCTGGTGGGCCGAACATGACGGCGCGGCGCGCATTCACCATGCCATCACCATCGGGACGCCACACCAGGGCACCTGGCTGGCGCGCTGGGGGCATACGGTCAATGCGCGGCAGATGCGCATGACTTCACCCTGGCTGGGCAGCCTGACACAACGCGAAGTTTCAGAAATTGCGAAGGGCACACGCCGCTTCACCTGTTTCTACAGCCACTGCGACAACATCGTCTTCCCGCCGCGCCTGGCCATGCTGCAGGGCGCCTGCAACCGTCACTTGCCCGGGTACGCGCATGTGCACATGGCAGACGCGCCCCAGGCGCGCGCTGAATTGCAGCGTTGGCTCAGCTCTTGATGGCCAGCGGCGCAAATGTGCGTTCGCCCGCCAACACCTGTCCTGCTTCGAGCATGCTCGCGCCGCGTACGGCTTCGTAGATTGGCGTGAAGTCGGGCCGCGTGGCGTCGAACAACTGCCCGAACGAGTCGATGACGAAGTAGGTGGTCTGGTAGGTGTCGATGCGGTAGCGGGTACGCATCAGCCGCTGCAGATCAAAGCCTACGCGCAGCGCGTCGGGTGCTGTGACGCTGTGGTTCAGCTCGCCTGCTGAAGACAGGATGCCGGCGCCGTAAGCGCGCAAGCCCTTTGGCGTGTCGATCAGGCCGAACTCCACCGTGTACCAGTACAGCCGCGTCAGCAACTCGCACGCGTCCAGGCTGCTCGCCTTCATGCCGCCTGCGCCGTAAGCCTGCATGTAGTCGGCGAAAGTCGGGTCGAAGAGCAGGGGCACATGACCGAACAGGTCGTGAAAAACATCCGGCTCGACCACGTAATCGAACTCTTCGGGCGAGCGCATCCAGTCGGTGACAGGAAAACGCCGTTCCGAGAGCAGCTTGAAGAAGGCTTCTTCAGGAATGAGCCCAGGCACGCCCACGATCTGCCAGCCGGTGGCGCGCATCAGCCTTTCGCTGATGTCGTCGAAACGAGGAATGCGCTCGGGCGCGCCCAGTTGCTGCACCGCGCTGATGAATTCGTCGCAGGCCAGACCCGGCAGCTGTTCCATCTGGCGCGCATAGAGCCTGCGGTATGTTTCATGGTCAGCGGTGCTGTACTGGCCGTAGTCTTGTTCGCAGGTGTAGTCGGCGCGTGCCTTGGCATAGTCGCCACGCGGGGGGCGGCTGCCTTCGCCGTAGGTGACGGGCGGAACGCCCTGGTTCACGCCGCTGTGGAAGTCGGGTGCGGAACTCATGTCTTGTTCAGCACGCCACGGCGCATCTGGTCGAGCTCGATGCTCTCGAACAGCGCCTTGAAATTGCCCTCGCCGAAGCCCTGGTCGCCTTTGCGCTGGATGAACTCGAAGAAGATGGGCCCAAGCTGGTTTTCGCTGAAGATCTGGAGCAGCAGTTCGCCGGCCTGGCCATCGACCAGGATCTTGCGCGACTTCAGTGCCGCCACGTCTTCACCATGGCCCGGAATGCGCTTGTCGATCAACTCGTAGTAGGTGTCGATGGTGTCCAGCAGCTTTACGCCCTTTTCGCGCATCTGGTCCACGGTGCGCGGCAGGTCGGTGGAGCCCAGGGCGATGTGCTGGATGCCTTCGCCACGGTACAGGTCCAGGTATTCCTGAATCTGCCCTGCCTTCTCGTTGCCTTCTTCGTTGATGGGGATGCGGATGTTGCCGCAAGGACTGGTCATGGCCTTGCTCTTGACGCCTGTGACCTGGCCTTCGATGTCGAAATAGCGCACTTCGCGGAAGTTGAACAGGCGCTCGTAGAACTCTGACCACTCGGCCATGCGGCCGCGGTGCACGTTGTGCGTCAGGTGGTCGATGTAGGTCAGGCCGTGGCCAGGCGGGTTCAAGTCGGTGCCTGCTTCTTTGGACAAAGGCTCGAAGTCGACGTCGAAGAAACCGATGTTGCCGATCTGGCCTTCTTGTGCGCCGTTCTTGCCACGCCACTTGTCCACCAGGTAAATCAGGCTGTCGCCGATGCCCTTGATGGCTGGAATGTTCAGCTCGCCTGGCCCCGCCGTGCCCGCGTACGCCCAGGCGCCCAGCGACTGCGCGCGGGCAAATGCTGCGCGCGCGTCCTGCACACGAAAAGCAATTGCGCAGATGCTGGGCCCGTGCAGACGGGCGAAGCGCTGCGCGAAGCTGTCGGGTTCGGCGTTGACGATGAAGTTGATGCCGCCCTGGCGGTACAGCAGCACGTTCTTGTGGCGGTGCCTGGCGATGGCGGTGAAGCCCATGCGCTCGAACAGCGCGCCCATGGCGGCGGGGTCGGGGGCGGCGTATTCGATGAATTCGAAGCCGTCGGTGCCCATCGGGTTGTCCCAGGGTGTAAATAGCATGCTGGCGCCTTGCGAATTAATAGGGGGTGGAACGCAGCCCCACACTGTAGGGCGCATCCAGCACCCGAGCCACGCAAACCGTGGCGCATTGCACTGCCTTCGTGCCGCAGCGCTTGAAAAATACCCCCGCGGCGCAGTTCATGCAAAACGCAGCCCGCGTGGCGTGGACAATGCGCGCCCATGCTGCAATGGATCAACGAATTTTCAGTCTGGGTGCAAAGCTGGCTCAGTGCCGACGCGGGCCTGTGGGGCCTGTTCCTGTCGGCCTTTGTTTCGGCCACCGTTTTGCCAGGCTCGAGCGAGATCGTCATGACTGCGCTCGTCACCGCCTACCCGGCGCTGGCGATGGCGGCATTTTTCGCGGCCCTGGCCGGCAATGTGCTGGGCTGCGTGCTGACCTTCTGGATGGGACATGCCGGGCGCCAGGGCTTTGAGCGCTTCAAGAAGGTGCGGGTGGACACGGAGGACCCGCGTATCCAGCGCCTGAAGCGCTGGGGCCCACCAGGACTTTTCTTGTCGTTCCTGCCTCTGGTGGGCGACGCCTTGGTGCTGGCCGCAGGCTGGCTGAAAATGCCCTTTTGGCCCAGCCTGTTCTGGATCGCCCTGGGCAAGGGCGCGCGCTATCTGGTGCTGCTGCTCAGCCTGAAGGGGCTGCTGTCCTTCGTTTGAAACGCTGGCGCCAGCTTCAGGCGGCCTGCGTCTTGAGCAGCTGCGCCGGTATGGGCGCCGGCCAGCCAGCACCAGGTTCGCTCCGGGCGCGGGTTCAGCAGCTCGATGGCGGCCAGTGGATCGACACTGCCGTGCAGTTGCGCCGTGCGCTCCGATCTGGGCCTGAAACTGCTGGCCGCCATCGCCTTCTGCTAGATCAGCGTCTTGGTGGCAAAGAGTTGGATGGCGGCGATGTCCAATGGACCGTTTCTGAGCGGCCGGCGCGAAGCCAGTCGCCCGCGGGGAAACTATTCCACCCCGCTGTCAGTCGCTGCTATCCCGAAGGATGTCCACCATTCAAAGCGGTGCTGCGCCAGCGGGCGCTGTAAACGATGCCGTTGTCAGTCGGACTCGATGTCGTGCAGCAAGCGCAGTGTGGCCTCGGGGGACAGGTGCAGCAGCTCAGCGATGTCGCGCAGGTCGTCAGGAATGGCCGCGTTGTCCCAGCCTTCTGCGCTGTGCCGCGCCACGCGGATGGCCAGCAGTACATTGCGCAGCCGCGCGTGGCCGGCTTGGGTGCGCTCGCTGGCTTGCCCGTCGGTGATCTCGACCAACAGGCGGGGCAGGCACCAGGTCTGCATCAAGGCGTGCTGCAGATCTGCCAGTTCGATACCCAGAATCTGGCGCTGCACCACGGCAGACCGCAGCGTGGAATCGGCCTGTTGGCGCGTCTGTATTTCAACCGCCAGCGCCGGCGCGTGCAGCCAAAGCAACAACTCGGCAAAGTCGTGCAGCAAGGCCGCCTCGTGGATGACGGTGGCGTCGTGGTCCATGCGGTGCACGGCAAACGCGATGGAGAAGTTGGCAGCGCGGTGAGCGCGGCGCAGCACTTTGGCGAACCCCGCCTGTGCGGCGGGGTTGTCTTGCAGCCAGTCTTCGGCTACAGGCTGCGGACCGAAAGCGTTGAAAAAAGGCGTGATGCCCAGCATCACCAGCGCTTCGGTGGCGTTCTCGGGCTCGGTGCCCTCGCGCCCTTGGCGCAACCTGGCCACATGGGCCAGCAGCTTGAGCATCATCAGCGGATCGGCGGACAAGGTCTGCGCCAGACCGTGCGCGTCCGCCGCCTCTTCGGTCAGCCGCCAGTCTTCCAGAAACTGCGCCGTACTGGCCAGCACGGGCAACTGCGCCGCGTCGAACAACGCCAGCCAAGCCGCCAGATCGCGCGGGGCTTGGGTCAGGGTGGCAGGCGGGGTGATTGGCATGGCGTGACGAGGGCTCGTTCCCCAGCTTATCGGCTGTCTGCGCCCAAGTCTTGAAGCGACATCATCCAGCCTTCATCGGCAGGCGCGCGGCCCGACAGCATTTCGCCATAGGCCTGCTGCAACGCTGAGGCGCCCGGGTGCTGCACGATGCGCAGGCCGCCAACATCCTGCCGCTGCACCGCCTGTACAAAACCTGCCCACGCTGCAGCCAGCCGGGGCTGCAAACCGCCCGGGCCCCAGCCCTGCGGAGGAGGTACCTGGCGCACCTTGATCTGCGCCGGGGCAAAGAACAGCACCGGACGCGGCCCGGGCAAGCCGCCGCCGGAGCCCAGCGCCTGCCAATGCGTGCCGCCGACAGAGCAGCTGTAAGTCAGCGTGCCGGCGAAGTGTTCATGCACCTGCCGGCGCAGCGCGGCGTTGCCGGCAAAGTCGACATAGACGGTGGCTACAGTGGGGTCGAGCTGGGTCAGATCGGCGTAGTCCAGCACCGTGTCGTAAAAGCCCAGCGCGCGCGCGAATCCGCCGTTGGCGGGTGAACTCAGACCGATGCGCCTGCATTTTTCGCCGCGCCCACCCCCACCCCCACCCCCACCCCGCTGCCCCAGGCAAAAGGCCGTGCCCAGCGCTGTCTTGCTGGAAGCGCTGGACATGAGCACCTGGCTGGCGCCGAAAAAGTTTTGCTCGGCGAGGAAATCGTCGATGAGGAACGAGGTGACGAACAGCGGCCGCAGCACGGCTTGCAGACCCTCGGTTTGCGAGTCTGGGCGCCAGGCGGGGTCGGCATCGCAAAAGTCGTAGCGCGCATACACGGCAGCCAGCTCGCTGCGGTGCGCGCTGACGTCCTGAAAGCCGCTGGCCGATGCGCGCGCCGGCTGCACCAGCAGATGCGTGCCAGCAGGAAGGCAGCCGTAGACCCGCCGGCCCACGGCAACGCCTTCAGCGCGGCTTTCGACCACGGTGGCGAAACCCCACACCGGCAGGCAGCCCCAGGCGGGGTCGGCAGCGGGAAAGAACTGCCAGTACTTCATGGCCTCGCCAAAGGCGGCGTAGGTCAGGTTGTTGGCGGTGAGTGCAAAGGATTCGACGCGCAAGCGGGCCTGGCCTTCAGCCAACGATCGTTCACCCGAGGTGCCGGATGCAACGGGTGCGTCGGGGTCGGGCGCGAACTGCGTTTGTTGCAGGTCGCTGCGGGCGATCAGAAAGCGGGTGTTTGGCATCATGGGGCCGCAGCATGCGCTCAGCGCCCGGGCCGAGGTGTCACCCTGGCGACGCGGTTACGCGTCGCCAGCGAACACAGAGAAGTCACGGCTGGCTTTACAGGCGCGTGACGCCACGCAGGTGGCCGACCAGTTGGCCGTTCACATACAGCGCACCTTCGGGCGCGCCGGCTTCAGCGTGAAATTCGAGCAAGGGCTCGTCACGCGCGGGGCTGGGCTGCACATGCATCAGGCGCGTTGCCAGACTGTCCAGCGCTGCGCCCAGGGCGCGCAGCACGGCGGCAGCGAGTTCGCGAACGCGGCGGCCGCGGCGGCCGCGGCGGGTGGGCGGGGGAGCATCGCTCCAGAAAAGATCGTCGATTGACACGAGGGGTCTCCTTCTTTGGCCGGCAGGCCAGCAGATTTCAGAGGCTGGGCCGGTGGCGTTCTGCGGCGCGCAGATCGTTCACCTCACGTTGCAGGGCGCGGCGAGAACGCGCGCGTCGTGCGCCCGCACGGGGGCCGTGGGCGCCGGCCACGCGCAGGCGAGCGGCGGCCACCAGCGGGTTGCGCGGCTTGGGGGCGGTGAGCTTGATCTTCATGGTGGTCTCCTTCGGCGGTGGGGAAAACAAAAAGGCCCGGGTGCTGGTGCAACCCGGGCCTGAAGGTGGCTGATGGGGGCGGAACTTGCGTCCTGCCCCTTCAGCAAACCTGCGCCCCGGGCGGGGCACCACTGACCAACACGCCAGCCACCACCGACGCACCTGTGGCCAGGTGGGCGTCGCGTGCGGCGATGGCGGTGAATTGATTCATGGCGTACTCGTTGGGTTGGTCGGATGTGTCGGCAGCAAGATCAAACGGTTGATGCCGAGACGCTTGCGCAAATGATAAACACGACGTTATCAGTGCGCAAGTAAAATTGCGCTGCCTGGCTATTTCTTGCGTTTCAGCGGCGCCACACCGGTTTGTGTGTGAAGCCACAAGTCATGGGCTTCTTCGGCTTGCGGCGCCAGTCTGCCCGGTGGCGTGCGCAGGCCCGGTGGCGGGGGCGCCAGCACTTCACCCAGCAAATCGAGCAGCCGCGTGCGCGCGCGCTGCGGGTGGCGGCGGTAGTAGGTCAGCACCAGGCCGACGATGAAGCGTTCATCGTCGTCGCGCGGGGCCGACTCGTCCTGCGCCTCGGCCCTGGGCGCCGCTGCTGCGGACGCCCCGCCATGCGCTTGATCCATCCAGCCCCCCGGCTTGTGGCAGAGCTGTTCGAACTGGCGCGCCAGGCGTTCACCGATCTGCCGGCTGCGGCCCTTGATCTGGCTCCAGTAGCTGGGCTGAATCTGTATGCGTTCGGCGAAGCGCCTTTCCAGGCCGCGCAGTGCTGCGGCATCGGCGTGGCGGGCGGTGGCGCGAACGAATTCCTGGAACAGGGCCATCGCGTTGTCCAGACGCACCTGCGCCAAGTCGCGTGCGGGATTCTGTAGGCTGCTCGGCATGAGCGTCGATGATAAATCGCTCTGCATCTGGCTAATCCGCGCGGGGCAAGATTCAACCGGTCCCCGTAGCATTGCAGCATGTTGCCAAGCCCGTCAGTCCAGTTCCCCAGCGGCGAAGAGCAGCCCAGCCTGGGCCTGGGCACCTGCGGCCTGGGCGAAGACACCACCCGGCGCGGGGCGGAAGTCGCTTCGTTGCGACTGGCGCTGGACATGGGCTGGCGCGTATTCGACACCGCCGAGATGTATGCAGACGGCGGCGCCGAAACCGTGCTGGGGCAGGCGCTGGAGCAAGCCCTTCGCAACGGCCTGGCGCGCGACGCGGTGATGGTGGTGAGCAAGGTGCTGCCCGAGCACGCCGCTGAAACCGATATGGTGGCCGCCTGTGAGCGCAGCCTGAAGCGGCTGAAGCTGGACTGCATCGACCTGTACCTGCTGCACTGGCCCAGCCCCACGCCGCTGGCCGAGACCGTGCACGGGTTCGAGCAACTGCAGCGCAGCGGCCGCATTCGCCATTGGGGCGTGAGCAATTTCGACCTGCCCGATCTGCGCGAACTGGCCACCGTGCCCGGCGGTGCAGCGTGTGCAGCCAACCAGGTGCATTACTCGCTGAGTGCACGGGGCGTGGAATTCGACCTGCTGCCGGCGCAGCGCGTGCACCAGATGCCGCTGATGGCCTACAGCCCGCTGGACCAGGGCGAGTTGGCCGACCACCCCGCGCTGCGCGAGCTGGCCGCGCGCCACCGCGTCACGCCAGCGCAGGTGGCCCTGGCCTGGGTGCTGCGGCAGCCAGGCGTGCTGACTATCCCCAAAGCCGGCAGCGCGCTGCACCTGCGGCACAACTGGGCGGCGCAGACGCTGGCGAGCCAGCTGAGTGCAGAAGAGCTGGCTGAGCTGGACGCGAGCTTCCCTCCGCCACGCATCAAGCAGCGGCTGTCGGTACGTTGAAAGCGATTACTTTGCGTTGGTCGTCTCGATCTTCGGCGCCGTGCGCACGCTCCACCACATCGTGAAAGCCAGCACCGCCACCACCACGCCCAGTGAGATGGCCACCGGAATCTTGATCACGTCGATAAGCACCATCTTCGTACCGATGAAGACCAGCACCACCGACAGGCCGTAGCTCAGCAGGTGGAATTTGGAAGCCACGGCGGCGAGCAGGAAGTACATCGCACGCAAGCCCAGGATGGCGAAGATGTTGCTCGTCAGAACGATAAAGGGGTCGGTGGTGATGGCGAAGATGGCCGGGATGCTGTCCACGGCGAAGATCACGTCCGTGAGCGCCACGAGTGCGATCACCAGCAGCAAAGGTGTCGCAATCTTCTGCCCGTTTTCCACAGTGAAGAACTTCTCGCCGTCGAATCTGGCGCTCACCGGCATGAAGCGTTTCAGCAGTTTCAGCGCCGGGTTGCTTTCCAGGTCGGGCTCTTGCCCGGCCGCCCACCACATCTTGACGCCGGTGACGATGAGGAAGACACCGAACAGGTAGAGCACCCAGTGGAACTGCGTGACGAGCCAGGCACCCAGCAGGATCATCACCGTGCGCAGCACCATGGCGCCGATGATGCCGATCATCAGCACGCGCTTCTGGAATTCCGCCGGCACGGCGAAGTAGGTGAAGATCATCAGGAAGACGAAGATGTTGTCCACCGCCAGGCTTTTCTCGATGAGATAGCCAGTGAGGAATTCCATGCTCTTGACGTTGGCCAGCGCCGTGCCGTGGTCTTGCCACACAGCCCACCAGAACAGGCCGTTGAAGGCTAGGCTGGCAGCCACCCAGACGAGGGACCAGTTGATCGCCTCTCTCACGCCCACGGCGTGTGCGCCCTGCTTGCTGAGCACGACAAAGTCGACAAACAGCGCCGCGATGACGATCGCAACAAACGTAATCCACAGCCACAGCGGCGCGATGGTGTCCATATGACACTCCCGTTCAAGTTGGTTTGAAATCGCGCCGAAAGGTCTTGCGGAAAAGGGCGCGTTGGCGCTTTCCTGCGGGCCCGGGTGGTTGAGAACTTCGAGAAATTCCAACCGCCGTATTGACGGGGTGCCGCGGCAACTGGCGTTGCTTGCTACTCCCCTTTCGACACAGGGGAATGTAGCGGCGCCGCGCTGGCCCCAGCGAATGTAGGGCCAGGCATCACGTCACGTTGCAGCCTACTGAAACGCCACTTCGGCAAAGCTGCGCAGCTTGCGGCTGTGCAGGCTGCCCGGGCGTTCCTGGCGCAGCAGTTCCACCGCGCGCATGCCGATGCGCAGGTGCTGGTCCACGCGTTCGCGGTAGAAGGTGTTGGCCATACCGGGCAGCTTGATTTCGCCGTGCAGCGGCTTGTCGCTCACACACAGCAAAGTGCCATACGGAACGCGAAAGCGGAAGCCGTTGGCGGCGATGGTGGCGCTTTCCATGTCCAGCGCCACGGCACGGCTCTGGCTGAAGCGGCGCTCAGGGCCCGGATGCGGCAGCAGTTCCCAATTGCGGTTGTCGGTGCTGGCGACCGTGCCCGTACGCAGGATTTTCTTCAAGTCGTAGCCTGAGAGTCGCGTCACGTCGGCGACGGCCTGCTCCAGCGCCACCTGCACTTCGGCCAGGGCGGGGATGGGTACCCACAGCGGCAGCTCTTCGTCCAGCACATGGTCTTCGCGCATGTAGGCGTGGGCCAGCACGTAATCGCCCAGTTGCTGGCTGTTGCGCAGGCCGGCGCAGTGGCCCAGCATCAGCCAGGCATGCGGGCGCAGAACGGCGATGTGGTCGGTGATCGTCTTGGCGTTTGCGGGGCCGACACCGATGTTGACCATGGTGATGCCGGCGTTGTCGCCGCGCCGCAGGTGGTAGGCGGGCATCTGCGGCAGGCGCGGCGGCGCCACGCCCAGCTCGTCACCAGGCGCGCTTGATTCGCCATGCCGGCGTGTGATCACGTTGCCGGGCTCGACGAAGGCTTCGTAGTCGCTGCCCGTGTTGGCCATTTCTGCATGGCCCAGCTTGATGAACTCGTCGATGTAGAACTGGTAGTTGGTGAAGAGCACGAAGTTCTGGAAATGGTCGGGCGCCGTGCCGGTGTAGTGGCGCAGGCGGTGCAGCGAATAGTCCACGCGCGGCGCGGTGAACAAGCTCAGCGGCTGCGACTCGCCGGCGCGGAACTCGAAGGCACCGTTGGCGATGCCGTCGTCCATGGCGGCCAGATCGGGCAGGTCGAACAGGTCGCGCATGCGCAGTCGGCGGTCGGTCGAGAGCGAGCCTTCGAGGTGGTTGTTCTCGGCCAACGAAAAATGCACGGGGATGGGCTGGGTACTGGTGCCCACCTCCAGCGCCACGCCGTGGTTCTTGATCAGCAGTCGGAACTGTTCGGCGTAATACGCGGCGTAGAGGTCGGGCCGCGTCAGCGTGGTCTCGAAGGTGCCCGGGCCAGCGACGAAGCCGTAGCTGAGGCGCGAATCGGCGCGCGCCACGGTGTCGGTGCGGATGCGGACGAAGGGATAGCAAGCGCGCACATGCTGGCCGTCGTCGGCGCCGTTCACAAAGCGCTGCAAGCTGCCGCGCAGGTGGTCGACGCTGCTGCTGTAGATGGCCTGCACCTGCGCCAGCGCGGCGGCCGGGTCGGTGTAGCGGGTGGGGGCGACGAACGGGGGCTGGGACGACATGCGGGTTTTCCTTTATCTGCTTCTTGTTTTGTGCGCCGATTGTCGCTGCCCGGCCCCCGACCCCCTGGGACGAGGGGGGCTGCAGTGGTCTCTCTGGGCCAATTCCTAACGTTGGCGGAACGGTAGCCGCGCAATCTGCGCCTATTCCACAAGGAGATCCCATGTCTGCATCGACGACCCGTTCGCTCACGGCCGTTCGCCACGCCCTGGCTTTGGCCGCAGCCGCCCTGCTGGGGGGAACTGCCACCAGTGCGCAAGCCGCTGTTTGTAGCTGGAACACCGCCAACGGCAACTGGGCGGCCATCGTCAACTGGACGGCTTGCGCCACCGGCAACGGCAGTCCGGCCGGCGCGCCGGGTGCCGCTGACACCGCCAACATCGGTGCGGCGGGCGTGGTGACGGTGAACACGGCGCAGCGGGCTGCGGCCGTGAACAACGCCGGCAGCCTGACGATCGACGCATCTTTTCTGCGCATCACCGGCGGCCTGAACGGCAGCGGCACCACCACCCTTCAGGGCGGCGGCATCCTCAACCTCGAGGACACGCAGACGGTGGGCGGCAACGCCACCATCGTCTTCGGCAGCGGCGCCAACAACCGTCTGGGCATTGACGGCGGCAGCAAGACGGTCACCTTTGCGGCCGGCACCACGGTGCGCGGTCTGTCGGGTTCGATCGGCGTAGCGACCTTGATTAGCGGCAGTGGCAACAGCGTCGTCAACCAAGGGCTGATCAGCTCGGACTCTGGCGGCACGATCACCCTGGCCCAGTCCAGCTTCGTGAATCAAAACATCATTGAAGCCACGGGGGCTGGCAGCGTGCTGGCGCTGCAGAGTGCTGTCAACAACACCGGCGGCACGTTGCGCGCCACAGCGGGCGGCGTCATTCGGCAAGAAGGCACTTCGGTCACGGGCGGCAGCATCACCACCACGGGTGGCGGCAGCGTCAGGCCGACGAACAACATCAACAACTTTCTCGACGGTGTGAGCTTTGCCGGAGTGCTGGACATGGCGACCGCCACGTCCGTCGAGCGGGTGACCAACGGCTTGACGCTGAACGGTGCGACCATCAATCTGAACAACAACAGCGTCTTGTCTTTCCAGGGCACGCAGACCTTGGGCGGC
>JBBQXN010000069.1:0-17857 GCA_038209585.1 Burkholderiales bacterium
CTGGTTGGCACCTATCAGATCGCGCCGCTGCTGACGACCTATGGTCAGCTGGCACGCCGCAGTGCCATCCTTCACTACCGGCGCTACCACCTGTCTGACCAACCCAAGGACGACAGCCCGACAGCAGACGAAGCAGCATTCCGCGAGGTGCTGAAGAAGGTCGAGGAGGACTGGCCGTGCGAAGACGTGCCCCAGTTCCAGGCTGCGTGGAAGTTCGTCATGCGCGCTTCTCTCGGCTCCGTGGGCCTGATGAAGATGCAGATGAACCAGCTCGCTTCGCTGCAGATGAAGCAAAAACGGGAGCGGGTCCGCAAGCAAGATGGCCTGCGTGCGTTCAAGCCGCCGAAGATGCTCAACCAGATCGAAACGGAGATGGTGGACGGTGAGGAGTCCCTGCGGGGGGCGTGCTACGGCGAGGCGGACCTGGACGATCCCGACAGCGCGGCGCTCTGGAAAACTACGCAGGAGAAGCGCCGTGCATGACCTCGAAGGCGCGTCAACCCTCTGGCGGGAGGTCGAGGGGCCTCTCGTTCCAGCTACGCCGCTGTACGGGATTCCTCCTCGCGGTGTGGGGACAGGTGAGGTGGAATCGCTGTTCAGCCACCTGCTGTTCCTGAGTTTCGAGCAGCGCCTTGCGCCCAGGCAGGTTGTGTCGCATCTGCTGCCCGGAGTGGAGGAAAAGCTCGGTGTCCTGGCGACGTCTCCCAGACACCAGGTGGGATGGGCCTGGGACAAGCATGCGGGCAAAGAAATGGTTGGCATGCATCAGTCTGCGGCGCGGTGGGTGCGTGTGATGGAGGCCGCCACCGGGCTCACGGAGTTGCGATTCAGCACCTTGCTTCCCCTGGAGCTCCTGACCACCGGCAACCTGATCACCAGCGAAGAGCGGGTGTGCATCGACTGTCTCGCTGCCGACAAAGCCGAAGGGAAGACGCCGTACGGGCGATTGCTGTGGCGCCTTCGGCCGGTCACCTGCTGTCCCCTGCATCGGAGGCGGCTGCTGGTGCCGCTGTGCGGCCGCAACGGTCGAGTGGCTGCGGCTGACTACGGGCGAATCAAGCTCAGCGGCGTGTGCGGAAGCTGTGGCTCGATTGGCCATGGCTGCAGCAAGAACGAGCCGCAGGAGGCCGGCCCCGACGAAGTGTGGCGCGCAGAGCAGTGTCTTCGGGTGCTCGCAGCGCTCCCGTCGGTCGAGAAAGCTGGCCCTGCACCCGTCCGAGCCGCGGTACGAGCACTCTGCTCAGAACGAGGGGCCGTGAGCAGCCTGGCGTTCCGGGCCGGCGCGCCGAAGTCGGTTCTGACCCAATGGCTTAAGCATGAAGCGTGGCGCCTCAACTTCGAACAGCTGCTAGACATCTGCGCTGTAGAGGAGTTGGATCTTGCAGAACTGATGCAGGGCCGCTTGGTGGCATCACCGTGTGCGGCAGGGTTGTCGCCGTCGCGCGTCCGGCGCCGGCGCGATCCTGTTGACCACGAGGCGATTCGGTCCGCGCTCACCCAGGCCCTGACGGAGGACCTCTCGGTGACCGACGTCGCAAAAGCACTGCGCGTCGACTTGGCCACCTTGGCCAAACATCGAGATCTGTACGTGCCCGTGCGCGAAGCAACGACCAGGCGAAACGCAGCAGCGGAAGAGGCGCGACACCTGTCCGCCATCCAGAAGGTCGAGGTCATGGCGAGCAATCTCGCCAAGCGAGGCAAGCGCCTCACCCATCGCAATGCGTTGCGTGAGGGCTCCAACCGCTTCGCGCCCAGTAGCGTCGAGTCGGTCGTGCTCAGTGTGATGCGATGTGCGCTCGGTGGTCGAAAGGCCAAGGGGGCCGTCGTGGCGGCCCGGTTGGGTCCGCGCTACCTGCAGAGGATCAGCGAAGCGGCAGGTCGGTTGAAGCCAGAGATCGGCGAGGCCCAGATTCCTTTGCCACTTCAGGAAGTCTGATCACCAAGTTTCCGTCAGGCCGGAACAAAAAAGCCGCCCTGGGCACTTGCCCTCGGCGGCTTTGTCATTGGTGGTGGCTGGCCATCGAGCGTGAACCCACGATAAAGCACATCGTGGCCGCGCTTGGCATCAAGCAAAAGCTGGCAAAACCGCCACGTATTGCTTTACTTCACACAGCTTCAGGCATGACCACCGCGCGAGGCCCTGGTGCGACCGGCAAGAATCGAACTTGCGACTAAGCCTTCGGAGGGCCCAATGATATCCACTTCACCACGGTCGCACGGCAACGGCGGATTCTAGCGCTGCCTATAGACTTGGCGCTTTCCCCCAGTGCCACCACAGCGAATGAACGACGCCCACGACCCCGCCCACGATGCCCCTCATGAAGGGCCGATCAAGACGCCCAAGCAGCTGATCACTGCCGTGGTGGCGTCGTTCATCATCCCCATCCTGGTGATCGTCTTGCTGGCCACCTATGTGGATTTCGGTACCAAACCCTCTGCCGGCAGCGACGGCTTGGGCGCCGAAGCCGTGGCGCGCCGCCTGCAGCCCATCGGGACGATCGAGTTACGTGACATCAACGCGCCGCGCCTGGTGCGCGCAGGTGACGCGGTCTATGCAGGTCAGTGCGCCGCCTGCCACACCGCCGGCCTGGCCGGCGCACCCAAGTCTGGCGATGTCGAGGCCTGGGCGCCACGCATCAAGACCGGCTATGAAGCGCTGTTGAATTCGGCGCTGAAAGGCAAGGGCGCCATGGGCGCGCAAGGCGGCGGCGAATACGACGACATCGAAATCGGCCGTGCCGTCGTCTACATGGCCAACAAGTCGGGTGGCAAGTTCGACGTGCCGCAGCCTCCTGCTGCTGCTGCTGCTGCATCTGCTGCCGCTTCTGTTTCCGACAGCGCGGCCAGCGTCGCGAACTAAGACTTTCTTCACGCCTGCAGTCGCTGACCCGCGCACTGACTGCGCATCGAGCAGGCCACCTCTGGCGTAAAGCCAGGGGTGGCCTCTTTTGTTTCAAGTCAGCTTGTCTTCTGCGCGCGGGGCCAGCCGGTAGCCGAATTGCTGGGGCATATCGGCGAATGGCAGGTTCTGCGGCTGCCAGGAGCCTGCTTCAACCGCTTGCGCTGCAAGACCCATATCCAGCGTGTGCACCAGGCCGAAGCCCAGATCGGTCAGCGCGAAAAGGCGCCCGTGCTCGTCCAGCCAGCAGCTTTGCAGCTGCGCTGGAAGGCCGGTGTGCGAAAGCAGCGGCCAGCCGGCAGCGTCTTGCACTCGCCAGACCCAGGGCGCTGCTTGCAGGTCCACATAAACACGCTGCGGGCCATTCTGAAAGTACCAGGCGCCGGTGGCGTCAGCGGCGTAATTGCGCTCGATGAAGGCGCGCAGCTTGTCGTGGTCGACGCGGCTGCCCTTGACTTGCGGGAAGGGCCCTGCGGCTTGGGCGCGGTCGTCGCGCATGTACCAGTTGCCGCGCGCGTCGAGTGCCAGCCAGCCGTGGCAATGCGGTACGCTGGGCCACTTGGCCATGGCTTTGATCACGATGTCGTCCATGGCCCGAGTGTCGCAGCCTGGCTGCGAAATTCAGTCCTGCGGTCAGACCGGGTGTGCCAGCCAGTCGGCCACCGCGGTGGGCATGGCCAGCGTGTGACCCGGAAAAACGCCGCTGGGGAAACCCACATGGCCACCGGCCGCAGGCTGCCACAGCCTGACAAACGGCCCCACGTCTTGCGGCCCGGGCAGGCTGGCCGCAGGCACGAAGGGGTCGTTGCGCGCATTCAGCACCAGGGCAGGAATGCGCACGCTTGCCAGATGCGGCTTGGCCGATGCCCGCGCCCAGTAGTCGGCCGTGTCGCGAAAGCCGTGCAGGGGCGCGGTAAAAACGTCGTCAAAAGCGTACAAGGTACGCGCGGCCTGCAGCTTGTCGCGGTCGAACAGGCCCGGGAACTGCTGCCACTTCGCCAGCGCGCGCGGCTTCATGGTTTGCAGAAACATGCGTGCATAAACCTGCCGGTTGAAGCCGCTGTCGATGGCCAGCCCGGCCGCCGTCAGGTCGATGGGCGAGCACACCGTGGCCACAGCCTCGGCCACCGCAGCGGCGCTGTCGCCAGCTTCCTGCGCCCAGCGCAAGAGCGCGTTGCCGCCCAGGGAGATGCCCACCACGCGCAGTGGCGTGGTGCTGCGTGCGCGCAAGCGCTGCAGCACCCAGCCCACCTCTTCGAAATCACCCGAGTGGTAGGCCCTGGGCGCGCGATTCAGCTCACCAGAACAGCCGCGAAAATGCGGCACCGAAAAGGCCCAGCCCCGCGCCTGCGCCAGGCTGGCGAAGGCCTGCGCATACTGGCTGGCCGAGGTGCCTTCCAGACCGTGGAACAACACCAGATGCGGTTGTGCAGCGGGGGCTGGGTTGGTGGCCGCAGGCGACTGCAGGACGTCCACATCGATGAAGTCGCCGTCTGGCGTGTCCCAGCGCTCGCGCTGAAAACGCGGCACGAAGCCGCGCAGGTGGTGGCGTGAAACGCGGGCTGCCCAGATCGTTTGAAGATTGCCACCGGGCAGCCAGGCGGGTGCGCGGAATTCCTGCAGCAGTCCGGCTGGGGCCGGCAGCACTAATGCAGCGCCGATGGCCCGTCCCTGCCCATGCTGCCCAGAGCCAGCTCGCCGGGTGCAGCCGGGCTGGCATGGTGGGCCACGACCTGCCAGCCGCGTACGCCTTTGACATACACATTCGTGGCCAGCACCCACACGACCTGCTTTCCCTGCGGTGTGTCGATGTCGATGCGCTCCACCAAGTGATGCACGGCGCCGCCGGGCCACTGCAGTTTGCTCACCTGCTCCGGCCGCACAGGGATGCCGCCGTTGGCAAATATCTGGGCAAAGCTGGTACGAATGGCCGCCAGGCCCAGCGCGCGAGGCCCGCCCGGGTGAACACAGACCACCTCGTCTTCGTCAGCCCACAGCGACATCAGCGTTTCCAGGTCGCCGCGCTGCAGCGCTTGGTACAGCCGCGCTTCCAGTTCGTCGGCGGTGCTGGCGTTCGGGCTGCCCAACGGGCTGGCAGGTGGTGCGCTCAGTGCCATGTGTGCAAGCGCTGCTGGAATGTGGAGGCAGGCTCAGGCCTGAGCCTGAGCCTGAGCCTGGGTACCAGCCGCCGCGCTGCGGCGCCGTGCCACCGTGCCGGTCAAGCCCGCCAAGCCCAGGCCCCACAACAGCCAGGTACTGGCTTCGGGCACGCTGCTCACCCACTGCAGTTGCTGCGTGTTGCCAGCGGCGGCAGACAGGGTGGCGTCGATCCAGCCGCGATAAGCCGCCAGCTGCACGAAGCCCGAGCCCGCAGGCGGCTGGCCTTCTTCACCCAGCTGCGCCGAACTCAGGCCCAACAAAAGCGCGCCCGTGCTGTCCAGCACATGGCCCAGGAACAGCGCGCCGCCACTGTCGCCGCCTTGCACGTAGACCGAGTTGTCGAAGCTGAGCAGATAGTTCGCTGTCACAGGGCCCAGCGGGCCGCCGTCGTCGGGGTCGATTTGTGTGGCGAACTCCGTCACCGTGGTGTGGCCGTAGGCGCGCGCCAGGGGGCTGTTGGCGGCGCTGGCGATGGTCACGTTCAGCGCCGGAAAAGTGCCGTCGGCAAACAGGTCGGTGCTGATGGGTTGGTAAAACAAGGCGCCGAGGCCAGAGCCCGGTGCCAGGCGCAGCAGGCTCACGTCGTTGGCCGGGAAAGGGCCAGCGCCAGGTGCATCGAAGCGTTCGATCACCGCGCGCTCGCCAAAGCCGTTGTTGAACGGGATGGTGCTCGTGTTCAAAGGGAAAAAGGCGGCCGCCACATGATGGGCAGTCAGCACCCAGTCTGGCGCCACCTGCATGCCAAAGAAGCCCACCGGCGCGAAGGCCGTGGTGGGCGTGCCGTTGCTGATGGCCTGTGCCGGCAGGGCGGCAGCAGCAGTCAGCCCCAGCGCCAGACACAGGCGACTCAGGGAAGAAACAGTCAGAAAACCGCTCATGTCAGACTTCCTCCAACGAATAGCCACAACCCAGATTGTAGGGACCGCCTATGAAAACCGATGAGCGCGATTGGCCTGAGCGCAGCCGCGAACTGTCCAGCCTGCTGGCCCGCAGCGGCCTGGGTGACCGTGCGGCCTTCGCCCAGTTGTACGAACGCAGTAGCGGCCACCTGTTTGCGGTGGTACTTCGTATTCAGCGCGACCGTGCTCAGGCTGAGGATTTGCTGCAAGAGATCTACGTTTCGGTGTGGAAGGCGGCTGCCAGCTTCGACGCGGCGCGCAGCCAGCCGCTGACCTGGCTGACGCACATTGCGCGCAACCGCGCCATCGACAGCTTGCGCCGCGCCAAAGCGCAGCCGCGGCTGGAAAGCACCACGCGGGGCGACGGTGATGAGCGCCCCGATGCGACTGATATGACGGCCGACGAAGGCCCCGGCCCGCTTGAACTGCTGAACCGTGCCAGCCACGCGCGCGAACTGAGTCATTGCCTTGAAAGCCTGAGCCCGCCGCAGCGCCAGAGCGTGGCACTGGCTTTCTTCGACGGCTTGTCGCACGCCGAGGTGGCCGAGCATTTGAAGGAGCCGCTGGGCACCGTCAAAAGCTGGGTGCGCCGGGCGCTGCAAACGCTCAAGGGCTGCCTCGAACGTGCCGTGGTCAAAGACAAGCAAGGGGTGGCTTGAATCATGGACTACGGACGCCCCCGACTCGCCGACGCACTGGCCGCCCAATACGTGGCCGGCACCTTGTGCGGCCGTGCACGCCAGCGCTTCGAGCAGCTGCTGCCCAGCCACCCCGCCTTGCAAAACGCGGTGCGCGACTGGCAAGACCGCCTGATGCCTCTGACCGGTGCGCTGCCACCCGAGCCGCCTCCGGCTGCTGTTTGGCAGCAGATCGAGAAAACCTTGTGGCCAGCTGCAGCGCCGAGTCGGGCCGCACCCTCAGCTGCATCTTCACCCGCGAACGGCTGGCAGCGTCTGGCCTGGTGGCGCAGCCTCACAGGCCTGGCCACCATGGCTGCACTCACCTTGGGCGTGCTGCTGGCCAACCCGCCTGCGCCCGTGGCGCCAGTGGTGGTGGTGCTGCAGGCCACCGACAAGAACCCCGCAGCAGCCGCCACCGTGGTGGCCAGCTTCAGCGGCGACGGCCGCGCCGTGACCGCGCGTTCGCTCACCCCTGTGGCCGTGGAACCAGACCGCGTGCTGCAGCTTTGGTGGGCCACAGCGGACGGCCCACCGCAATCGCTGGGCTTGATCGACCCCACTGGCGCCACCGTGCTGCCCAACGACCTGCTGCCCGGCGGCCTGAAGGGCAGCCGCATCGACCACATGGCTGTCAGCGTGGAACCGCCCGGCGGATCACCCACCGGCAAGCCGACCGGGCCTGTCATCTTCTACGGCAAGCTTTGAAATGGAGGCCGCCACCTCAGGCGCGGTGCTGGCGGCGGGTCAGGGAGGGCTGGGCTGCGACAGCTGTGCAACACTGCCGCACCATGAAGCTGCTGTTCGTTGCCGACGTGCTTGAAAACTTCAAGACGCACAAAGATTCGACCTTCGCCATGATGCGCGAAGCCACCGCACGCGGCCACACGCTGATGGCTTGCGAGCCCAAAGATCTGCGTTGGCAGCGTGGTGAGCCCGTGATCGGTTTCGTGCGCGACATCACCCTCACCGGCCGTCCGGGTGACGGTCACAGCGGCGACTGGTTCAGCGCCGCGCAAGCCCACCCCGACGAGCGCCCGCAGCCGCTGCACCAGGTAGACGCTGTGCTGATGCGCAAAGACCCGCCCTTCGACAGCGAGTACTTCTACGCCACTCATTTGCTCAGCCAGGCAGAACGCGAAGGCGCGCGCGTGTTCAACCGTGCTGCGGCATTGCGCGAGCACCCCGAGAAGCTGGCAGTGATGGAGTTCCCGCAGTTCATCGGTCCCACGCTGGTCACGCGTGACGCGTCTGATGTGAAGCGTTTTCATGCCGAGCACGGCGACATCATTTGCAAGCCGCTGGACGGCATGGGCGGCGCCGGCATCTTCCGCGTCGGCCCGGATGCGATGAACCTGGGCAGCATCATCGAAACCCTGAACCAGGGCGGCGCGCAAACGCTGATGGTGCAGAAATACCTGCCCGAGATCACCCAGGGCGACAAGCGCGTGCTGGTCATTGGTGGCGAACCCATGCCTTTCGTACTGGCGCGCATTCCGCAAGGCTCGGAAATCCGCGGCAATCTGGCTGTGGGCGGCAAAGGCGTGGCCCAACCCATCACCGAACACGACCGCGAGGTGGCGCGCAGCGTGGGTGCCGCCCTGGCGCCACGCGGCTTGCTGCTCATAGGGCTGGACATCATCGGCACGCATGTGACCGAGATCAACGTCACCAGCCCGACCGGGTTTCAGGAGATTGCGCAGCAGACCGGCTTCGATGTGGCTGCGCGTTTCATCGACGCGCTGGAAGCGGCGCTCGCGGCTTAAGCGTTGCGAGCGATGCGCGCGCTGTCGCGCATCGAGCCGTAGCGGTGGGCATAAGCCCAGGTGAATTCAGCACCCAGCAAGAACACCTGCGCCGAGTAGTAGACCCAGATCAGCAACACCGCCAGCGAACCCGCGGCGCCGAAGGCCGAAGCCACGCCCGATGTGCCGATGTACAGCCCGATGAGCGACTTGCCCACGGTGAACAGCAGGGCGGTGACGACAGCGCCTATCCACACGTCTTGCCAGGCCACCGCCACGCGCGGCAGCAGCTTGTAGATCAAGGCGAACATGAAAGCCACGAGGCTGAAGCTGATGATGAAATTCAACCAGGAAGCCAGCGTTTCCCAGCCTGGCGCTCCAGGCCCCAGCCAGCGGTTCATGGCCGACAGCGCCGCACTCATCAGCAGCGACACCATGAGAAGGAAGCCAATGGCCAGGATCATGCTCAGCGACAGCAGCCGCGTGCGCAACCAGGTCCACACGCCCGCCAGCCCGCCTTCGCCTTTGGGCGGCAGTTGGTGGGTCTTCATCCAGATGCGGTCCAGCGAGCTCTGCAGTTCAGCCAGCACCGTGGTGGCGCCCACCAGCAGCAGCAACACACCCACCAGCGTGGCCACCAGGCTTTCGCCGGGCAGGCGCGCCGACTCCAGCATCGTCTGCACCACCTGCGCGCCTGTCTCGCCCATCAGCCCGCGCAACTGGCCCAGCACTTCGCCGTTCGCCGCGTCCTGGCCGAACACCAGGCCGGCCACGGCGATGGCGATCAGCAGCAGTGGCGCCAGCGAGAACATCGTGTAGTACGCCAGTGCCGCGCCCATGCTGGGTGCGTAGTCGTCGATCCAGCCCTCTGCGGTTTCGCGCAGCAAGCTGCCAATGCCGGACAGCCAGCTCATCGGCGCGTGCTGCGCGTTGCGCTCACCTGCCACACCGCGTTGCCTACATCGTCTGCCACCAGCAGCCGGCCCTGGCTGTCTACTGCCACGCCTACCGGGCGGCCCCAGGCCTTGTTGTCCGGGCTGACGAAGCCGCCCAGCACGTCCACTGGCGCGCCCACGGGATGGCCGTCGGCAAAGGCCACCCACACCACCTTGTAGCCCGCCAGCGGCCTGCGGTTCCATGAGCCGTGCAGGCCGACGAACATGCCTGCACTGGTGCCGCCGCCCAGGGCTGCAGCCAGAGGGGAAGGGCCCGCTGCGGCCAAGCCCAGTGGTGCGACATGCGAGCCCAGGGCGAAGGCGGGCACAGCCACGGTATTCACGTCAAGGGGCGGCGCGGGCGCCTGCACGCGCGTGTCGCGGTGCGTGCCGTACCACCACCAGGGCCAGCCGTAGAAGTCGCCGCGGCCCACGTTCGTCAAGTAATCGGGCACCAGGTCGCTGCCGAGCTCGTCGCGCTCGTTCACCACTGTCCACAGCCGCCCGCCCGCGCCCCAGGCCATGCCCACGGGGTTGCGAAGGCCGTCGGCGAAGACCGTGGTGGTGCCGCTGACGCGGTCGATTTCCAGAATGGCGGCACGTTGCTTTTCTACGTCCATGCCGCGTTCGGCCACATTGCTGTTCGAGCCCACCGAGACATAAAGTTTGCGGCCGTCGGGGCTGGCGATCAGGCCCTTCGTCCAGTGGTGATTGATGGGCCCGGCGGGCAAGGCCGCCACCTGTCTGCCGGCTGCGGTGATACGTGTCTGGCCGCTTTGATACGGAAACTCCATCACCGCATCGGTATTGGCGACATACAAGTAATCGCCCACCAGAGCCATGCCGAAGGGTGAATTCAGGCCGCTCAGAAACACCTCGCGCACATCGGCCACGCCGTCGCCGCTGGTGTCGCGCAGCAAGGTGATGCGGTTGGCACTGGGCACGCCTGCGCCGGCCCACTTCATCACCAGCTTCATGGCCCAGCCTTTGAGGCTCTGGCCATCTTCGGGCTTGGGTGGGGCGTTGGTTTCTGCCACCAGCACGTCGCCGTTAGGCAACACATGCAGCCAGCGTGGATGGTCCAAACCGCGGGCGAAAGGCTGCACACTCAATCCCGCAGCGGCTGAAGGCCGTGCACCTTCTGGCCAACCCTGCGCGGGCGCGATATGGACGGTGGGTATCAGCGGCGGGTCGGCGGTGACGAGTTGCGGATTGCGGCCCGTATCGGCCAACGGCGCCAGCCGGGTGCGGTCACCGCAGGCCGCAGCGGCCAAGGCAACCGCCAGCAGGGCCAGAGTGGTGCGAGTGGTACACATTCGCTCAGTTTCGAGTTCGAGGGTCCGGCCGGCTGTAGGACAGGGACTGAATCAGACCGGCACAATCCCGCCATGGCCCTACTCACTCTAAGCAATGCCCATCTCGCCTTTGGCCATGTTCCCCTTCTGGACGGCGCCGGCCTGTCCATAGACACCGGCGAGCGCCTGGCACTCATCGGCCGCAACGGCACGGGCAAGTCCAGCCTGCTGAAGATCCTGGCCGGGATGGACAAGCCCGACGACGGCGTGCTGCAGCTGCAAACCGGCTTGCGCCGCGTCTACGTGGCGCAAGAACCGCAGTTCGAGCCCGGCATCAGCGTGTTCGACGCCGTGGGCGAAGGCGTGGCCGAGGCGCGCGAACTGCGCCGACGCTATGAAGCGCACGACGCCAGCGAAGACCTGGACGCGCTGCAAACACGTATCGAGGCACTGGACGGCTGGACCTGGGAGCAGCGCGTAGACCAGGCGCTGCAGCGCCTGCATCTGGATGCCGACGCGCAGGTCGAAGCCTTGTCCGGCGGCACGAAGAAGCGCGTGGCTCTGGCCCGCGCCTTGGTGGCCAGTCCCGAATTGCTGCTGCTGGACGAGCCCACCAACCACCTGGACATCGACGCCATCGAATGGCTGCAAGACCTGCTGAACGACTGGCGCGGCGCGCTGGTGCTTGTTTCGCACGACCGCGCTTTCGTGGATGCCGTGGCCACGCGCATCGTTGAACTCGACCGCGGGCAACTGCGCAGCTACCCCGGCAAGTTCCCGGCCTTCGAAGCGGCCAAACAGCGCGAGATCGAGAACGAGGCGCTGGCTGCAGCGCGCGCCGACAAGCTGCTGGCGCAGGAAGAAGTGTGGGTGCGCAAAGGCGTGGAAGCGCGGCGCACCCGCAGCGTGGGCCGCATCGCGCGCTTGCAGGTGCTGCGCGCGCAGCGCGTGGCGCGGCGCGATCAGCTGGGCGCCGTGCGGCTGGAACTGGACGCCGGCTTGCCACCCGGCAAGATCGTGGCCGAGCTCAAGCATGTGAGCATGCGCTTTGGCGACAAGCGGCTGATCGACGATTTCAGCGGCACCATCCTGCGCGGCGACAAGGTCGGCTTGATCGGGCCCAACGGCGCGGGCAAAACGACGCTGCTCAAGCTGATCCTGGGCGAATTGCAGCCCACGCAGGGCAGCGTGCGCCAGGGCACGCGTTTGCAGGTGGCTTACTTCGACCAGATGCGCGCCGGGCTGAACCTGGATTCGACCTTGGTGGACACCATCAGCCCGGGCAGTGAGTGGATCGAGACCGGCACATCGCGCAAGCATGTGATGAGCTACCTCACCGACTTCTTGTTCTCGCCGGCACGCGCCAATTCACCGGTGCGCACCTTGTCGGGCGGTGAACGCAACCGGCTCTTGCTGGCGCGCCTGTTTGCGCTGCCGGCCAACGTGCTGGTGCTCGACGAACCCACCAACGACTTGGACATCGAAACGCTGGAGCTCCTGGAAGAACTGTTGCAGAGCTACGCGGGCACGGTGTTTCTCGTCAGCCACGACCGGCGTTTTCTGGACAATGCCGTCACCAGCACCATCGCCTGGGAAGGCGACCCGGCCTACGGCGGCCGACCAGGACTGTGGCGTGAATACGAAGGCGGCTACGAGGACTGGAAAACGCAGCGTGAGCGCACGCGGCTGGCGCTGGCGGTGCCGGCTGGTTCGCCTTCGCCTTCGCCTTCGCCGATACCTGCAACCTCCTCACCCGCCGCACCCGCAGCACGCGAAAGTTCACCGCGCAAACTCAGCTACAAGGAACAGCGCGAGCTGGAAGGCCTGCCGGCACGCATCGAAGCGCTGGAGGTCGAACAAAAGGCTCTGGCTGCATGCTTGACTGATGCCAGCTTCTACACCCGCGAGCCGCAGAACGTGGCCGCAGCGCAAGCGCGCGTGGCCAGCCTGGACGAGGAATTGCTGCAGGCCATCGAGCGCTGGGAAGCCCTGGGCAACCGTGGCTGAAGCCATTTTTTTCGATGAATCAAAGGAGCGCACCATGACCACCCCACCGATGACCTACCGCCGCCTGGGCGCCAGCGGCCTGCGCGTCAGCACCCTGTCCCTGGGCAGCTGGATCACGTATCACAACCAGGTTGACGTGAAATCGGCTGCCGAGATGATGGCCGCGGCGTTTGACGCCGGCATCAACTTCTTCGACAACGCCGAGGTCTATGCCAATGGGCGCAGCGAAGAAGTGATGGGTGCAGCCATCAAGCAACTGGGCTGGCCGCGCCTGAACTACATCGTCAGCACCAAGTTCTTCTGGGGCCTGGCGGGCAAGGAAGAAGGCATCAACCGCAAGAACACGCTGAACCGCAAGTACCTGATGCAGGCCATCGACGGCTCGCTTTCGCGCATGGGGCTGGACTTCATCGACCTCATCTACTGCCACCGCCCCGACCCGCACACGCCGCTGGAAGAAACCGTTCGCGCCATGAGCGACATCATCAGCCAGGGCAAGGCGCTGTACTGGGGCACCAGCGAATGGAGCGCGGCGGAGATCCATTCAGCCTGGCACCTGGCCGACCGCCACGGCTGGCACAAGCCGGTGATGGAGCAGCCGCAATACAACCTGTTCCACCGTGAGCGGGTGGAAAAGGAATATGCCCGGCTGTATGAAGACATCGGCCTGGGCCTGACCACCTGGAGCCCGCTGGCCAGCGGTTTGCTGACTGGCAAGTACAGCGCCGGCACGCCTGAAGGCAGCCGCGGCAGCATGGCCAGCATGGCCTTCTTGCGCGACGAGCTGACCAACGCCGAGAAGAACGCTGCGGTGGCCAAACTGGCCCCCATCGCCGAAGAACTGGGCTGTTCGCTGGCCCAGTTGTCTCTGGCCTGGGTGGCGAAGAACCCGCGCGTCAGCACCGTCATCACGGGTGCGTCCAAGTTGTCGCAGCTGCAGCAGAACCTGGGTGCGCTGGCGGTGCTGGACAAGCTGACGCCGGCGTTGATGGCGCGCGTTGAAAGCATCACCGAACCGCTGGCTGACTGAAGCGCCGAAAGTCGTGAACCGACAGCCGCCAGGCGCGCTGCCTGCTGTCGGTTTCCAGGGTTCTCAGATCGGGGCAAGTCTCACTCTCCAGGTAAGCCAGCAACCTCAGGCCGCCGCCTAGAATCCGTGGCTGTTCCACGCTTGTTCAAAGCTCATGGCCGCACCCGCTTTCGATTCTTCGCTGATGGCCAACGCCGTCCGTGCCCTGGCCATGGACGCTGTCCAGCAGGCCAACAGCGGCCACCCCGGCGCGCCCATGGGCATGGCCGAGATGGGGGTGGCGCTGTGGGGCCGCCACCTGCAGCACAACCCGGCGCAGCCGCACTGGCCCGACCGCGACCGCTTCGTGCTCAGCAACGGCCATGCGTCGATGTTCATCTACGCCTTGCTGCACCTGACGGGCTACGCGCTGCCGATGAGCGAGTTGCGCAACTTCCGCCAACTGCACAGCAAGACCCCCGGCCACCCCGAAGTGGATGTGACGCCTGGCGTGGAAACCACCACCGGCCCGCTGGGTCAGGGCCTGGCCAATGCCGTGGGCATGGCGCTGGCAGAAAAGCTGCTGGCCACTGAATTCAACCGGCCGGGCCACACCATCGTCGACCACCGTACCTACGTCGTGCTGGGCGACGGCTGCATGATGGAAGGCATCAGCCACGAGGCCAGCGCCCTGGCAGGTGCGTGGAAACTGAACAAGCTGGTGGCGCTGTACGACGACAACGGCATCAGCATCGACGGCGAGGTCGCCCCTTGGTATGTGGACAACGTGGCCCAGCGCTTTGCCAGCTACGGCTGGAACGTCATCGGCCCCGTGGACGGCCAGGACGCCAACGCCGTGGATGCCGCGCTCACACAAGCGCGCAGCAGTGCCACGCAGCCCACCCTGATCATCTGCAAGACCACCATCGGCCAGGGCAGCCCCAACCGTGCCGGCACGTCCAAGGCGCATGGCGAGGCTTTGGGTGCAGACGAGATCAAGCTCACGCGCGATGCCCTGAGCTGGGACCACGCACCTTTCGAGATGCCCGATGCGGCCTACGCCGCCTGGGACGCCAAGGCCGCTGGTGCGAAAGCGCAGGCGGCATGGGAAGCGCGCCTGGTCAAGTACCGCACGGCCCACCCGGAACTGGCGGCTGATTATTTGCGCCGTATGCGCGGTGAATTGCCAGAGAACTTTGCCCAGGTGGCTGTAGACGCCGTCATCAGCGCCCATACAGCGGCTGCCACGGTTGCGAGCCGCAAGGCCAGCCAGATCGCGCTGGAAGCCTTTACAGCGGCTTTGCCTGAAATGCTGGGCGGCAGCGCCGACCTGACCGGCTCGAACCTGACCAACACGGCTTCCACTGCGGCTTTGCGTTTCGACGAGAAAGGCGTGCCCAACGGCGGGCGCCACATCAATTTCGGCGTGCGCGAATTCGGCATGGCCGCCATCATGAACGGCGTCACGCTGCACGGCGGCTTCATTCCCTATGGCGGCACCTTCCTGACCTTCAGCGACTACAGCCGCAACGCCATCCGCATGGCCGCGCTGATGAAAAAGCGCGTCATCCATGTCTTCACGCACGACAGCATCGGCCTGGGCGAAGACGGCCCCACGCACCAGAGCGTGGAACACGCGGCCAGCCTGCGCCTGATCCCGGGCCTGGACGTCTGGCGCCCGGCTGACACGGCAGAAACCGTGGTGGCCTGGACGATGGCGCTGTCCAACCCGGCGCGGCCCAGCGCCTTGCTGCTCAGCCGCCAGAACCTGCCCTACCTGCCCAAAGCCGCGGTGGACGATATTTCCAAGGGCGCCTACGTGCTGGCCGAGCCGGCAGAAGTGGGGCTCAAGCGCAAGGCGCAAGCCGTGATCATCGCCACCGGCAGCGAAGTGCAGCTGGCCCTGCACGCGCAGGCCGAGCTGGCCAAAGCCAGGATCGCCGTGCGCGTGGTGAGCATGCCCAGCACGACCGCGTTCGACAGGCAGACCGCCGCGTACAAGAAGTCGGTGCTGCCTGCAGGCCTGCCACGCGTGGCGATTGAGGCCGGTGTCACCGACGGCTGGTGGAAATACGGCTGCGCAGCGGTCATCGGTGTCGATACCTACGGCGAAAGCGCGCCCGCGCCCGCCTTGTTCAAGCATTTCAAGCTGACGGCAGACAACCTGGTAGCCGTGGTGCGCAAGGTGCTGGGGCGCTAGCGATGCCGCGCCGCGCGGGTTGCCTGGTCGGTGAGCTCACGCTTTGGCTCGCCTTACTGGTGGGCGCCTTGCCAGCCCAAGCGCAAACGGCGGTGCTGGACCGGTCGCCTGCAGCGCGCTGCATGCAGCCTTTGACGGGCGCGCCCGGCGCGCCCGTCGAGCCCGACTATCCGTTTGACGCCTGGAAGCAGGGCAAGAGCGGCCGGGTGGTCGTTGACCTGATTTTCAGTTCACCGGCAGCGCCGCCCAAAGTCAGCGTTCACAGCAATGAAGGCGATGACGAGTTCGTGCGCGCGGTGCGCGACTTTGCAGCCAAGCTGCGCGTAGCCTGCATGGAAGCAGGCGGAGCCCAGCCGGTGCAGTTGCGCCAGGAATATGTATTTCAGGCAGATCAGCGCCGCGTGCAATGGTCAGAGCCCGTGGACAGCCAGGACGGTCGCAGGCAACTGCAGCTTGACTGCATCAAGCACCTGAGTGGCGGCACCAACCCGGACTACCCCTTCGGCGCGCGGCAAGCCCAGGTGTCGGGCAATGTGCTGGCGAAGTTGCGTTTCACCGCACCAGATCAGCCGCCGGAGGTGGAAGTTTTCTCCCGCGACTCGGCCACCATGCTGTTGCCAGGCGTCAAGAGTTGGGCTCAGGGTTACCGCATGCCCTGCTTCGAAGGGCCCCGGCCGATCGAAAGCACCTGGGTTTTCCAGTTCATATTCGAGGGCGACAAGGCTGTGGGCTTCAGGCCGCTGGAATTGCGCGGTCTGCTGCCGCACATCAGGGGCATCCAGAAGCAGACACTGGATCTGGACACCACGCTGATGGGCTGCCCCTTCGACCTGAAGTTTCACTATCGGCAGCCGTTCCTGCCCAACCTGGTGGGTGAAATCGGCCCTCGCGAGCCGTCACGCCGCCCTTTGCTGACATGGCTGGAAGCGCAAGACCTGGACATGCCATCAGACGCGCTGGACGTGGTGTATGGCGACAACACCACCCTCACCGTGTCGTGCCTCAAACTCCAACTCAACACCCCACCGAAGGAAAACAAATGACCATCCAGATCGGCATCAACGGCTTCGGCCGCATCGGACGCATGGTGTTCCGCGCGGCGGTGCAGAACTTTTCCAACATCGAAATCGTCGGCATTAACGATTTGCTCGAACCCGACTATCTGGCTTACATGTTGCGGTATGACAGCGTTCACGGCCGCTTCAAGGGCGACATCGCGGTCGACGGCCACACCCTCATCGTCAACGGCAAGAAGATTCGCCTCACAGCCGAGCGTGACCCGGCAGCGCTGAAGTGGGGTGACGTGGGCGCCGACATCGTGGTCGAGGCCACCGGCCTGTTCCTGACCAAGGAAACCTGCCAGAAGCACATCGACGCGGGCGCGAAAAAGGTCATCCAGAGCGCGCCCAGCAAAGACGACACGCCGATGTTCGTCTATGGCGTCAACGACAGCACCTACGCTGGTCAGGCCATCATCAGCAACGCCAGCTGCACCACCAATTGCCTGGCACCCGTGGCCAAGGTGCTGAACGACAGCTTCGGCATCAAGCGCGGCCTGATGACGACGGTGCATGCGGCCACCGCCACGCAAAATACTGTCGACGGTCCCAGCCACAAGGACTGGCGCGGCGGTCGCGGCATCCTGGAAAACATCATCCCCAGCAGCACGGGTGCAGCCAAGGCCGTGGGCGTGGTCATTCCTGAACTGAACAAGAAGCTCACCGGCATGGCTTTCCGTGTGCCCACCAGCGATGTCAGCGTGGTGGACTTGACAGCCGAACTGGTGAAGGAAGCCAGCTTCGAGGAAATCTGCGCGGCGATGAAGGCTGCTGCCGACGGGCCGATGAAGGGCGTGCTGGGTTACACCGAAGACAAGGTGGTGGCCACCGACTTCCGCGGTGAGCCCTGCACCAGCGTGTTCGACGCCGACGCGTCCATCGCCCTGGACAAGACCTTCGTGAAGATCGTGGCCTGGTACGACAACGAATGGGGCTACAGCAACAAGGTGCTGGAAATGGTGCAGGTGATGGC
>JBBQXN010000070.1:0-17814 GCA_038209585.1 Burkholderiales bacterium
GGCTACACCACCGTGCTGGATCTGGGCGCCAATGTCGATTGCACGCCGGAAAACCTGCTGCAGTTCGCCTTCATGGGCAGTGCGCTGGTGGCCGCGGTGGAAGGCAAGGCTCAGCCCAGCGTGGGCTTGCTGAACATTGGCGAAGAAGCCATCAAGGGCAGCGAAATCATCAAGCAGGCTGGCGAGTTGCTGCGCGAAGCCGGCAATGCCGGCCGTTTGAACTTCCGAGGCAATGTCGAAGGCAACGACATCTTCAAAGGCACGGTGGACATCGTCGTCTGCGATGGTTTCGTGGGCAACGTGCTGCTCAAGACGAGCGAAGGTCTGGCCTCCATGCTGGCCGACTTCATCAAGCAGGAATTCACGCGCGGGCCTTACAGCCTGCTGGCGGCCTTGGTGGCCAAGCCCGTGCTGCAGAGATTCAAGGCGCGTGTCGATCCCCGGCGCTACAACGGCGCGGCCTTGTTGGGCTTGCGTGGCCTGGTCTTCAAGAGCCATGGTGGGGCCGACGCCTTCGCTTTCGAGCAAGCGCTGGCACGCGCTTATGATGCGGCGCGTAACCGCCTGCTAGAGCGGGTGCAACTGCGCATCGGGGCCGCGCCGGCCCAGGAGAATGCGGCATGACCCTGCCATCCGCCCCACGCTATTCGCGCATCACCGGCACGGGCAGCTGCCTGCCGCAGCGGCGCTTGAGCAATGCCGACATGGTGCAGATGCTGGCTGCGCGCGGGGTCGAGACCAGCGACGACTGGATCGTCGAGCGCACGGGCATCCGCCATCGTCATTTCGCGGGCGATGACGTCAACAGCAGCGACCTGGCCGCCACGGCTTGCAGACACGCGCTGGAAGCCGCCGGGGTGAAAGCTGAAGCTGTCGATCTCATCATCGTTGCCACCTCCACTCCGGACATGGTGTTTCCGTCCACTGCCAGCATCCTGCAGAACAAGCTTGGCATCCCTGGGTGTGCTGCATTCGACGTGCAGGCGGTGTGCGCGGGTTTCATCTACGCCTTGACCGTGGCTGATGCCATGGTTCGCGCCGGCAACGCCCGCTGCGCCCTGGTGGTGGGCGCCGAGGTTTTCTCGCGCATCCTGGATTTCGACGATCGCACCACCTGCGTTCTGTTTGGCGACGGCGCGGGCGCGGTGGTGCTGCAGGAAAGCAGCGTGCCGGGCATCCTGGCCACCGACCTGCATGCAGACGGGCGCCATGTGAGCCTGCTGTGCGTGCCCGGCACGGTGTCGGGGGGCAAGGTGCAAGGCAGCCCGCTGTTGACGATGGACGGGCCAGCCGTGTTCAAGCTGGCTGTCAGCGTGCTGGAAAGTACGGCGCGCGCCGTGTTGGACAAGGCCGGGCGCACCGAGGCGGATATCGACTGGCTGGTGCCGCATCAAGCCAATATCCGCATCATGCACAGCACGGCCAGGAAACTGAAGTTGCCGCTGGAAAAACTGGTGTCCACCGTGGCTGACCATGGCAACACCTCGGCCGCTTCGGTGCCCTTGGCGCTGGATGTGGCGGTCAGGCAGGGCCGCATCCGTGCGGGTGATACCGTGATGCTCGAAGGCGTGGGCGGCGGCTTCACCTGGGGCGCCGTGCTGCTCGACTTCTGAGAACCAGCGCGGCGGCTTGCGCCGCGCCAAGAGAACCCACCACTGACATGCCCGCGTTTGCATTCGTATTTCCCGGCCAGGGCTCGCAGTCCGTTGCCATGCTGAACGCCTGGCGCGACCACCCTGCCGTGCAGCAAACGCTGCTTGAAGCCTCTGAAGTGCTGCGTGAAGACATGGGGCGCCTCATTCGTGAAGGCCCCAAGGAAGCGCTGGACCTGACGACCAACACGCAGCCTGCGATGCTCACGGCAGGCATCGCCTGCTGGCGCGCCTGGCGTGCAGAAGGTGGGCCGATGCCCGCAGCAGTGGCGGGGCATTCCTTGGGCGAGTACAGCGCCTTGGTCGCCGCTGAAGCCCTGACCCTGGCCGATGCTTTGCCCCTGGTGCGCCTGCGTGGCCGCGCCATGCAAGACGCGGTGCCGGCAGGTACCGGCACCATGGCTGCCATCCTGGGCCTGGACGCAGAAATCGTTCGCAGTGCTTGTGCCAGCGTCAGGGCAGACACGGGCGAACACGTAGAGGCCGCCAACTACAACGACCCCAAGCAGACCGTCATCGCCGGCAGCAACGCCGGGGTCAACGCCGCATGCGAAGTGCTCAAAGCGGCTGGCGCCAAGCGCACCTTGGTGCTGCCTGTGTCTGCACCTTTCCATTCATCGATGATGAAGCCTGCGGCTGAAGCCTTGCGCGAGCGCTTGCGCAGCGTGGCTTTCGCCGCGCCAGTCATCCCCGTGGTCAACAACATCGACGTCACCGTGCAGACCGATACCGACGCCATCCGCGATGCGCTCTACCGCCAGGCCTTCGGCCCCGTACGCTGGGTGGAGGTGGTGCGGGCGTTGCGTGGGCGCGGGCTGGCGCACATCTTCGAATGTGGCCCAGGCAAGGTGCTGTCGGGGCTGGTCAAGCGCATCGATTCCGACATCGTGAGCATGAGCGTGCTCGATCCTGAAAGCCTGCAGCAGGCCAAGGACCTGGTGGCATGAGCACGAATCAAGCTCCGTCTGTGGCGCTCGTTACCGGTGCCTCGCGCGGCATCGGCCGCGCCATCGCACTGGCTTTGGCGCAGGCCGGGCAGCGCGTGATTGGCACCGCCACCAGCGCTGCCGGTGCTGAAGCCATCAGCGAAGCGCTGGCCCCCTTGGGCGGGCGTGGTCTGGTGCTGAATGTGACCGACGGCGCGGCGCTGCAAGCCGCCATCGAAGGCATCGTGGCGGCCGAAGGTGGCCTGCAGGTGCTTGTCAACAATGCCGGTATCACGCGCGACGGCCTGTCCATGCGCATGAAAGACGACGACTGGGACGCCGTGCTCGACACCAATCTCAAGGCCGTATTCCGCGCCTGCCGCGCCGCCATGCGGCCGATGATGAAGCAACGCTACGGGCGCATCGTCAACATCACCTCGGTCGTCGGCGCCAGCGGCAACGCGGGCCAGGCCAACTACGCCGCAGCCAAGGCCGGTGTGGCGGGCATGACGCGCGCTTTGGCGCGCGAGCTTGGCAGCCGTCATATCACCGTCAACTGCGTGGCGCCTGGCTTCATCGCCACCGACATGACGGACGCTTTGCCCGAAGCCGCGCGCAGCGCACTGTTGGCCAGCATTCCACTGGGCCGGCTGGGCAGCGCCGAAGAAGTGGCGCATGCCGTGGCCTTCCTGGCCAGCCCACAGGCCGGCTACATCACGGGCACAGAAATGCATGTGAACGGTGGCATGCTCATGTGTTGAACCAGCGCCGAAACCAGTTTGCAAGAAGAAGTCCGGTCCCTAGCCCCCCGGTAGAATCGCGGGCTGTTTTGTTGACCCAACTCCAGGAGGAGTCATGAGCGATATTGAAGCGCGTGTAAAGAAGATCATTGCCGAACAACTCGGCGTTCCCGAAACCGATGTCACCAATGAGAAAGCATTCGTTGCCGACCTCGGCGCAGACTCTCTCGACACCGTCGAGCTGGTGATGGCGCTGGAAGATGAATTCAGCATCGAGATTCCCGACGAGGAAGCCGAGAAGATCACCACGGTGCAGCTGGCCATCGACTACGCAGTCAACCACCAGAAGGCCTGACAACCGATGTCCAGACGGAGGGTCGTCGTTACCGGGCTGGGTCTCATCAGCCCCGTGGGCAACACGGTGGCAGAAGGCTGGGCCAGTCTGGTGGCCGGCCGTTCTGGCATAGCCAACATCACCAAGTTCGACGCTGAGGCGTTTTCCTGTCGATTCGCCGGCGAAGTCAAAGATTTCCGTGTTGAAGACTACATGTCGGCCAAAGAAGCCCGGCATATGGACACTTTCATCCACTACGGAATGGCTGCTTCCATCCAGGCCGTACAAGATGCCGGCCTGGAGCACGGTGAATCGCTTTCGGAAGCGCAAGCCGAGCGCATGGGCTGCATGATCGGCTCGGGCATCGGCGGCTTGCCGCTGATCGAGCAGACACAGCAGGAATACAGCGCACGCGGTCCGCGGCGTATCACGCCGTTTTTCGTGCCGGCTTCGATCATCAACATGATCTCGGGTCATGTCTCCATTCGCTACGGCTTTACCGGGCCGAACATGGCCATCGTCACGGCCTGCACCACTGGCCTGCATTGCATAGGCGCAGCCGGGCGGTTGATCGAGTACGGTGATGTCGATGTGATGGTGGCGGGCGGGGCCGAGGCCACGGTTTCGCCGCTGGGCATCGGCGGCTTCGCTGCAGCGCGGGCTTTGTCTACGCGCAACGAGGACCCGCAAACGGCATCTCGCCCCTGGGACAAGGACCGCGACGGTTTCGTGCTGGGTGAAGGTGCTGGCGTGATGGTGCTGGAAGAGTACGAGCACGCGAAAAAACGCGGTGCAAAGATCTATGCAGAGCTGTCCGGTTTCGGCATGGGTGCCGACGCTTTCCACATGACAGCGCCCAGTGTCGAAGGCCCCAAGCGCAGCATGCTGGCGGCTTTGCGCAATGCCGGCGTCGACAGCTCTGAGGTGCAGTACCTGAATGCCCACGGCACCAGCACGCCGCTGGGCGACTTGAACGAAACAAATGCCATCAAGCTGGCATTCGGTGCGCACGCCAGGAAGCTGGTCGTCAATTCGACCAAGTCGATGACGGGGCATCTGCTGGGTGGCGCTGGCGGCATCGAATCCATCTTCACTGTGCTGGCCTTGCATCACCAGGTCTCGCCGCCGACGATCAACATCTTCAACCAGGATCCTGAGTGCGACCTGGACTACTGCGCCAATGAGGCGCGGCAGATGGAGATCGACGTGGCAGTGAAGAACAACTTCGGCTTCGGCGGCACCAACGGCACGCTGGTGTTCCGCCGCGTCTAGCGGGCCCCGTGCGCTACGCGCCGCCTGTTAACGTGACATGCCATGGCCGAGACTGGCGCCGGGCTCAAGCAGGCGTTTTTGCGCTGGCAGCGGCCGCACTGGTTGCTTGGGGCGCGCAGCATGCCTTCGTCCAGTGGAGCGGGTCATCGTTTTTTCCGCTAGTGGCCGCACTGGCTTGTTTGGTATGCATAGGCGTCTTCTTTGCGGCCAGCCATTGGCTTGAAGAACCGTCGCAGGCACTCAGCTGGGACGGTCAGCAGTGGTCGTTGGGCGGCCAGCCCACGCAGGTAGGCTTGATGTTGCAAGGTGGCAGCTTCGTGCTGTTGCGCCTGCGTGGCGCCGGGTCGGTGGTCCGTTGGCTGGCTGTAGGCCGTGGCGAAGCCGCTACCGCATGGCACGGTTTGCTGGTGGCGCTGCGTGCTCCACAGACGCCGGGGCAGGGCAGCTGATGCCGATGACCCAACCTGATGCCGACGCCGACCTGGTCGATCGGGCCAAGCGCGGCGAGATGCGGGCATTCGAGATGTTGGTGGTGAAGTACCAGCGGCGCATTGAACGCCTGATCGGCCGCATGGTGCGCGACACCGACCTGGTGCAAGACATCGCCCAGGAAACCTTCATCCGCGCTTACCGTGCCTTGCCGCAATTTCGTGGAGAAAGTGCTTTCTACACCTGGCTCTACCGCATTGCAGTGAACTCTGCGAAGAAAGCCTTGTCAGACATGAAGCGCGACCCGCTGGTGCTGCAAGGCAACCGCATCGGGCAAGATGAAGGGGAGGAAACTTCGCGTGCCGAGAATGAACTTACTGATGGCGAGACACCCGAAGCCCTGCTGGCCAGCAAGGAAATCGCCGCTGCTGTCAACGCGGCGATCGAGGCCTTGTCCGAAGATTTGCGGCAGGCCATTGTTTTGCGCGAGATCGAAGGCTTGAGCTACGAAGAAATCGCAGAAGCCATGAATTGCCCGATCGGTACCGTCCGTTCCCGCATTTTTCGTGCGCGGGAAGCCATCGCGCTCAAGCTGCGGCCGTTGCTGGACACGCGTGAAGGCGCCCGCTGGTAATCAATGGCTTCCTTCACGCTCGACCTGTTTTCCAAACTTTCCACACTCCATCGCTCGTTCCTCCCACCTGGCATTCCAAGATGACACCGCAATCACCCGCCCCCGGCCAAGCTGCAACGCAGAGCGACGAGCGTTTGCGCGCCTGGTTGTCCGATCTGGCCGATGGGCAGGCTGACGAGCAGGGTATCGAAGCGGCCTGTGCAGCCTGGCGTGACCGCGCCGACATGCGCCAGACCTGGCATACCTACCAATTGATAGGCGATGTGTTGCGGTCTGATGAATTGGCTCGGCCTGCTGCGCACGATGCCACCTTCCTGTCGGGCCTGCGCGCCAAGCTGGCCCAGGAGCCCGTGGTGATGGCGCCCATGCCGGTGGTCCAGGCGCCAGCCCAGGCGAAGTCTGCTCGCCGACCCGTCTGGCTGCTGCCTACCGCAGCGGCTGCCGGCTTTGTTGCGGTGGCCAGTGTTCTGGTGATCACGCAGTTCAGTGGCTCTGACCTCAACGCTGCAGGGGCGATCCAGGCGCGCAACCAGACTGCGCCTGCAGCCTCGCAGGCCTTTGCCGGCGCTGATGGGACCACGACCACGACCACAACCACGAGTACGAACATGACCGGGGGCGCGGCGATGATCCGCGATGCCCGGCTCGATGCCTATGTTGAAGCCCACCGCGCCACGCGCGGCATCGGCGCCCTGGCTTTGCCTGGCATGGGTTTGCGCAATGCCGATGTGGCCGTGCCCGCAGGCAACGAGCGGTGAGGCCGTTGGGCCGGGGCTTCCGGTGGCGCTGGCTGCCAACGCTGGCGCTGGCAGCCAGTTTCCTGCCTGCGGTTGCAGCAGGTGCAACGGGTGCAACGGTTGCAGGAGCCAGACCAGAGGCCGCATCGCCCGACGACGCACGCGCCTGGCTGCAGCGCATTCATGCGGCCGCCAACACCAGCAGCTACCGGGGTACCCTGGTTTTCAGTGCCGGCGGTTCGATGGCGAGTTCACGCGTTTGGCATTACGGCGTGGGCGACCAGACTTGGGAAAAGCTCGAATCGCTGGATGGCCGCCAGCGCCAGATCATTCGCCACAACGAAGAAGTACACACCTTGTGGCCCCAGGCCCGCGTGGCCGTCGTGGAGAGGCGCGACGCGCTGCCGGGCTGGCAGGTCACGCCGCAAAGCGTCGACCCGCTGGCCATGGAGCAATACAAGGTTCGCCGTGAAGGCATCTCGCGCGTGGCCGGTCGCGAGGCCGATGTGTTGTTGCTGGAGCCCGACGACCAGCTGCGCTATGCCCAGCGTTTGTGGGCCGACCGCGTCACGGGGCTGATGCTGCGCGCCGAAGTGCTGGCGCTGGGCCCAGAGCGCATGGTGTTGGAATCGGCTTCGTTCTCTGAGGTCGAGATCGGCATCAAGCCGCAGCCCAAGGCACTGGTGGTCACTGCTGCATCATTGCAGGGCTATCGCATCGTCCGCCCCAAGCAGGAACGCGTGAACCTGCAGGACGAGGGCTGGCAACTGGTCAATCCGGTCAAGGGCTTTCGCTTGAAGGGCTGCGTGCGGCGTGAACTCGACGCGGGCCAGGCGGCCAAGGCCGGCGCAGGTTCCGCGCCCGTGCTGCAGGCGGTGTTCACCGATGGTCTGGCGCATGCCTCGGTATTCATCGAGCCCTTTGATGCCGATCGCCACAAGCGCGAGATACAGGTGCATCTGGGGGCCACCAGCACGCTGACCCTGCGCCGCGATGACCACTGGTTCACTGCAGTCGGTGATACACCGGCTTCCACGTTGCGCCTGCTGGCCGAGTCGCTGTCGCGAAGCGGTCGTTGATTTCCTGCCCTGTCGATATCCATTCCCCATTCCACGCCTGCCATGAACAACATCGCAAACCCCTCGATTCCGTCCAACCGTCGCCGGCTGCTGGCCTCTTCCCTGTCTGCTGTGATGGCGCTTGCAGTGGTGACCGGCGGCTTGCCGCTCGCGGCAAATGCCCAGCCCATGCCGACGGTGCAGTTGCCCGACTTCAGCCAGATAGCAGAGCGCATGAGCCCCATGGTGGTCAACATCCGTACCGCTGAGCGGCGGGGTGGTGGTGGTGGTGGTGGTGAGGGCCCTCAAGGCGGCCCTGGCCAGATCGATCCCAACATCGAAGAGTTCTTCCGCCGCTTCGGCATCCCCATGCCCAACCGGCCAGAACGACCCGATCGCAGCCCTTCGCCGCGTGGGCCTGGTGCAGGCCCGGGCGGCGAAGACGACGAACAGCAGCGCCAACGCGGCGTCGGCTCAGGCTTCATTCTCAGCGCCGATGGCTTCGTCATGACCAACGCCCACGTGGTGGACGGCGCCGACGAAGTCATCGTCACGCTCACCGACGGGCGTGAACTCAAGGCCCGCCTCATCGGCGCCGACAGGCGCACCGACGTGGCCGTGGTGAAGATCGACGCCACCGGGCTGCCCTTCGTCAAGATCGGCGACGTGAGCAAGCTCAAAGTTGGCGAATGGGTGATGGCCATCGGCTCGCCTTTCGGTCTGGACAACACCGTCACCGCCGGCATCGTCAGTGCCAAGCAGCGGGATACAGGCGACTACCTCAGCTTCATCCAGACCGACGTCGCCATCAACCCGGGCAACTCGGGCGGGCCGCTTTTGAACATGCGTGGCGAGGTCGTGGGCATCAACTCGCAGATCTACAGCCGCAGCGGCGGCTTCCAGGGCATCAGCTTTGCCATCCAGATCGACGACGCCATGCGCGTGGCCGACCAGCTGCGCACGGTCGGACGCGTGGTGCGCGGCCGCATCGGCGTGACCATCGCGCCTGTGACCAAGGAAGTGGCCGAATCCATCGGCCTGGGCAAAGCCGCTGGCGCGCTGGTGCAAAGCGTTGAGAAAGACGGCCCGGCCGACAAGGCCGGTGTCGAGGCTGGCGACATCATCGTCAAGGTCGATGGCAAGAACGTCGAGCGCTCTGGCGACCTGCCGCGCCTGGTAGGCGCAACCAAGCCGGGCAGCAAGTCCATGCTGCAGGTTTTCCGCCGCGGCAACACGCGCGACCTGGCCGTGACAGTGTCCGAATTCGAGCCCGAGCGGCCCACCCGCCGTGCCCAGGCAGAACCTGGCAATCCGCCGCCTGCGGCCAAGAGCGCCATCGGCCTGGCCGTGAGTGACCTGACCGAAGCGCAAAAACGCGACCTGCGCGTGCGCGGCGGTGTTCGGGTGGACGTGGTGGAAGGCGCGGCTGCACGCGCAGGGCTGCGCGAGGGCGACATCGTGCTGTCTCTGGACAACACCGAGGTCGTTGACGCCAAGCAGTTCATGAGCCTGGCGGCCAAAGTGGAGAAGGCGCGCGCTGTCAGCGTGCTGGTGCGGCGTGGCGAATGGACCAATTACTTCGTCATCCGGCCGACGCGCTAGTTGATCTTGCCGGCGGGTCTTTCCACATGGTGGGAAGATGGCGCCGCTTCGAAGAGTTCAAAAGTCAGTGTCCACCCACTTCAAATTTTGCGTTCCTGTGATTCAGCACCTGTACGTCTAGAATCTGTCGCTTACAGCTTGTATTTGCTGCTGATTTGGCTTGGAAGTTGCGTCCAGGCTGTTGTTAAAACATCTGTTGAAAAGCTGTGGACAGTTTTTTCATGTTGGCACCCTGCAACGGCCGGAAATGCAGCATTGGCGCGGGTTCCCGGCCGGTCGTTTTGGTTAGAATGAACGCCCAACAAGCAGTTGCCAAACGTTCTGTTGGAAGGCGCGTCATCCTTTTGGACGCGCCTTTTTTTTGTGCCTAAAGCCTGCGGGCAGGCTTTTGAAAACAGCTGACAAACCTGTGCCTGCTGACAGGTGATCACGCGTCTGCTGCAAGGGCTCGCGACATGCGATGCAATGAATCCGATGAACCACATCCGCAACTTCTCCATCATTGCCCACATCGACCACGGCAAGAGCACGTTGGCCGATCGCATCATCCAACGCTGCGGTGGCCTGAGCGACCGTGAGATGGAAGCGCAAGTGCTCGACTCGATGGACATCGAACGCGAGCGCGGCATCACCATCAAGGCGCAGACAGCCTCGCTTCAATACAAGGCGCTGGATGGTCAGGTCTACAACCTGAACCTCATCGATACGCCTGGCCATGTCGACTTCTCTTATGAGGTGAGCCGCTCGCTTTCAGCCTGCGAAGGCGCGCTGTTGGTGGTCGATGCCAGCCAGGGCGTTGAAGCGCAGACGGTGGCCAACTGCTATACCGCGCTGGACCTGGGCGTGGAAGTGGTGCCGGTGCTGAACAAGATGGACCTGCCGCAGGCCGACCCCGACAACGCCAAGCAAGAGATTGAAGACGTCATCGGTATCGACGCCAGCGACGCCATTCCTTGCAGTGCGAAAACCGGGATGGGCATCGAAGAAATCATCGAGGCCGTGATCCATCGCATGCCCGCGCCGCGCGGTAACCCCGATGCGCCCCCGCGAGCCATGATCGTTGACAGCTGGTTCGATACCTACGTGGGCGTGGTGATGCTGGTGCGCGTGGTCGATGGCTCTTTGAGCCGCGGTGAGCGCATCCGCATGATGGCCACCAACACCACCTACGGCATCGAGCACATGGGCGTGTTCGCGCCGAAGAGCACACCGCGCGACACCCTGCGCGCGGGCGAGGTGGGCTTCGTCATCTGCGGCATCAAGGAGTTGCATGCCGCCAAGGTGGGCGACACCCTGACGCTGGAAAAGAAGCTGCCCAACAACCTGGGCCCGGCCACCGAAGCACTGCCCGGCTTCAAAGAGATTCAGCCGCAGGTTTTCGCTGGCCTGTACCCCACCGAAGCCAGCGAATACGACCAGCTGCGGGATGCGCTGGAAAAGCTGAAGCTGAATGACAGTTCACTGCGTTTCGAGCCTGAAGTCAGCCAGGCGCTGGGCTTTGGTTTTCGCTGCGGTTTCCTTGGCCTGCTGCACATGGAAATCGTGCAGGAAAGGCTGGAGCGCGAGTTTGACCAGGACCTGATCACCACGGCGCCCAGCGTCGTCTACCAAGTGCAGTTGGGCGGCGTCGAGCAAGAAGTGATCGAGGTCGAAAACCCGAGCAAGATGCCCGAGCAGGGCCGCATTCAGGAGATCCGCGAGCCCATCGTCACCGTGCACCTGTTCATGCCGCAGGACTACGTCGGACCGGTGATGACACTGGCCAACGAGAAGCGCGGCGTGCAGCTGAACATGGCCTACCACGGTCGCCAGGTGATGCTGACCTACGAGATGCCACTGGCTGAGATCGTGCTCGATTTTTTCGACAAGTTGAAGTCCGTGTCTCGCGGTTACGCCAGCATGGACTACGAGTTCAAGGAATACCGCGCTGCCGATGTCGTGAAGGTCGACATGCTCATCAACGGCGACCGCATCGACGCGCTGAGCCTCATCGTTCACCGCACGCAAAGCCAGTACCGAGCCCGCGCCGTGGCGGCCAAAATGCGCGAAATCATTCCGCGCCAGATGTATGACGTGGCGATTCAGGCGGCCATCGGTGCCAACATCATCTCGCGCGAAAACATCAAGGCCTTGCGCAAGAACGTGCTGGCAAAATGCTATGGCGGCGACATCACACGCAAGAAGAAACTGCTGGAAAAACAAAAGGCGGGCAAGAAGCGCATGAAGCAGATCGGCTCCGTCGAGGTGCCGCAGGAAGCCTTCCTCGCCATCCTCCAAGTGGACAACTGAATATCTTGATCTCCTCTCTTACCGCAGGCCTGTTTGGCCTGCTCTCCGTTTATCTGGGTGGCTGGTTCCTGGGTTTTTGGACGGGCAACTTTTCGCTCTTGTTGTTCGTGCTGGCCATGGTGACGATGGTTTACTGGCTGGCCGAACGTTTTCGCTTTCAGCCGCAACGTGAGGCAGCGGCCAGGAATCTGCTGCTGCAAGACGCAGAGCGCCGCGCAGGCTTGGCGCGCATGGGCATCAAAAAGGTCGATGGCGACATCGAGGCGGCGCACCAGAAACTGCTGATGCAGCCCTGGTGGCTGGACTGGACGGCCGGCCTGTTCCCGGTGATCCTGGTCGTCTTCCTGCTTCGCAGCTTTCTCTTCGAGCCTTTCAAGATTCCGTCGGGTTCGATGATCCCTACCTTGCTGGTGGGCGACCTGATCCTGGTGAACAAGTTTCACTACGGCGTGCGCTTGCCGGTGATCAATCAGAAAATCATCGACAACAACCCCGTGAAGCGCGGCGACGTGATGGTGTTTCGCTACCCGGTAGACCCCCGTCAGGACTACATCAAGCGCGTGGTGGGCTTGCCTGGTGACGAGGTGAGCTACATCAACCAGAAACTCAGCATCAACGGCCAGGCTGTGGAGACCAAGGCACTGGCCGAGTTCTACGACGAAGACAGTCTGCGTTACGCCAAGCAATTCAGCGAGAAACTGGGCGCCGTCGAGCACGGTATCCTGGTGGAGCCGCAGCGTCAGGCTTACTACGGCCCCGACCCGAAGAGTTTTCCTATGGCTGAGAACTGCCGTTATACCGCCGAAGGCGTCACCTGCAAGGTGCCCGCCGGCCACTACTTCATGATGGGCGACAACCGGGATAACTCGCAAGATTCCCGTTTTTGGGGATTCGTGCCAGACAAAAACATCGTGGGCAGGGCATTCTTCGTCTGGATGAACTTCGGTGACCTGGGGCGCATTGGTCCATTCCATTGATGTCCCGCTACGTGCCCATGACCCACACCATCCCGTCCAGTCTTCCCGGCCGCCAGCGCGGCGTCACGCTCTTTGGCCTGGTGTTCTGGGCCATCGTGATCGGCTTCCTGGGCTATGTACTGATCCGCACCTTGCCCACGGTGAACGAGTTCTTCACCATCAAGCGAGCCGTCAACCAGATTGCGGCTGCTTCGCCGCAAACCGTGGCTGAAACGCGCCAGGCCTTTGACCGGCAAAAAGAAGTGGAGTACGCGATCACGGCCATCGGCGGCAAGGATTTGACGGTGACCAAGGAGAACGACCGTGTCGTCATCGCCTTTGCCTACGACAAGGAAATTCCGATCTACGGCGCGGTTTTCCTGCTCATCAAGTACGAGGGGCGCTCGAAGTAGCCCCCGCATTCGTGTCACGCATGGGCCAACTTCGTTCAGACAACCTGCCTGCACCGCTGGTGGCGCTGCAAAAGCGTCTGGGCTACAAATTTGTCCAGCAAGCGCTGTTGACGCGGGCCTTGACGCACCGCAGTTTCGGCGCCGACCACAACGAGCGCCTGGAATTTTTGGGTGATGCGGTTTTGAACCTGGCAGTTTCGAGCTTGCTGTTCGAACGCTTTTCAGGCAGTGACGAAGGCGACCTCACGCGTGTGCGCGCCCATCTGGTGCGCGAGGACAGTTTGCACCGTGTGGCTTTGCACCTCGATCTGCCCGAAGCGCTGCGCATGTCTGAAGGCGAAGCGCGTGGCGGCGGTGCGCTGCGGCCATCGATCCTGGCAGACGCTGTCGAGGCGATCATCGGCGGCGTATTCCTGGACGGTGGCTTCGCCCCGGCTTCCGAGCTCGTGCGTTCGCTGTTCGGTGAAATCATCCAGTCCACCGAAGTGGAAAGCTGGAGCAAGGACGCGAAAACCGAATTGCAGGAATGGCTGCAAGCGCGGCGGTTCGCCGTGCCGGCTTACCGCATCGTCGCCACGCGCGGGCAGGCGCATGCACAAACTTTCGATGTCGAATGCGCCGTGCCAGCACTGGGCCTGGCCGAGCGCGGCGAAGGCAAGTCGCGCCGCACGGCCGAGCAGGAAGCGGCACGCCGTTTGCTGGAAGCGCTTAAAGACAATGATCAACCTGGCGGCCCGTTGCGGTCCTGATGAACGAACCCACTGAAACCCCCACCACCGTGAGTGCAGAGCCTGGCGACCAGCGCTGCGGCCTGATTGCCATCGTCGGTCGCCCCAATGTGGGCAAGAGCACGCTGCTGAACGCCCTGGTGGGGCAGAAGGTCAGCATCACCAGCGCCAAAGCGCAAACCACGCGCCACCGCATTACCGGCATCCGCACGGTGGGCAGTGCGCAGTTTGTCTTCGTCGACACGCCGGGTTTTCAGTTGAAGCACGCTGCGGCCTTGAACCGCAACCTCAACCGCACCGTGGTCTCGTCCTTGTCAGACGTGGATGTGGCACTGTTTGTCGTCGAAGCCGGGCGCTTTGGCCTGCCCGATGCCAAGGTGCTGAGCCTGCTGCAGACCGAGGCCATGAAGGGCAAGCCCGTCATCCTGCTGGCCAACAAGCTCGACGCGCTGCCCCGCCGGCAAGATGTGCTGCCCTGGTTGCGCACCATGCAGGAACGGCACGCGTTCGCTGAATTCGTGCCCATGTCGGCCCAGCGCGAAGCCGATGTCGAGCGCCTGTTCAAGATCCTCGAGCCCTATCTGCCGCAGCAGCCCTGGCTGCATGCTGAAGACGCACTGACTGATCGCAGCGACCGCTTTCTGGCCAGCGAAATCGTGCGCGAGAAGCTTTTTCGCCTGACGGGCGACGAGTTGCCGTACACCAGCACGGTGGTCATCGAGAAGTTCGAGGAAGAAGGCAATCTGCGCCGCATCCATGCGGCCATCGTCGTCGAACGCGAAGCGCACAAGGGCATGATCATCGGCGACGGTGGCGAGCGCCTCAAACGCATCGGCAGCGAAGCGCGGCAGGAACTGGAACGCTTGTACGACGCCAAGGTGTATATCGAGCTGTGGGTGAAGGTGCGTTCCGGCTGGGCCGACGACGAAGCGCACCTCCGCAGCTATGGTTACGAGTAGGGCCAGCGCACCCATCCTCGCCTATGTCCTGCACAGCCACGACTGGAGCGAGACCAGTCTGATCGTCGAGCTGTTCACGCGGGCGCAGGGCCGCATCGTCGTGGCGGCCAAGGGTGCCAAGCGGCCGACATCCCAACTGCGACCCCTGCTGCTGCCTTTCCAGCCCGTACAGGTGCTGCTGGGCAAGGTACCGGCAGACGCGCAGGCCGAAATCCTGAACCTGCGCAGCGCCGAATGGGTGGGCGGCACACCGCTGATGCCGGCTGCAGCCATGCTCTCGGGCTTCCATGCGAACGAGCTGCTGCTCAAGCTGCTGGCGCGGCAAGACCCGCACCCTGAACTCTTCGATCTGTACGCGGATACTCTGTGTGCCTTGGCGCAGGCAACTTCCGAAGCGGCCACGCTGCGCGCTTTTGAGCTGGGCCTGCTGCACCAGCTGGGCCTGCTGGCCGACTTGAGCCAGCAAACGCAAACGGCGCAGCCTTTGCGGCCACAAGCGCGCTATCAGCTCGATGCCGAAGCCGGCCTGCAAGCCGTCACGAGCGACGGCCTGCCTGGCAGTGCCTGGACTGCTATGGCTGCCGCGCTGGTACACGGCGCGCCAGAGGCGTTGCGCGCAGCTTGCGCGCCTGTGGCTGCCAGCTTGCGCGCGCCATTGCGCGGCCTGCTTCAATATCATCTGGGCCATGCGCCGCTGCGCACGCGCCAGGTGTGGCAAGGCTTGCAGCGGCTGGCGCTTGAATCGCCCGTGGTTACGGGTGTCAGCAAAGAAGCCCCATGAACCCCTTGGTCGCCCCCGAATCAGGCCCTGGCCGCAGCGCGCACGGCACAGCACTTTCAGTCAACATCAACAAGATTGCCTTGCTGCGCAACACACGGCATCTGGGTATCCCCAGCGTCGTGCGTGCGGCCACGCTGTGCCTGCAGGCGGGCGCCCAAGGCATCACCGTGCATCCGCGGCCCGACGAGCGCCACGTGCGCGCGGCTGATGTGAACGACATCGCGGTGCTGCTGCAAGATTGGCCGCAAGCTGAATACAACATCGAGGGCAACCCGTTTCAGAACCTGATGGGCTTCATCCGTGCCACCAAGCCACATCAAGCCACCTTCGTGCCCGATGGTGAAGGCCAGTTCACCAGCGACCATGGCTGGGATCTGTCAGCAGACGGCGAGCGCTTGCGTCCCTTGATCGACGAATGCCATGCGCTGGGCGTGCGCGTCAGCTTGTTCATGGACGCCAGCCCTGCTGCCATGGCTGCTGCACGCTCAGTGGGCGCCGACCGTGTGGAGCTTTACACCGAACCCTATGCGGCGGCGCACGGCACGCTGGCACAGGCCCAGCAACTGGCGCGCTTTGCCGATGCCGCACGTGCTGCCCATGCCGCTGGCCTGGGCGTGAACGCCGGCCACGATCTGAACCAGGCCAACCTGACTGACTTTCTGCGCACTGTTGCCGGCGTGGCCGAGGTGTCGATCGGCCATGCCTTGGTGGCAGATGCGCTGGAAGTGGGCCTGCCCGAAACGGTGCGGAGCTACTTGCGTTGCATCCGCAGCGCCGGTAGCGGCGAATGACCGCACCGTGATCTACGGCATCGGCACGGATTTGTGCGATGTACGCCGCATTGCGGCCACGCTGGAACGCCGTGGCGACCGCTTTGCCGAGAAGGTGCTGGGACCGGCCGAGTTGAAGGTCTTTTACGCCAGGCGCATCCGCGCTCCCTTGCGTGGCATTCGCTATCTGGCCACGCGGTTTTCAGCCAAGGAAGCCTTCTCCAAAGCCATCGGCCTGGGCATCCACAGCCCCATGCGCTGGTCGGCCTGCGAAATTTTGAATGAAGCCAGCGGCAAGCCCGTGCTCCAGCTTTCTGGCGCGCTGGCCGACTGGTTCGAAGCCCGCGCGCTGCGAGCCCATGTCACCGTCACCGACGAAGGCGACTACGCTGCCTCGTTCGTGGTCGTCGAAACCATCGTCGAAACCGTCGTTGAAATGAAACCAGCACCATGATTTCTCACGCCCCCGTCGTTCTCGACATCGCCGGCCCCACGCTGAACGCCGACGACCGCCGCCGTTTGAAGCACCCGCTGGTCGGCGGCCTGATCCACTTTGCCCGCCACTGGGTCGACCGGCGGCAGCTGACCGAGCTGAATGCCGAGATCAAGGCGATCCGCCCCGACATCCTCATCTGCGTGGACCACGAAGGCGGCCGCGTACAGCGCTTCTGCACCGACGGCTTCACCCACCTGCCGCCCATGCGCGCGCTGGGCGAGCTGTGGATGCGCGATGCGATGACCGCCACCGACGCCGCCACGGCCACCGGCCAGGTGCTGGCGCTGGAACTGCGCGCCTGCGGCGTCGATTTCAGCTTCACGCCCGTGCTCGACCTGGACCATGGTGGCAGCAGCGTCATCGGTGACCGCGCCTTTCACCGCGACGCGCGCGTGACCAGCCTGCTGGCCAAGAGCCTGATGCATGGCCTGCTGTCTGCGGGCATGGGCAACTGCGGCAAGCACTTTCCTGGGCACGGCTTCGTGAAAGCCGACAGCCACACCGAAGTGCCGCTGGACAAGCGCAGCCTGAAAGCCATCCTGGCAGACGACGCGCGGCCGTATGAATGGCTGAGCACGAGCTTGACCGCCGTGATGCCTGCGCATGTGGTCTACCCGAAAGTCGATGGCCGGCCGGCGGGATTCTCCGAGCGCTGGCTGAGAGAGATCCTGCGCGGCCAATTCGGTTTCACAGGCGCTGTTTTCAGCGACGACCTGAGCATGGAAGGCGCGCGCCACATCGACGGCGGCATGCTGACCTATGCCGAAGCGGCGGTGCAGGCCTTGAACGCCGGATGCGACATGGTGCTGCTGTGCAACCAGACGCTGCAAGGCGGCGGCGAGCCCGTCGATGCGTTGCTCAAAGGATTGGAGCGTTCGGCCAAAGACAAGCTCTGGCACCCTGACCCCGACAGTGAAGAGCGCCGCCTGGCCCTGCTGCCGCAAACGGCCCCGCTGGGCTGGGATGATTTGATGCACGACCCGGTGTACCAGCGCGCGCTGGAACGCCTGCCCTGAGCCGAGGGCAGGCATGCAGGCC
>JBBQXN010000071.1:0-16642 GCA_038209585.1 Burkholderiales bacterium
GGGGGTGTCACTTCAGCGGGTAATTGTGCAGTCACAGCACGCGTGATGTTGATGCCGCTGTCGCCCACGGCCAAAGCCGTGCTCTTTCGCCCTCGCACCGTGGCCACGGCCTTCGATGCGCTGCCCAATGCCAGCGCCGACCAGTGCAAGGCTGCAGCTGCGGTAAAACTGAAAGAAGCGACCAGGGCTGTCGTGTCGGTCTTGGTCAAAGACTGACGAGCTTCAGCACCTGGTCAGCCGCTCTGGGTCAGCGCGCTGGCCGCCGCTGACGCGCCAGCTTCAGCACCACACCCAGGCCACCCAGCCACATCAGCCAGGTCGAAGGTTCCGGAATGGGGGGAATGGTGGCCGGATCCGGTAGCTGAACAGGTGGGTTGACGCCACCGCCGCCAATGCCGCCGCCGCCGATCGGCAACACGCCTGCGGGCACTTCCAAGCCACTGCCACCGCCAAAGCTGCCACCGCCGCCCAGCGACGTGCTGGAGCCGCCTAGTGCGCCTGGGCTAGCCGGCCTGCCACCGCCGCCCGGCAAGCCGGCGGCCAGTATCGGCAGGCCGCCCAGGGTTCCGGCCAGCGGCAAGCCCCCGGCCCCTGCGCCCGTGAAGGCCGGGATGGCGGCCAGCGGCTGGCTGGCTTCGCTGAAGCTGTTGCCGGCACCCGGTGGGTCGAAAAGCAGTTCACCAGGGCCAGTGCTGTCGGCTGCTGCCAGGGGGCCTGCAGTGCCGTCACCTGCAGCGGGCAAGCCGCCAGGGCCTGCCAGAAGAGTGCCGGGAGCGCCGGAAGTGCCGGGCACGCCAGCCTGCCCACCCGGCGCTTCGGCGCCGACACCGGGCAAGCGCGTGATGCGGCTGACGTTGCGGCATACGGTAGGGACGATGATGCAGTGTTCGGCTTCGCAATACACCAGCCCACGTTCGACCGTCTCTGGCGACCATTTGGTGCGCGAAACGGTGTTGCACACGCGGCCCTGGCCGAAGTGCATGTCGCGTATTTCTGGGCTGTAGCGCTGGCGGCCGGTGATGCTGTCGCGGCGGATGGTGGCCATTTCGTCATACTGGCGCTTGGCCATGCGGGTTTTCAGGCGCTCTCGGACGTCAACCGGAATGTCGGTGTAGCGGTCAACGGCCGCTGGCACCCGGCCCATGAAGGGGTCAACTCCAGGCCGGTCCCATGAACATTGGGCAGCAGTGGCTGCGGGTGACAAGGCCAGGGCGGCAAGTAGAGCCAAGGACATGGGTAGCGGCTGAGTTGGGGCTGAGTTGGGGCTGGGCTGGGGCTGGGCTGGGGCGACATGGCTGAGCGACAGTCTCAGCGGCAGGAGTCCAGCCTCTGCACTCCCTTAGTCTAGGGGGGCATATTCCCTGATGTCTGGGCCCGGTGTGACTTCGCGCCAAATCTCACGGTCTGAAATCACGTAGTCACGCATGTCACTTTCTGCCGCACCTCAAGCCGCGCTGATGGGCTGGTCTTTAGGCTTCCCTTTGGGCTTTTCTTTGGGCCTGTCTTTGGGTCTGTCACTCATCGTCGCCATCGGTGCGCAGAACGCATTCGTGCTGCGCCAGGGCCTGCGCCGCGAGCATGTGGGGCCGGTGGTGGCCATATGTGCCGTCATCGACGCCCTGCTCATTGCCGCTGGTGTGTATGGCCTGGCGCAGGTGCTGGGCACGCGGCCGGCGCTCGCCACGGGATTGACGCTGGGCGGTGCGCTGTTCCTGGCCGCTTATGGCGTGCGCGCGCTGTGGCGTGCGGCGCGCCCGGGGCGTTTGCAGGCGGCAGGAGGCACGGCGGGCCTGTCGCGCCGCCAGGCCGTGCTGCAGGCCCTGGCTTTCACCTTGCTCAACCCGCATGTCTATCTCGACACGGTGCTGCTGGTGGGTGCGGTCGGCGCGCAGCAGCCCGCAGGCCTGGCGCGTGGCGCTTTCGTTGCAGGCGCCTGTACAGCCAGCCTGCTGTGGTTCAGCGCTCTGGGTTTCGGCGCACGCTGGCTGGCGCCTGTCTTTGCGCGGCCGCGCGCCTGGCAGGTGCTGGACGCCTTGATCGGCCTGACGATGCTGCTGCTGTCCAGCTTGTTGTGGCGGCGGCTGCTCAACTGATGTCGGCGCGGGATACTTCGACCCGTCGTCAACCCACACCACTGTCTGCCCACGCCATGCAATTCGACTGGACCAACCCTTACCCCACCGTGCGCAGCCCGCTGTTTGCGCGCAATGTCGTCGCCACTTCGCAGCCGCTGGCTGCGCAGGCCGGCCTGCAGATGCTGCGCGCCGGCGGCAACGCGGTCGACGCGGCCATTGCCACGGCTGCAGCCATGACCATCGTCGAACCCGTGAGCAACGGCCTGGGCAGCGACAACTTCGCCATCGTCTGGGACGGCCAGAAATTGCACGGCCTGAACGCCTCTGGCGTGGCCCCGGCGGCCTGGACGCCCGAATACTTTGACAAAGTGCATGGCGGCGTCTTCCCCCTGCGCGGCTGGGACAGCGTGACGACGCCCGGCGCCGTCGCCGGCTGGGTGGCACTGTCCAAACGCCTGGGCAAGCTGCCTTTCGCCGACCTGATGCAGCCGGCCATCGAACTGGCCGAGCGCGGCTTCGGTGTGGGTGTCGTGACCGCCGACAAATGGGAGCGCCAGGTGCCTGGCCTGCGCAACCAGCCTGGCTTCGAGCAGACCTTCATGCCGCGTGGCCGCGCGCCGCTGCCCGGCGAGCGCTTCACGTTCGCGGACGCTGCGCATTCGCTGCGCCTGATCGCACAAACGCACGGCGACGCCTTCTACCGCGGCGCCATCGCCGAGCGGCTGGTGGCCCATGCCAAGGCCTGCGGTGGGGTGATGAGCCTGGCCGACCTGGACGGCTACGAGCCTGAATGGGTGGACCTGATCGAGAAGAATTTCGACGGCCACACCGTGCACGAGATTCCGCCCAACGGCCAGGGCATCGCCGCGCTGATGGCCCTGGGCATGCTGGAGCACACGCCTTTCCGCGACTTCGCGCCGGACAGCCTGGAAAGCCAGCATCTGCAGATCGAGGCGATGAAGCTGGCTTTCGCCGACACCTACCGCTGGGTGGCCGATGCCCGCCACATGACCGAAGTGACGGCAGCCGACTTGCTGAGCGACGGCTACCTGGCCGAGCGCGCCCGGCTCATCCAGCTGGACCGCGCCGGCGACGCCGGCCACGGCCAGCCGCCGGGTGGCGGCACCATCTACCTCACGGCCGCCGACGAGCGCGGCATGATGGTCAGCCTGATCCAGAGCAACTACATGGGCTTTGGCAGCGGCGTGGTGGTGCCAGGCACAGGCGTGAGTCTGCAAAACCGTGGCCACGGCTTCACGCTGCAAGCTGGCCACCCCAACCAGGTGGCGCCGGGCAAGCGGCCTTTCCACACCATCATCCCGGCCTTCGTGACGAAAGACGGCCAGCCGCAGATGAGCTTTGGCGTGATGGGCGGCAACATGCAGCCCCAAGGCCATCTGCAAACTCTGGTGCGCATGCTGGTGCACAAGCAGCAGCCGCAGGCGGCCTGCGACGCGCCGCGCTGGAAGGTGGCCACGGGCCTGCAGATCGACTGCGAGCACACCATGGCGCCAGCACTGCAGGACGGCTTGCGCAGCCTGGGCCACGACATCGTGGCCACGCCTGACGCTTACATGGACTACGGCTCGGGCCAGTTCATCGCCCGCCTGACCGACGACTTCGAGGACGGCTATGTCGCTGCCAGCGATTCGCGCCGTGAAGGGCAGGCGGCGGGGTTCTGAAGGCCTGCAGCTGATCGGTCAGCGGATGAAATAGCCGCCGACGCGCCAGACGCCGTCGGATTCCAGCACGGCGGTGAGTGTCTCAACTGCAACCGTCTTGTTCTCGAACGCGGTGTCGAATTCCAGCACGGCGTATTGCCCGTCGGGCGCACCCGGAAGGCTACGTGTGAAACGCGTGGACTTGGCGCGCCGCGTGCGCACTGCGCCCAGCGGCGTGCGTGCGCCCTGCAGCGCCTGTCGCCACTGCGCGCTGGTCAGCGCAGCTTTGAATGCGGCCGATGCGCTGGCCCAGGTGGCCGACGCATCACCTGCGTCCAGCAGTTGCAGCCAGCCGATGGCGGCGGGTTCCAGCCCCGCTGTCTGGGCCGGTTCGGGCGTCTGGCCGGCGGCGGGCAGGCAGGCCAGGGCACAGGTGGCAAGCAGCAGTCTTCGGTTCATCGGGGTGGGTTTGGCTGATTCCATGAAGATCTAATTCCGTGGTGCATTGGCATCCTGCCAGCCCGACCAGCCCAGCGCCCGCAAAGTTTCCTGGTTGCGCTCGAATATTTCTTCGGCATCGGGGAAGGCTGACACGGCTGCATCGACGCTGGCTTCACGCAGCAAATGCAGGCAGGGGTAGGGCGAGCGGTTGGTGCAGTTCTCGATGTCGTCGGGTTCGGTACCGGCAAACTGGTAGTCGGGATGGAAGCTGGCGACCTGCAGCACGCCTACCAGGTCCAGCGCATCGAGCGCGGCATCTGCCAGGTCGAGAAAGTCGTTGTAGTCGAGAAAATCGCCCAGCACCTGCGGGTGCACGATGAGGGTGGTGTCGATCTGTTCTGAGTCGCTGGCGGCCAGCAAGCGCATTTCCTGGCCCAGCTCTTCGAGCAGCGCATCGGTGTCAGTGGCTGCACTGAGCACCCAGCGGATGCGGCCCTTGGTGTGCACCGCCTTGGCGAAAGGGCACAGGTTCAGGCCAATGACGGCGTTTTCCAGCCAAAGGCGGGTGGCATCCAGGGGTTCCATGGCCTGAATTTAAGGCCGAACTGCTGGCGATTCCAGCGGCATGCCGGCTGCGCGTTGCATCAAATACGCTTCCAGTGCAGTGAACTCGTCGCTCCCTGGCGCAAAGGGTTCGGCACGCACGCCCGTCATGCAATTACGCAGGCGGCGTTGCAGCGAACCCAAGCCCTGCCATTCCAGCCGGTACAGCGGGTAGCCCGTGGCATGACCCTGGGGGATGGTGCTGCCGGCGAGCTTGCCGCCGGGATTCTGGTCGTGGCATTGCGCACAACTCAAAGCCAGCTGGCCCAGCGGCTGGTGAAACAGCGCCTCGCCACGGTCGCGCCAGGCCTGCAGGCGGGCATCAGCGGGCGGTGCGATGGGCAAGCCGCGCGAGGCATGGGCAACAAAAGTCTCCAGCCCCAGAAAGGCGTCGCTTTCCGCCGCCAGGGCCGGCGTTTTCATGCGCTGCACGCGGCATTGCTGGATGCGGCCTTGCAGCGTCAGCGGCTTGCCCGCCACCGCGTCCCAGGCCGGGTAGCGGGTAGCCACGCCGCGCAGGCTGACGGCGCTGTGGCAACTGCTGCAATCGCGCGCGAAGTCCTGCTCGCCGCCCTTCAGCCACAGCCAGCCCGGGTTCAGGCTGTCGTCGCGCTGGAGAGCCTGGGTGGACGGCTGCATGTCCAGCAAGCCGCTGCGGCGCGGGTCGGGCTGCGCCGAGGCGCTGAAGACATGGAGCAGCGCGAAGGCTGCGGCCAGCCGTTTCAAGGCTCAGACCACGTCGAACGGCAGGCTTTCGCGGTGCTCGAAGCCGGCGTCGCCGCGCCAGGTCAGCACCAGCGTCCCGGCCACGGTCGCGCGCAGATGGAAGCTGACGAAAGGATTGGCGGAAACGGCAGAGAACAGGTCGGCGGCAAACACGAGTTCGCCATTCAGACGCGCTTCCAGCCGGCGCACGATGTTGCGGGCCAGCATGTCGCCGTCACTGCCGCGCCTGTGCCCGGTTTCCATGGGGTGGGCGACGGTGGCCTTCACTTCCACGACCTGGCCACGCGCCATATTGCGCGGCAGGTTGACGATGGCGCGTGTGCTCATGGGTTCAGCCTTCGATGCAGGCTGCCAGCGTGACCACCACGTCGGCCTGCGCCTGCCACCAGCTGCCGTCGCTGAACTGCGCCAGCGCCACCACGCGCTGCGAGGTGGCCAGCCGCATGCGCGTGGCCACGCGGGCACGGCCGTTGTGCGGGCCCAGCGTGAACATGGCCACTTCGGGCTGCGGGTTGGCTTCGTTGAACAGGCCGATGCGCTGCACATGGTCTGCGGCCGTCATGGGGCTTGCCACGTCCACGGCCACGGGCACGGTGTTGCCGTTGTCCACCAGGCCGGCGATTTCCAGCTTCACGCGGCCCGTCTGCACCGCCGCACCTTGCGTGAAGGCGGTGATGGCGGCGCGCAGGCTCTCGGGCGTGGCCTGCGCGCTGGTCGAGTAAGGCAGCAACTGCAGGCTCATCAGCCCGCCAGCGGCCTGCATCAGGTGTCGGCGATGCGGGTTCATGGTTTCACTTCAGCGTCTGCAGGTAGGCCACCACGTCTTCCACCTGCTGTGCAGAAAGGATGGGCTGTCCGCGCCACGCCGCGCCCACGCGCTGCGCTTGATCCGCCGCGGCGTCCGGCAGCGCATGAAAGGCGGGCATCAGGCTGTGCGGGTTCAGCAGCCGCGTGTTGGCCACGCGCAGGCGCAGCTGCGCTGCGTTCCAGCGGCTGCCTGCGCCGTCCAGTGGCGGCGCCAGGTTGCCCTGGAAGCGTTCTTCGGCAATCGGTGCGCTGTGACACAGCAGGCACAGGCCCTGCTGCCGCTGCGCGACGATGGCGCGACCACGCGGTGCGTCGCCTGCCGTTGCCGTCAGCGCGGCCGGGATGCCGTCGTCCACCACGGTGTAGGCCGCGGCGGACCAGGTGCCCGCCACGCAGGCCATGGCGATGAACCAATTTCGCATCAGGCTCGCTTCAGGTTCTGCCCGGCCAGAGGCAGCTCGCGTATACGTTTACCCGTGGCGGCGAAGATGGCGTTGAGCACCGCCGGTGCCGCGACGGCGATCGTGGGCTCGCCCACGCCGCCCCAGAAGCCGCCGCTGGGCATCAGCACAGTTTCGACCTTGGGCATCTGCGACATCTTCATCACCGGGTAGGTGTCGAAGTTCTGCTGCGCGATGCGCCCGTCCTTGACCGTGCAGGCGCCATACAAGGCGGCAGACAGGCCGTAGGCGAAGCTGCCTTCCACCTGCGCTTCGATCTGCTGCGGGTTCACCGCATGCCCGGGGTCGGTGGCCGCCACGATGCGGTGAATGGTGAGCACACCCGCGTCGCTGACCGAGACCTCGGCCACTGCAGCCACATAGCTGCCGAAGCCGTGTGTTTGCGCCAGGCCGCGGTAGACCTTCTGCCCCCTCACGTTCGGCGCTGGCTGGCCCCAGCCAGCACGTTCGGCGGCAGCGTTCAGCACCGCCAGGTGCTTGGGGTGCTGGGCCATCAGGCTGCGGCGCAGGGCCAGCGGGTCCTGCTTGGTGGCATGTGCCACTTCGTCCAGAAAGCATTCCAGATAGACGACGTTCTGGTTCAGATTCACGCCGCGCCAGAAGCCCGGCGGCACATGCGGGTTGCGCATGGCGTGGTCGACCAGCAGGGCTGGGAAGCTGTAGCCGATCATGGCGTCGTTCGGGCCGGCGTTCAGGCCCTGGAACACCACCGGGTCCTTGCCTTCGCGGATGTTCTGCGGAAACAGCGCTGCCAGGATCGACTGGCCGCTGATGCGCATGTGCAGGCCGGTGATCTGGCCCATGTCGTCCAGCCCGGCTGTGAGCTTGCACTGGGTGATCGGGTGGTACATGCCGTGCGTCATGTCTTCCTCACGCGACCACATCAGCTTCACCGGGGTGCCGGGAAATTCCTTGGCCGTCTCTTTGGCTATGACGACCGCCTGGCGCACCCAGTCGTGCACCGCGCCACGGCGGCCGAAGCCACCGCCCAGCGGCAGCTTGTAGACCTCGCATTGCGCGGGCTTCAGGCCCGAGGATTCGGCGGTGGCGGCCAGCGCCGCCTCGCTGTTTTGCGTCGGTGTCCAGACCTCGCAGCGCTCTGGCGTGTAGCGCACGGTGGCGTTCATCGTTTCCATCGTTGCGTGGTTCTGGTACGGGTACGAATACACCGCTTCCAGTTGTCGCGCGCTGCCCGCCATCGCGGCTTTCAGGTCGCCGTTGGCATTGCCGTTGACGGCTTTCTCGGCGCTCAGGCCGGCTCTGAGCATGTTGTCGATGTCGGCCTGCTGCACCTTGGCGTGCTCGCCCAGATCCCATTCGATGGTCAACGCGTCCAGCGCCGTTTTGGCCTGCCACCAGGTGTCGGCGACCACGGCCACGGCGTTGTCGCCCACGCGCACCACTTTCTTCACGCCGGGGCGGCCGGCCACGCTGCTTTCGTCTACGCGCTTGACCTTGCCGCCGAACACGGGGCAGGCCTTGATGGCGGCATTCAGCATGCCGGGCAGTTTCAGGTCGCTGCCGTAAATGATGGCGCCGTTGGTCTTCTCCACCGTGTCTAGCCGCGCCAGTCGCTTGCCGGCCAGGGACCAGTTCTTCGGGTCTTTCAGCGCCACATCGGCAGGCACCGGCAGGCGCGAAGCCGCATCCGTCATGGCGCCATACGTGGTGCGGCGCTGGCTGCCGGCGTGGGTGATCACACCCTGGGTCACCCTGCATTCAGCCACCGGCACTTTCCATTCGTTGGCCGCCGCCTGCACCAGCATCATGCGGGCCGCAGCACCGCCTCTGCGCACGTAGTCCTGGCTCTCGCGGATACCGCGGCTGCCGCCGGTGCTGAAGTTGCCCCAGACGCGGTTGCGCGCCAGGTTCTGCCCGGGCGTGGGGTACTCGGTCGTCACTTGCGCCCAGTCGCATTCCAGTTCTTCGGCCACCAGTTGCGCCAGCCCGGTGAGCGTGCCCTGACCCATTTCGCTGCGCGCGATGCGCACGACCACGGTGTCGTTGGGGCGTACCACCACCCAGGCGTTCAGCTCGGGCAGTTCGTCGCTTGAGACACCCTTTGCCGGCGCCGGAATATGAAAACCGACGACCAGAGAGCTGGCTGCAGCCGTGCCGATGAAGGTGCGGCGTGAAATCACCGCGCCTTTCATGCCGACCTCGCGATGTGGATGATGTTCGAGCCGACCGCCTTCGGTGCAGGCAAGCCCGCCGCTTCCTTGATGGCAGCACGCACGCGGTTGTAGGTGCCGCAGCGGCAGATGTTGGTGATGGCCGCGTCGATGTCGGCGTCGCTGGGTTTGGGTTTGTCTTTCAGCAAAGCGGCTGCAGCCATGATCATGCCGCTCTGGCAGTAGCCGCATTGCGGCACGTCGTTGGCCACCCAGGCTTTTTGCAGCGGGTGGCTGCCATCAGGCGACAAGCCTTCGATGGTGGTGATCTTGGCGCCCGCCGGCACGGCAGACACCGGCAAGGCGCAGCTGCGCACCGGCGCGCCGTTCATGTGCACGGTGCAGGCGCCGCATTGCGCGATGCCGCAGCCGTATTTCGTGCCCGTCAGGCCCAGCTGCTCGCGCAGCACCCACAGCAACGGGGTGTCGGATTCGGCTTCGTGCGTGAGTGCGCGGCCGTTGACATTCAATATGGCCATGGGGTTCCTCTGGGTGACGGTTCCGCTGCATTGTGAAAGATGAATTGCGACACCGCGATTTCCTTGTTTGGTTCACAGCTGCTGGCAACTGGCCAGAAGCTCTGCACAGAATTTACCTGGCCTTCGTCACCGGCACGCTGGCTCCAGCGTTCAAGAGCGCATGGTTCATTCGATGTCGCGGCATGACGCCGCTGATGACTTCCAGCACCCCATGTCGACCTGCATGCTGGGCGCGGCTACACCACAGTGCGAGAGCGCCAGTGAAAACAGCACTGACTTCCACAGTCCTTGCCTTGGGTGACCCACCCGGGTGCCGGGCTTGGCTGACAGCCACCGGTATCCACCCATCTCACGCCATTACCCGCGACATGGTCTGGGCAGTGGCCGCCAACGAGTTGAAATGCAAAAATTAAGTTATTGTGGAAATATCTTTCCCATGAATGCTTTTTTGCTTCCGCAAACACCCTTCGACGTCGGCGCCGTGCCCAACCCGGCTCAGGTTCTGGCCAAAGCCACCGCCCGGGCCAGTGAACTGCTGGGCTTGTCGGGCGCCGCCCTGGCCCGCGTCATAGGCCTGAACGAGCCCACCGTTTCGCGCCTGCTGCATGGTCAGCGCGGCCTGAACCCGCGCAGCAAGGAAGGTGAACTGGCGGCGCTGCTGGTGCGCGTGTACCGCTCGCTGGATGCGCTGGTGGGCAACAGCGCCGCGCAGCGCCTGGCCTGGATGAACAGCCACCACCATGAACTGGGTGGCGTGCCGCGCGATCTGGTGCAGACAGCGCAAGGTCTGGTGAGCACGCTGGCCTATCTGGACGGCATGCGCGCGCCTTCGTGAACAGGCCATGGCCAGCTGCACGGCTGGCGCAAACCGCAGGCACTCGCAGCAGCCTGTTGTGGCGCGGTGTCGAAGCCCAGCACATCGTGGCCACCATGCGCCTGGTCGACACGCTGGCCGAGCAAGCGGTGCTGGAACAATTGATGGAAGGCAGCAAACCCGCCTTGCCCGACACCGGCACAGCGCCTGTGCACCACCTGCTGTCCACGCCCTTCCGCTACCGCAGCCCGTTTGCCAGCCGCTTTCGCCGCGCCCACCGCCCCGGCGTTTGGTACGGCGCAGAAACTCTGCTGGCTGCTGCGGGCGAAGTGGCCTGCTGGCGCTGGCGCTTCTTGACAGAAAGCAGTGGCCTTGCGGGCGGGGAATTGCATACCGAGCACAGCTTTTTCCACGCCGGCGTACAAGGCCCGGCCATCGACCTGAGCGCCGGGCCGTGAAACGACCTGGCTGCGCTGTGGACGCAAGACCGCGACTATCACGCCACCCACGCCGTGGCCGATGAAGCCCGCGCCGCCGGCCTGCACTGGCTGCGCTATGCCTCGGTGCGCCAGCCGGGCGGCCATTGCGGCGCCGTGTTTGATTTGGAAGCGCTGAGCCTGCGTCCCCCCCACTGGCCCCAAACCTGGCATTGCAAGACCACGGCCACCAGCGTCTGGCTGGTACGCGACAGCGAACGCCATGCCTGGACATTCCCCGCCATCTCCAGCAGCCTCTCATGAACCAGACAAACCAGCCGCGAAAGATCGGCCCTTTCACCGTGGCCTCCATCGGCCTGGGCTGCATGAACCTGAGCCAGGCCTACGGCCCGCCGCCGCCCGCCGAAGACGCCGAGAACCTGTTGCTGGAAGCGGTGGATCTGGGCGTGACGTTGTTCGATACCGCCGCTCTGTACGGCTTTGGCGCCAACGAGACGCTGGTGGGCCGCGTGCTGCGAGCTCAGCGCCAGCGCATCGTGCTGTGCAGCAAAGGCGGCATGACCGGCCAGCCCGTGGGCCCCGGTGGCAGCTTGCAGCGCGTCATCGACGGCCGCCCGAAGTCCATCAGGCGAGATGTCGAAGACAGCCTGCGCCGGCTGGGCACCGAGCAGATCGACGTCTACTACCTGCATCGTTGGGACAAGCGTGTGCCCATAGAAGAATCGGTGGGCGAAATGGCACGGCTGCTGGCTGAAGGCAAGCTACGCGCGCTGGGTTTGTCGGAAGTTTCGGCGGCCACACTGCAGCGCGCACACAAGGAACACCCGATCGCCGCGCTGCAAAGCGAGTATTCGCCGTGGTCGCGCCATGTCGAGATCAATGCGTTGCAAGCCTGCCGCAAACTGGACGTCGCGCTGGTGGCGTTCAGCCCGGTCGGGCGCGGATTTCTCACCTCCATGCCGCCTGAAGCGGCAGCGCTCGATGCGGGCGACATCCGCCGCAGCATGCCGCGTTTTGAGAGCGCGGCTTACGCCGCCAACCTAAAACTTTGGTCTGCCTATGCGGCGCTGGCGCGCAAGGCCGATTGCTCCCCGTCACAGTTGTCGCTGGCCTGGTTGCTGGCTCGTGGCGCCCATGTCCTGCCCATCCCAGGCACGACAAACCGCACCCACCTGCGCGAAAACCTGGAAGCGGCAGCCGTCAGCTTGCCCCCTGCCATCATCGAAGCCGTGAATGACCTGCTGCGCGAAGGCCAGGTGCAGGGCGGTCGCTACAGCCCGTCCAGCCAGGCCGAAGTCGACACTGAACAGTTCTGATGCGTGCGCAGCAACGCTGCGGGTTCGGGCGCTGGACAATAGGGATTGAAAACCTTCATTTGGCCCGCACCCTGTCTCCTCATTCTTCTTCTATTCAACCGTCTCCCATGGACAAGCAAACCCTGTCATTCCAGGCCGAGGTCAAGCAGATCCTGCACCTCGTCACGCACTCGCTGTACTCGAACAAGGAGATCTTCCTGCGCGAGCTGGTCAGCAACGCCTCAGACGCTTGCGACAAGCTGCGCTTCGAAGCGCTGGACAAGCCCGAGCTGTTCGAGGACGCGCCGAATCTCGACGTGCGCGTGATGTTCGACGCTGAAGCCAAGACCATCACCATCCGCGACAACGGCATCGGCATGAGCGCCGAAGAAGCCGTGGCCCACCTGGGCACCATCGCCAAGAGCGGCACGCGCGAATTCATGAACAAGCTCGAAGGCGAGCAGAAGAAGGACGCCAACCTCATCGGGCAGTTCGGCGTGGGCTTCTACAGCGGCTTCATCGTCGCCGACCGCATGACGGTGGAAAGCCGCCGCGCTGGCGCGCCTGCGGAAGAAGGCGTGCGCTGGTCCAGCGAAGGCACGGGCGACTTCGATGTCGAAGCCATCACGCGCGCCGAGCGCGGCACCGACGTCATCCTGCATCTGCGCGAAGGCGAAGAGGAATTCCTGAGCGCCTGGAAGCTGAAGAGCATCATCAGCAAGTACAGCGACCACATCAGCCTGCCCGTGCTGATGCCCAAGACGCAGTGGGACGAAGAGAAGAAAGACACCGTCGCCACCGACGAATGGGAGACCGTCAACAAGGCCGCCGCGCTGTGGACGCGCAGCAAGAGCGACATCACCGACACGCAATACCAGGAGTTCTACAAGCAGATCAGCTACGACCAGGAGCCGCCGCTGGCCTACACGCACAACCGCGTCGAAGGCCGCAGCGAGTACACGCAGCTGCTCTATGTGCCGGCCAAGGCGCCGATGGACCTGTGGAACCGCGACAAGCGTGGCGGCGTGAAGCTGTACGTGAAGCGCGTGTTCATCATGGACGACGCTGAGGCGCTGCTGCCGGTGTACTTGCGCTTCGTCAAGGGCGTGATCGACAGCGCCGATTTGCCGCTGAACGTCAGCCGCGAACTGCTGCAGGAAAGCCGCGATGTGAAGGCCATCCGCGAAGGCAGCGCCAAGCGCGTGCTGAGCATGCTGGAAGACGTGGCCGAGAACCAGAAGGACAAGTACGCCGACTTCTGGGCGCAGTTCGGCGCCGTGCTGAAGGAAGGCGTCGGCGAAGACTTCCCCAACCAGGAACGTCTGGCCAAGCTGCTGCGTTTCGCTTCAACCACGGCAGACAGCGGCACCAGCCTGGCGGACTACGTCGGCCGCATGAAGGAAAACCAGGACGCGATCTACTACATCACCGCCGACACCCCGGCTGCGGCCAAGAACAGCCCGCAGCTGGAAATCTTCCGCAAGAAGGGCCTGGAAGTACTGCTGCTGACGGACCGCGTGGACGAGTGGATGCTGAGCCACTTGTATGAGTTCGACGGCAAGCCGCTGCAAAGCGTGGCCAAGGGCGGTGTCGACCTGGGCAAGCTGCAGGACGAGGAAGAAAAGAAGCAGGCCGAAGCCACCGCCGAGTCCTTCAAGCCCGTGCTGGACCGATTGAAGGAAGCACTGAAGGACCGTGCCAAGGATGTGCGCACGACGACGCGTCTGGTCGATTCACCGGCCTGCATCGTGGTGGACGAAGGCGACATGAGCTCGCACCTGGCGCGGTTGCTGAAGGCCTCTGGCCAGGCTGCGCCTGCGAGCCAGCCGATCCTGGAAGTCAACCCCGAGCACCCGCTGGTCCAGCGGCTGGAAAGCAGTGCCGATTTCGATGCGCTGGCTCACATCCTGTTCGACCAGGCCTTGTTGGCTGAAGGTGGGCAGCTGGAAGACCCGGCTGCTTATGTGGCGCGGGTGAACAAGCTGCTGGCTGCGGGCTGAGACCCTTTAGCCCGACATGCCCGCCATGACCGCCAGCTGCTCACGCAGCTGGGTGGTCTGCTGGCTCCAGTAGGCCGGGGTGCCGAAATACGGGAAGTGCAGGGGGAAGGTGGGGTCGGTCCAGCGTTCGGCCAGCCAGGCGCTGTGGCGCAACATGCGCAAGGTGCGCAAGGGTTCGATGAGCACCCGTTCTCGGTCGTCGAAATCGCAAAACTGTTCGTAACCCTCCAGCAGGGTGCGCAGTTGCTGGGCCATCGTCGCGCGATCGCCGCTGACGAGCATCCACAGGTCTTGCACGGCCGGGCCTTGCATGGCGTCGTCCAGATCGACCACATGCGGCCCGCTGTGTTCACCGGTCTGCCGCCACAGCACGTTGCCGGGATGGCAGTCGCCATGCAGGCGCAGCGTGACCAGCGGCTGTGCGGCTTCGAAGGCCGCCGCGGTGGCGGCCACCGCTTGCTCGCTGGCCTGTGTCCAGGCGGGTGCTTCCGCCGGCGTGACGAAGCCGCCTTCGAGCAGGAGCCGGCGCGCCCGCTCGCCGTCGGCGCGGGCGTTCATGACATGGCGGTGCGCGAATGCCTGGCGCTGGCCCACGGCATGCAGCCGGCCGATGAAACGGCCGATCTGGCGCAGCACGGCCGGGTCTTCCAGCTCGGGCTGGCGCCCGGCGCAGCGCGCGGCCACCGCCAGGCGGTGTGGCGGGCCGCCGTGCGCCGTCAGCGTTGCCAGGGTGGGCGGCCGGCCTTGCAGGTGCAGCGCGTCGCTGGTGGCCTGCAGCGTCAGCGGTGGCACGACCGGCACTTCTGCCGCAGCCAGTTCCAGCGCGAAAGAATGCTCTTCCAGAATTTGCTCGTCGCTCCAGCGGCCGGGCCGGTAGAACTTGGCCACCACCGCACCGCCGTCTTCCAGCATCACCTGGAAAACGCGGTTCTCGTAAGAGTTGAGCTGCAGGATGCGACCATCGCCCCGCTGGCCGACGGCGTCCAGGGCGTCGAGCACATGCTGCGGTGTCAGATCGGCATAGTTCACTGCCCGGAGCATAGCCCTGGGCCTGCACAGACTGCCGGCGATTCAGTGATGCAGCGGAGAAGCGGTTGCAGCCAGGGTGGTGTGCGCGGGAAGGTCGGCTGAAACGGAAGCGGAAGGGAACTCCAGGTCCGAGTCGTGCGGCGTTTCGATGACGACGCCGCCGACGTCGCCCAGGTTGTTTACGTCGTCGAGATCCAGCGGCATCTCGCGCAGGCCGAGCCTGCTGGAGCGAAACAACGCGCGCTGCCTCTGGGCATCAAGGCGGGCGGAAGAGTCCTGCATGTACGCTGAATCTTCCCAGAGCGTGGTGAATTCGCGGCGCCGGTGTGCGGTGCCATGCGAGTCGCGGCTGCCGTAGGTCGCGGCTGTTGCAGCCTGCGGTCCGCGCGCCGCAGCAGCGGCTTGCGGCACCAGCAATTGCAGTTCCGGGATGGAAGGCAAGTGTTCGGCTGCGCAGCGCAGATAGCGCACGCGACAGGCAGCCAGAACCGACTGTTTGATTTGACTGCTTCGGCGCGAAGGGCTGCGCTCGTTGTCCAGGTCGATGGCTGCCAGCACGCGCCCATGCGGCGTGCAGATGGCAAAGCTGACGTGACTGCCACCAAGCAGGTCATACCAGTAACGTACTTCCTGAGGATCGACGGGCTGACAAAAACGCATCAGAGGCATCTTGGCCAGTACGATGTGGTGAGGCAGTGCCTCACAAAGCTGCCGATAGACGCGGCGCTCTTCAGGGCTGAACACAGGGCGTGCCGACACAGCCCATTCGGTGGGCAAAGCGGGCTGCGGTAGCCGACCACGGCTGCTACGCCACAGGATCGCCGCACCCACGAGCAGCGCGGCCGAGAAAGTGGCCAGGATCCAGGGGAGTGTGGATTGCATCAAGATTTATACCGGTGCTGCGCATGGACTGACCCGAAGCCAGAGCGCACGCGTGATGGGTGGTTGAATGGTTGAAGGGCAAGCAGTATTCGAATGAAATCAAGCGACTGTCGACGGCAAAAAGTCAGGGAACTGGACGCGGCAGGCGCCCTGCTGAGGCGGTGTGGACAAAATGTGAAATTCTGTAACGAGTCTAGCGTTCGCATTGCCGGCCGCCATCCCGTGGACCGGGGCCTTCGGGCGGCGAGGTGAGGGCGTGTGCCGTTGCTGTCAGAACAACGGTCCAGAATGGCTGTCGAAGGCCGCTGTCGAACGCTGCAGTTTGCCCCTCTGGTCCTTGGTCTATACTCAAAGGCTTTTCCGACATCGGCCGGGAAAGAGAGTTGTCTACTGCAGACCCTGAGAGGCCGCCCTGTTGCCCCGATCCAAACCGGACCGGCACGACGGAACAAGCGGTGCCGAAGGCCCGACGCAGAGCTACCTTGGCCACCCAGGCAAGAGCCGATACAAACGCGCGGCTACCCGCGCATTTTGAAAGTACCCATGAAGACCTTCAGCGCCAAGCCGGCCGAAGTGACGCATGAATGGTTTGTGATTGACGCCACCGACAAGGTGCTCGGACGTGTTGCCAGCGAAGTGGCACTCCGTTTGCGTGGCAAGCACAAAGCCATTTACACGCCTCACGTCGATACCGGTGACTTCATCATCATCGTCAACGCCGACAAGATCCGCGTCACCGGCAACAAGGCCGAAGACAAGAT
>JBBQXN010000072.1:0-16123 GCA_038209585.1 Burkholderiales bacterium
TTCAAGGAAGACGCTTTGACGGACAAGATCGTCAGCGTAGAACCCGACGGCACGGGCCCCACGCCCACGAAGACTTTCGACACCGAAACCGATCGCAAGAAGGAATCGGGTCCAAGCGGCGGTTGAGCAGCAGTTTGTGCCGCTTCGCCGGAGACTCAGAATGCTTCCGGCCCAAGTGAAGGATGTGCTGTGCTGTGCTGTGCTGTGCTGTCCCGCTGCTGGCGCGCACCAATCACGTTCACGTGGCGGCCGAGTAAGCGCGTGCCGCTCAGGCAGGGGCTAGCGTCGACCAGGCCAGCGGCAAGGCTTGCGCAGAATCAGATGTCAGATGAATGCCAGTGGGCGACGCACGCCTCACCGTGCCCGCGCTAACGCCGGGTAAACCAGAGCCGCAGAGCATCAGAGCCGTGTAGTCAGGCGCGCACCGAGGCACGACATTCCGGCTGCCGATCGGGTCGTACCCGACCTTCGAGTCATTTCAGCTCGTTCTTGCCAGTCACAGCGTTTGCTCCTGTGGCTGCGCCAGGAAATCGGCGCCTGTCAAGCCGCCAAGCTGACGCCAGGCGTCAGCACCACCTTGCGACATTCGTCCTGCGCCCGATCGAAAATCTCGTAGCCCTGCGCGGCTTCTTCCAGCCCGAGCTGGTGCGTGACGATGGCCTCGGGCTTCAACTCTCCGTTGCCGATCATTTCCAGCAAAGCCGGCATGTACTTCTGCACATGTGTCTGGCCCATGCGGAAGCTCAGACCCTTGTCGAAAGCGTCGCCGAACAGAAAGCCGTGAATGAAGCCGGCATAGACGCCGGGTACGCTGACGATGCCGCCACGCCGCGTGGCAGCGATGGCCTGGCGCAGCACTTGTCCGCTGCCGCCTTCCAGCTTCAGATTCGTCAGTACGGTTTCTATCGCGCTGCCCTTGGCTTCAAAGCCGACGGCGTCGATACAGGCGTCCACGCCCCTGAATTGTGTTTTCTCGATGATGAGCTGCGCCGGGTCATCGACCTGACTGAAGTCGATGGGCTCGGCCCCGTAATGGTCTGCCGCAAACTTCAGTCTGTAGGCGTGTTCGTCGACGATGAAGATGCGCGCCGCGCCCAGCATGCGCGCGCAAGCCGCAGCCATCAGGCCCACCGGCCCGGCACCAAAGATGGCCACCGTACTGCCCGGGCCGATTTCCGCATTCAACACCGCCTGGTAGCCGGTGGGCAGGATGTCGGACAGGAACAGCACCTGTGCATCGGTCAAAGCGTCGGGCACCACCAGCGGGCCGGTGTTGGACATCGGCACGCGCACGAATTCAGCCTGCCCGCCGGGTACGCCGCCGTACAAGTGGGTGTAGCCGAACAGTGCGGCAGCGGGCCGCATCGACTTCTTGTTCATGACGGCGCCGCGCCCGTCGTTGGTACTTTCGCAGGCTGCGAACAGCGTGCGTTCGCAATAGAAACAGGCGCCACAGGCGATGACGAAAGGGATCACGACACGGTCACCCGCCTTCACGCGCGTCACGCCGCTGCCCACCTCTTCCACCACGCCCATGAATTCATGCCCGAGGATGTCGCCCTCTTGCAGGCCGGGCACCTTGCCGTGGTACAGGTGCAAGTCGGAACCGCAGATGGCCGTGGCCGTGACGCGCAGGATGGTGTCTTGCGCATGCAGGATTTTCGGGTCGGGCACGGTCTCGACGCGTACGTCCTTGGAGCCGTGATAAGTCAGTGCACGCATGGGGCTTGTCTCGTGTTGGCAAGGTTGAAAAACACCGGTCTTCGCCCGGCAGGGCCGCCATAGCGGATCCAGGTCTGGCAAGCAAGTTGGACGCGGGACGGACGCTGGCAGATTGGCTGGCGCAGCGCCCCACTGTTCAGATCAAGTCTTTTGTGCGGGTGTCCTGCACAGACTCGCCAGGTGCTGCTAGTGCTGCTAGTGCGGCGAATGAAAGTGCAGGCGCTGCACATCGAAACCGCGGTCCTGGGCCAATTGCACCAGGGCCGTGAGCCGCTGTTCGGACATGTGCGGGCGGCGGGAAAGCAGCCACAAGGCGTCCCGCCGGGGGCTGCCCACCACGGCTTCGCTGTAGTCATCGTCAACGTGCAGCACCCAGTGTGGCTGCCATGCCATGGGCAGAAGCTGCAGCCATGGCGGCCAGCGCGTGGTCTTAAGCTGCGCGCCGTGGCTGCCGGGTACGGGCTGCATCACGGCATCTGAAGCGCCTTCGCTCGCAAAGTCGATGAGGCCGTCTCGACGTAGCGTGAAGCGCCAGCGTTCGCAAGCATCCTTAAGTGACACGTCGTTGGCCTGATCTGAGTGGTTCTGATCATTGCCCTTCCAGCCCTTTGCTGCTTCACGCAGATCTTTCAGGCCATGGCCAGACAGGCTGGCCACGACAAACCAGGTGCCCGCATAACGTGTCAGGTCCACTTTCGCCGCAGTCTGCAACGCTGCTGCGCGCTGGCTGCTGAGCAAACTTTCCAGCATCGGTATGCCTGCGGCCAACAACGCGCTGGCTGTTGTCGGGCTGACGCGAGAACGCCAGCCTTGCGGCAGGAAGGGCAGTGCCATCGGCATCAAACGCACCCATGGAACGGCCGACCAGCCGCTGCGCGACGGCTGCGAGCCCGTTGACCGATCGGCCGCTGCCGGAGCAGGGTGTCGGCGGCCGCGCCACAGCATGTACAGGCCGAAGCCGGCAGCCCCTGCGGCAGCCAGCCCCGCCAATGGCCACAACAGCCGCGCCGGGCGCAGTGCTTCCTGCACGCGTTCGCCGAGATGCCGCGCGCTGCGGCGCATGTTTTCCTCGCGCAGGATCAGGCAGTGCTCAACATGCTTGATGCGCGATTCCAGGTCCAGCTCATCCAACTTGCCCACGCTCACGCTGCGAGGCAGCGGGGCATGCGCTGGCTGCCCACGCGGCGCCGCATGGGCGTGTTCCTGTGCCATTCCAGGCGAACTTGCAGGCGGGCTTCCAGGCGGGCTTCCAGGCGAGCTCATCGTGAGGGTGTCTCCACGGGTTTCCTGGGCGCCGTGGAAGGGCTGAACATCAGGTGACGGCGGGTGGCTGGAAACTTGAGCCTGGGCAGAAGTTGGCGCACCCGGGCCAGGGCCACAGCCGCAGCCACCAGATTGAGCACCAGGCCCGCCAACAGGGCCCAGGCCAGCGGCAGACCAAAGGCCACCATCGCGACGATGACCCCGCTCCAAAGTGCCAGCCAGGCCGTCACACCCAGTATGGCCATGACGACGATGAGCATCACGATCTGCACCAGCGCCCCGCTGGCGCGCTGCATTTCCAGTGTCAGCAGTTCGACCCGGTCGTTGAAAAGCCCAGGAAGATCGCGCCACAAAGCCGAGACTGTTGCGAGCATTCCGTCGCCAGACCCGGGCGGGTTTCCAGGGGCGGTGGTCCTGGACGGCGCAGCATCCTCCGACGTGGCCGACGTGGAGGAAGCCGCTGTGGTCGAAGCTGCGCCTGGCGCAGCGCCCACTGGGATGTCGGTCATGCGCAGGGCCTCAGGAAGTCAGGCGGGCCAGCAACATGCCCAGCGCCAGCGCCGCCACCACGGCAGCGACGGGGTTCTCGCGCACGGTTGAACGCAGGCTGTGCGTCCATTCGTCGCCCATCTCGCGCATCTCACCTGCACGCGAATGCACGCTGTCGCCTGCATGCCCGATGCCTTGCGACAGGCGCTGAACATGCGGCGCCACGGTTTCAGCCAGCCGGTCCACGGTGTCATGGGCGCCGCGGACGACACGGTCCAGCACTTCCTGCCCGCTTTTGGCGCTGGCGCTGTCGATGGTGTCGTGGCTGTTGTTTTTACTGGTGTTGCTGCTGCTGCTGCTGCTGCTGTCGCCATGGCTCGTGCCAACGCCAGACTGCGGGGTATTTGTGCTGCCTGCAACGGAAGGCGAGGAGGTGCCAGCCATGCCGCCAGACGAGCCACCGAAGGAGCCACCCAAAGGCCCGGCCGATGCAGCCTGGCTCTTGGTGTTGTCTTTCGTGCTGCCTTGCATGCTGGCAATTGGACCGGTGGCGTCAGGGCCAGTCGAACGGCTGACGTCGTCAGCTTGGGTGGGGGAGGTGGGCAGGGAGGTGCTCATGAGCGTGTCCTTCGTAAGTGGGGTTCCGGAGTCCACCTTCGGCAATCAGCGTGCCTCCTGCGCAAACGCATTGAAACAGACTGTCACCGGCATCTCCAGCGCGGTGGTGTGGCCGCCAAGCCTGGTTTTGAGGGCTCCTACCAGGCGCTCGGGTCTTACCTGCCAAGCTCGGCTGCGGCCTGCAACGTTTGCCACAGTGGGCGCGAGCGCGTGGTTTCCGGCAGCACGTAGACCACGCCGCGGTTGCGCAGCAGCGTGGGCTTCAGGCGGAGATCGTAAAAGGCCACGGGCACGTTGATGCACCCATAAGAAATTCGGTTGTCAGCGGGCGTCGGGCTGGCCAGGCGCTGAAGCCGGCGCTCGCCGGGCACTTTGGCCCGCACGCGGTGCATCGACACCGCAGCGTCGTAGTCGACCCAGAAGATGTCTTCCCCGTCAGCGTTTTCGCCAGCCTCGGCCAGGAAGCGGCCCGCCGGGGTGGTTCTTTCGTGCGGCAAGATTTGCTGGATCGGTCGTTCGCCGATGCCGGGCACTGAATCGTCGCCTTTGGCCATGCCCAGCAAAACGGGCGTGTTTCCCAGCACCTGGCCCCGGCCGTCGAAAAGCCACAGGTGGGCGCCTCGTTTGTCCAGCACCACGAACGGCTGCCCAGCGTTGTCGCGCGTTGCCACTGCCCAGACGCGCAACTCCTGGATGTGAAGCGGCAAATCCGATGGCGTGTCAGCAGCCAGGGCGGTGAGGACTGGCATCGCTGAAAGCGCCAGCACCGCAAACAAAGCAGACCTCATCGACCGACCGAGGCCGGTGGCGCTCTGGCCTGCACCAGGCCGTCGAGGCCGAAACAGCGACCATTGCCGCCTATCGTCGCCAGGAACGACGGGATCGCCCAGCGGTGCATGCTCACCAGGCAATGAAGGCTCTTCGATCTCCGGCGGGACCGCGTCAGGCGGTTGCGGTGGCAGAGGTGGTGGTGGCAGCGGCACACCCACGGGCACGGGTTGAGGTACGTGAAGCGTCATCGCTTCTGGGGGTGATGGAGAGGTCGCCCGGCGCATCACTGTTGCCCGCGCTTGGATTCGATGGCGCGCCCGGGTAACGACCTGGGATCATCCGTGCGTGTATCGATGGCCACGCCCGGGGCCGATGCCTCTTCGGGTTCGACCAGCCGTTCGTCAAGCCAGTCCGATGTGGAGGTGTTGCCGTTGGCATTGCTTTGCCCAGCGCCAGCGACTGATCCTGTAGCTGCATCGCTGACGGCATGGTTCAGGGGAGATGCACGGCGCGTGCTGCGTTGGTTGGGGCTGGGGGTTTTTGCCATGTCAGCTCCTGTTGCGCACTGCTGAAACGCCGGCAGCCCGGGCGCGACCAGGCGCTTTCTCATCCAATTCCTCCGAGCCGGGATCTTCCAGATCGCCCTCATCGCCGGGCAGTTGGGGGTCTGGCACATCGGGCGCGGGATTGGGTGACTTGCCGGGCAGGGTGGGGGCGTTCTGGGCTCGGGCTCGGGCTCGGGCTTGAGCTTCGGTCCGTTCCTCGTTCCAGTCCATGCCTTCCAATGCCGCTTCGTCCTCGGCATCGAAGGGGGAAAAAACGCGGTCCACGCCAATATCGGCACCCGCCCTCAGCGGTGGGTCCGTCATCACGCCGGGCGTGGTGTCCTGGCCCTCGGGGATACCCATCATGTCGCTGCCGCTGTCTGAGCTGTCGCTGGGGCCCAGCGCTGCGGTGTCGCGGCCGGGTGCTACCTGAGGCGCTTTTTCGGCGCCCAACAAACTGTCCTTGGCCATGGCGTTTCCTCGTTGATCGTCATTCAGCATTCATTCACGGCGAGCCCGCCAGCAGATCTGGGCAATTGACGTGCCCGCGCACGCTCATTCGTCTGCTGCCGGCACGCTGATTGCCAGCCTGAACGTGCCAACCCGAGCGTGCCAACCTGGCTTCCGCTCACCTGTCAGCCAATGAGATTGTCCGGGTTCAAAAAGGAGCATTGCATCTTGCCCAGTCTGATATCGCCTGCGAAAGGCAACTTCCTGTGAGCCTGCTGGACGCAGTTCAGTGGCCCGCCATGGTGCTGACGCTGTTGGCCGGATGGCTGGTGGGGTCCACGGAGCGAACCAGGCGCTTCTGGGGTTTTGGCGTCTTCATTCTCAGCAACCTGCTGTGGGTCGTCTGGGGCTGGCACACCGCCAGCTACGCGTTGATCGTGCTGCAGGTGGGCTTGTTCGTGATGAACATCAGGGGCGCGAGCAAGAACCCGATTGAAGAGCCTTCTGGGACTTGAGCCAATTGACTGGAATGAGCAGATGCGCCAAACGACAACCCGGCCATTGGGCACACCGAATGCCCTTGTCACGGCCGCCCCCCTCCCAGGCAGCGCGCTCGAACGCTCCGCCCGTACCAGAGAAAGCCATGGACACCCACCGCACGCTCGACACGTTGAATACCCTCATAGATGCGGTCAAACGCGATGAGAGCTGTTTCCGCACCTCTGCCGACTATGTTGACAGCAGCGAAATCAGACATTTCTTCCGGCGCCGAGCCGATGAATGCCGCCGCGTGGCCATCGAACTGCAAATGCAGGTCGCCAAACTGGACGGTCACTGGCGCTTCTGCGGCATTCTGGACGCGGCGCCCCATCCCGGCGGAACCCTGTTCGACGACCTGGATCAGCGCCGCTGCGACAGCAGCATCCTGGAGCAGATCGACGCCGGCGAGGCTCGTATCACTGCGCACTACCTGAGCGCTCTCGAACGACCCTGGGCCTCTGATGTGCGCCAGTTGCTGCTGCAGCAACTCGACAGCATCAAGCGCAACCATGTCCAGGTCAGGGTGCTGCTGCGTGCTGGACAGGCGCGACGCCCTCATCAGCCGCAGGCCGACTACGCGAACCCGCTGACAGCACAGCGCGACTGGGCTCAGGTGGCTAACCATTCAGGTGGCTAACCGAATCAGCACGGCTGGTCAGGTGCGGATGCCGCCGCCGATGCCGCCGTCGATGCCACCGCCGATGTCTCGCTGATTTCTCCCCGCACGACCCGACACGACAAGGAATCACATGCCCAGCAAAAAAGCGGCTACGCGCAGCAGCCCATCTTCCAACGCGGAAATTCACAGCACCGCCGCGGCCACGCCGCCACAGGCTGCACAGGCCGCCGCCACACAGGCCCTGGTAGCCGCCTTCCCGGGCCACAGCCATGCTGCGGTGCAAACTGGCCGCAGCAGCGCGCTGTCGCCGCCGCAAGGCGCAACGGCCGAGCCTCCCCACACGTCAGTCACTGCCAGCACGCTCAGCGAGACACAGGTGTCTGACAAGACAGGCGATGGCGAGCCGCCCATCGGCATCAACGCCAGCACGGGTAGCCTGGATGCGGTGCGCGTGGACGACAGTGGGCAGATGTTGACCACCAACCAGGGCGTCAAGGTTTCCGACAACCAGAACTCGCTCAAAGCCGGCTTGCGCGGGCCGACCCTGCTGGAAGACCACCTGCTGCGGGAGAAGATCACTTCCTTCGACCACGAGCGCATTCCGGAACGGGTGGTGCATGCCCGCGGCGCGGCCGCCCATGGCTACTTCGAGTGCTATGAAGCCTTGACTCACACCACCATTGCCGCACCGTTTACAGCCAAGGGCAAGCGCACGCCGGTGTTCACGCGTTTCTCCACCGTCGCGGGCGAGCGCGGGTCGATGGACACCGCGCGTGACGCGCGAGGATTTGCTGTCAAGTTCTATACCGACGAAGGCATCTGGGATCTGGTGGGCAACAACATCCCGGTGTTCTTCATTCAAGACGCGTTGAAGTTTCCGGACTTGATCCATGCCGTCAAACCCGAGCCCAACAACCAGATCCCGCAGGCGCAGTCGGCACACGACACGTTTTGGGATTTCGTTTCGCTCAGCCCCGAAGCCACCCACATGCTGATGTGGACCATGTCGGACCGGGGCATCCCGCGCAGCTACCGCATGATGGAAGGCTTCGGGGTGCACACCTTTAGGCTCATAGACGGGCAGGGCCGGTCCACGTTTTGCAAGTTTCACTGGAAGCCCAAGCAGGGAACGCATTCGCTGGTCTGGGATGAGGCGTTGAAAATTGCCGGAGCCGACCCCGACTTTCACCGCCGCGATCTGTGGGACGCGATCGAGGCGGGTGAATACCCGGAATGGGAGCTGGGCCTGCAGCTTTTCACAGAAGATGAGGCTGAAGGCTTCAGCTTTGACGTGCTCGACGCCACCAAGCTCGTGCCCGAAGAACTGGTGCCCGTGCAGTTGGTGGGCAAGATGGTGCTCAACCGCAACCCCGACAACTACTTCGCTGAAACGGAGCAGGTGGCCTTTTGCACATCCCACGTGGTGCCCGGCATCGACTTCAGCAACGACCCCCTGCTGGCAGGTCGCCACCATTCCTACCTGGACACGCAACTGTCGCGTCTTGGCGGCCCCAACTTTCATGAGCTGCCGATCAACGCCTCGCTGGCGCCCGTGCACAACAACAGCCGCGACGGCATGCACCGCAAGACCATCCCGCGCGGTCGCGTCGCGTACGAGCCCAATTCGCTGGGCGGTGGTTGCCCGTTTCAGGCAGGCGCCGCCGGCTTCCGTTCGTTTCCGCAGCCGGTCGAAGGCGACAAGCTGCGCGGCAAACCAGAAAAGTTTGGTGAGCATTACCTTCAGGCCACACTGTTCTACGACAGCCAGACCCCGCATGAGCAGGCCCATCTGGCCGGCGGCTTCCGATTTGAGCTGAGCAAGCTGACTGTGCCTGCCATCAGAACGCGCATGTTGGCTTCGCTGGTCAACGTGTCGCCAGCGCTGGCAAAGAAGGTGGCCGAGGGTCTGGGTATGCCGGTGCCAGAGGCCATGGCGCGTGCCATTGAGACCGTCCCCACGCCCGAGGTCACGGAATCGCCTGCGCTCTCGCTGATGGCGCGCCCTGGCGAAGTGGGCGTGCGAACTCGCAAGGTGGCCATCCTGGTGGCCGATGGCATCAACGGCGACTCAGTAAGCTCAGTGCAGGCCGCACTGCGCCAGGCCGGCGCAGTGCCTGTGGTGGTGGCGCCTCGTATCGGCGCCGTGCAAGTAGGCAGCGGCGGCGCGGTGCAGGCCGACGGCTCGCTGGAAAATGCCGCGCCGGTGCTCTTCGATGGCGTGGTGCTGCCTGATGGCGAAGCCGGCGTGCAGATGTTGCAGCGCTATGGCCAGACGATGGAGTTCATCGTCAACCAGTACCGACATGGCAAGACGATCCTGGCCTTGGGCGCAGCGAGGCAATTACTGGAAAAATTCATGATCCCTACCAAGCTTGAAGGCGGCGAAGCCGACCCGGGCATCGTGATGGCTGAAGCCGGTTCTGAAAAGAAAACCGCGCAGGCCGCCAGCGCGTTCATCGAGGCGTTGGCGCGCCACCGCCATCCGGAGAGAGAAACCGATCCGCCGCGGGTCTGATTTCAATAGGGCTGGTTGATGTCGGATCGCCCGTTCGTCTGACCCCCAGGTTCCCTGTTCTTGCGCACTGCTTTTTGACCTTGCAGGCTCGGCCCGGGCGGACATTCGGCTTCGCGCCCCATGCCGTGCATTCCTGCGTGGCATCTTGGACCGCGACCCATGAGCCATAACGCTGTACTTGGCGTGAGGCAGCAGAACATCCATACCGGCGGGCCGCCTGGGCGTCCGGCTGTCAGGCTACCAAGCTGCCTGAACAACTCAAAAACCCAGTGCGCATGCGTGAGGCTGCCGCCACCTACCGCCGGACACTGCTGCTGGCGCTGCAGCAAACCGATGCGGCATACCTGGCTGCAGGCGGCAGCACTGAGCAGATCGCAGCCTTGCAACGTGCCAGCGCCGCTGCAGAGGCTGCTGTGGGGCAGGCACGCACGCTGTACGGCGCAGGCCTCACCGGCTTGCTGAACGTGCTGGACGCGCGGCGTACCGCACTGGCACTGGGCCTGATCGACGACGCCCAGCCAGGCTGAACCAAGCCCATTTGCCCTGACACTTGCGGCCTATGAATACACATCCCCGGCGCCTGTTGCGCACCTTTGTCACCGGCCTGCTGGCCGCATTGCCTTTGCTGGCCACGGTGGCCGTGGTCTGGTGGATGGTCAGTTTCGTTTTTGGCTGGCTGGGGCCAGAAAGCGGTATTGGCAGCGTGCTGGTGGCCGTGGGCTTCGGCGTCACCGGCTCGGTCTTCATCGGCTATCTGTTTGGCGTGGGCATGGTGGTGCTGGGCATCTTCGGCCTGGGCGTGCTGGTCACCAACGGCTTCCAGCGTGGCTTGTCCACCGTGGTGAACGCAGCGCTGCAGCGCATTCCGCTTGTTGGCAGCATCTACGACTTGGCGCGGCGGCTGGTGGGCATGTTCTCGGATCGCAAAGACGGCGGCATGAATTCGATGAGTGCGGTGTGGTGCCACTTTGGTGGCCCGCCTGATGACCGCGATCCTGATGCCGGATCAACCAACGACCCGATCACTCCGCCGCAGGCCGCGGGCGTGGTCGTGCTGGCCCTTTTGTCCACACGCGAGCCGGTCATGATCGACGGCCGGCCGTACCTGGCGGTGATCATTCCCACCGCCCCCGTGCCCATTGGGGGTGGCCTCTTGTATGTGCCGCAGCATTGGGTGCGCCCGGCCAGTATCGGCATCGAAGCCGTGACCAGCATCTATGTGTCGATGGGTATCACGTCGAACGAGCAATTGCGGCGTGAAGCCGTGGCCCCGCCGAGCTGAAGCGCCGGGCGGGCCGCAGCCCGATCGGACGCCGTGCGTCACTGTGCTGTCATCTTTTCATTCTATTATTCGACGAATATCAAATTGACAGCGCCGGCTGGCGCAAGAGAGGTTGGCATGCGAGCAGGCATCAACGGCATGGGCCGCATCGGCCGTTTGGCGCTGCGCGCTGCCCTGGGCGCGGCACAGCGCCCGCACAGCGACCCGCGCGCCGGCAACCGGCTGCAGGTCGTGCATGTGAACGAACTGAACGGCGGCGCTGCCGCGACCGCGCACTTGTTGGCCTTTGACAGCGTTCAGGGCCGCTGGCGTGACGAGATAAGCGCCCCCAGCGACACTGCGCTGCAGGTCTGCGGCCAGACCATCGGTTTCAGTAGCCATGCCGCACCAGCCGAGGTGCCCTGGGGCGACCTGGGCGTGGATTTGGTGCTGGAATGCACCGGCAAGTTCCTGACGCCTGAGGCCCTCCAGAGCCATCTGGACCGCGGTGCCAAACGCGTGGTGGTAGCTGCGCCGGTGAAGACAGGCGGGGTGCTGAACATGGTTGTCGGTGTCAACCATGAGTTGTACGACCCGGCGCAGCACCGCATCGTCACCGCGGCCAGTTGCACCACCAATTGCCTGGCACCGGTGGTGAAAGTGTTGCAAGAGAACATCGGCATCCGCCATGGCCAGATCACCACCATCCACAACCCGACGAATACCAATCTCGTCGTCGATGCGCCGCACAAAGACCTGCGGCGGGCACGCAGTGCCATGCTGAGCCTGGCGCCCACCACCACCGGCAGCGCCACGGCCATCGCGCTGATCTACCCTGAACTGAAGGGCAAGCTGAACGGCCACGCTGTGCGCGCGCCGGCGCTCAACGCTTCACTCACCGACTGCGTATTCGAGCTGCAGCGCGCCACCACGGCAGAAGAAGTGAACGCGCTGTTTGCCAGCGCCGCACAAAGCGGTGCCTTGCGAGGCATCCTGGCGCTGGAGACGCGGCCCCTGGTCAGCGCCGATTTCGTGGGCGACACGCACAGCGCCATCGTCGACGCGCCTTCCACCCTCGTCACCGACGGCACCATGCTGAAGGTCTATGCCTGGTACGACAACGAAATGGCTTACGCCTGCCGCATGGTCGATCTGGCCTGCCACATCGAAGCTCATGGTGTCTAGTCAGGCCGGCCCCGGCTTCAACCAGGGCAAGCGCAACTACGCGCTGGTCACAGCCGCCTATTGGGGTTTCACGCTCACCGATGGCGCGCTGCGCATGCTGGTTCTGCTGCACTTTTACCGTCTGGGCTATTCGCCCTTCACGCTGGCTTTCCTGTTCCTGCTGTACGAAGCCGCCGGCGTGCTGGCCAACCTGGTGGGCGGCTGGCTGGCCACGCGCTATGGCATCCAGCGCATGCTGGTGGTGGGCCTGGCAACGCAGATTCTGGGTTTCGGTCTGCTCTCTGCCCTGCAACCGGGCTGGACAGCGGCCGCATCGGTGGCCTGGGTGGTGCTGGCCCAGGGCGTGTGCGGTGTGGCCAAGGACTTGACGAAGACGGCCAGCAAGTCGGCCATCAAGCTCACCGCCGCTAGCGTGGGCGCTGCGCAAGGCCAGCTCTTCCAGTGGGTGGCCTTCTTCACCGGCAGCAAGAACGCCATGAAGGGTGTGGGCTTCTTTCTCGGCGGTTTGTTGTTGCAGACGCTGGGCTTCTCGGCTTCACTGTGGCTGATGGCAGGCTCGCTGGCGGTGGTGCTGGCCGGTGTCGTTGCTTTCGTGCCGCCCTTGATGGGCAAGAGCCAGGCGTCGAAGTCTGCGCGCGAGCTGTTCGCCAAGAGCCGGGGCATCAACCTGCTGGCCGCCGCGCGCGTGGCGCTGTTCGGTGCGCGCGATGTCTGGTTCGTCGTCGGTGTGCCGGTGTTTCTGTATTCAGTGGGCTGGACTTTCACCATGGTGGGCGCGTTTCTGGCGCTGTGGACCATGGGCTACGGCCTGGTGCAGGGCGCGGCGCCGCAAGTCGTGCGCCGCAGCGCAGATGGCCTGAGCACTGAAGTGCCGGCCGCGCGGCACTGGTCGGCGCTGCTCACCATCGTGCCCTTGTTGCTGGCCGGTCTGGTGCTGGCAGATGTGCCGCATCTGCAATGGGTGGTGGTGGGCGGGCTGGGCGTGTTCGGCGTGGCTTTCGCCATCAACTCTTCGGTGCATTCGTATCTGGTGCTGGCCTATGCCGGCTCTGAAAAGGCGGCCGAAGACGTGGGCTTCTACTACGCTGCCAATGCGCTGGGGCGATTCATCGGCACCTTGCTGTCAGGCTTGCTGTACCAGGGTTTCGGCCTGGCGGGTGCGCTGGGCGGCTCGGCCATGATGCTGGCAGTGTGCTGGCTGCTGACCCTGCGCCTGCCGATCACGAAGGAAGGCTCATGAAAGAAACCGATGCCGTGGCCGCGCTCGCCGCACTGGCGCAAGGCATGCGGCTGCGCGTCTTTCGTGCCTTGGTGCAGGCTGGGTCCGAAGGCCTGACGCCAGGTGCGCTGACAGCTCTGCTGGGCGTGACGGGCTCGACCTTGTCCTTCCATTTGAAAGAACTCACCCATGCCGGCCTGGTGACCCCTGAACGCGACGGCCGCCATCTCATCTACCGCCCAGAGCTGGCGCACATGCAAGCGCTGCTGGCTTATCTGACCGAAGACTGTTGCCAAGGCCGCACATGCTGAATCCACCACAGGCCGATGCCATCGACCTGAGCGACTTGCCCGAGATCGATGCCGTGCAGTTTCAGCGCCCGCATTCCGAAGATTTGTGCGTCTCGACCCCCAGCGCGCATGCACCGCGCTTTCTGCTGCTCTACGGCTCGCTGCGCGAGCGTTCCTACAGCAAGCTGCTGGCGCTGGAAGCCGGCCGTTTGCTGCGCGCCATGGGTGCCGAGGTGCGCATGTTCGACCCCGCCGGCCTGCCGCTGCCCGATGCCGAGCCCGCCTTGCACCCCAAGGTTCAAGAATTGCGCGGGCTGGCGGCTTGGGCCGAAGGCATGGTCTGGTCTTCACCGGAACGCCATGGTGCGATGACCGGCGTTTTGAAAGCACAGATCGACTGGATTCCGCTGGAGATCGGCGCCACGCGGCCTACGCAAGGCAAGACGCTGGCCTTGCTGCAGGTCTCGGGCGGGTCGCAGTCCTTCAATGCCGTGAATCAGATGCGCGTGCTGGGCCGCTGGATGCGCATGCTCACCATTCCCAACCAGTCTTCGGTGGCCAAGGCGTATCAAGAATTCGACGAGCCCGGGCGCATGAAGCCATCTGCGTACTACGACCGCGTTGTTGACGTCATGGAAGAACTGGTGAAGTTCACCTTGCTCACGCGAGACGTGGCGCCTTATCTGGTGGACCGCTACAGCGAGCGGCGCGAAACGCACCAAAGGATGCCGCCGCTGTGACCGGCAGCGCCTGGGAGGTCTTGCGCGTGTTCACACGCCTGGGACTGACTTCTTTCGGCGGGCCAGTGGCCCACCTGGGCTACTTCCGGGCCGAATTCGTCGAACGGCGCGGCTGGCTGAGCGACGCCGATTACGCCGATCTGGTGGCGCTGTGCCAGTTCTTGCCCGGCCCGGCCAGCAGCCAGGTGGGCATGGCCCTGGGCCTGGGACGCGCGGGCTGGCTGGGCGCATTGGCGGCCTGGGTCGGCTTCACTTTGCCGTCGGCCCTTCTTCTGATTCTGTTCGCGCTGGGCGTGGCGCAATGGCAGGCGCTGGCGCAGTCGGGTGCGGTGCAGGGCTTGAAGGTGGTGGCCGTGGCGATCGTGGCGCAGGCGGTATGGGGCATGGGCAAGTCGTTTTGCACCGACAGGTTGCGCGCCGGGCTGGCCGTCGCTTGTGCGCTGCTGGTGCTGGCCTTGCCCGGCGCCGTGGGGCAGCTGGCGGCCATTGCGCTGGGCGCGGCCGTGGGGCGATGGGTGCTGAAGGCGGGGCCGCCGTCGGTGGCTCGCAGCCATACATTGGGAGTGAGCCGCACCACTGGCGTGGCTTTGCTGGTGTTGTTCGCGCTGCTGTTGTTGGGCTTGCCTGCGCTGGCGGTCAGCACCTCGTCGTTGTGGGTGCAAGCCGCTGCGGTGATGTACCAGGCCGGCGCGCTGGTGTTCGGTGGCGGGCACGTGGTGCTGCCACTGCTGCAGGCTGGGGTGGTGCCGCCAGGCTGGGTCAGCAACGACGCCTTCCTGGCCGGCTACGGCGCAGCGCAGGCCATGCCAGGCCCGTTGTTCGCCTTCAGCGCCTACCTGGGCGCGGTGATGCCGGCACCGCTGGGCGGATGGTCCGGCGGGCTGGCAATGCTGGGGGTCATCTTCCTGCCAGCGTTTCTGCTGGTGGCCGGCTGCTTGCCGTTCTGGGAAACGCTGCGCCAGCGCGCGGCGATCCAGAAATCGCTGGCGGGTGTGAATGCCGCCGTGGTGGGCGTTCTCGGTGCCGCTTTCTACGACCCGGTGTGGACGAGCGCGATCGGGTCGACACGCGACTTCGCGCTGGCGCTGGCCGCTTTCGGGCTGCTGGTGTGGGGTCGCGTCTCGCCGCTGTGGGTGGTGTTGCTGGCAGCAGGGGCAGGGTGGGGGCTGCTGTGAAGCGCTGCGTGCATGATGCAGCCATGAGCTGCAAAGAGAATTTGTGATGACGTCGAATCCGCGCCGGAACATCTTGGCCTTTGCGCTGGCCTGGGCTGCTTCTCCCGTGTCTCGCGCCGCCGGTATCTCAGCTTTCTCTGCCGAAGAAACGCGCAGCCTGCGCGGCACGGTGCAAGCGCAGCTGACAGCCTTCGCATCCGGCGACTCCACGCGCGCCTATGCCCTCGCGACCGTGGCAATCCAGCAGCACTTCGGCGACGCCGAACGCTTCTTGGCCATGGTGCGCAGCGCCTATCCCATGCTCATCAACCCCGGCAGTGTGGCCTTTCGCCTGCCCGAGCGTGTGGAGGCAGACGCCAGCAGCGCCATCCAGGCTGTGCAGCTGCGCGACCGCAATGGCAAGTACTGGCTGGCCACCTATCAGCTGGACAAACAGAACGAGGGTGTCTGGCGCATCGCCGGCTGCGTCGTGGTGGCTGACAGCAGCCGGTTACGCACATGAAGCAACTGAATTACGCCGCAGCCGCCAGCCCTGCCAAACCTGCCAGCCCTGCCAAACCTGCCAAACCTGCCAAACCTGCCAAGTAGGTGTCCAGCGCCCGCATGCCCACGCTGCGCAGCTTGAATTCAGCGGGGTCGAGCATCCAGTTCTGCACCAGGCCGTCGAGCAAGGCATGCAGTCCGATGGCCATCTGCCGGCCGGACTGCGTCGACTTCAAAA
>JBBQXN010000073.1:0-16120 GCA_038209585.1 Burkholderiales bacterium
GCCTTTCGCGACGTCGAGCAGGAAGTGATCGACCAACTCACTGGCCACCCGGGCACGGTGCTGGCCACCGGCGGCGGCGCGGTGCTGCGCCCTTCCAACCGCGACGCATTGCACTCGCGCAGCCACGTGATCTATCTGCGCAGCACCGCCGATGAACTGCATCGCCGCCTGCGCAACGACAACCACCGCCCTTTGTTGCAGGTAGCCAATCCGCTGCAGCGCCTGCGCGAGCTGTACCGCGTGCGGGATCCGCTGTATCGGCGCACGGCGCACTACGTGGTCGAATCCGCGCGGCCTTCGGTGCAGGGTCTGCTGGGCATGGTGCTGATGCAGCTGGAACTCGCTGGCCTGGTGGATGCTTCGCGCGTGCCTTCGCCCATCGACACCGCAGCGCCAAACAGCCCGGCGTGAAGGCAGGCAGCGTGAAGCTGCGACTTAAACTCCGGGCATGACATTGCCTGTGGATGCCCCTGTTCAGCCAAGTGAGGTCGTACACGTCGCCACCGGCGCACCGGCTGAGAGCCGCTACGACATCCTGATCCAGCCCGGCCTGTTCGCAGCGCCCGCTGCCTGGGCCGGCTTGCCCCGTGCGGCACATGCCGTCATCGTCAGCAATGCCGTCGTCGCGCCGCTGTATGAAGCGGCATTGCGCCAGGCGCTGGCGCCGCACTACGCCCAGATCACCACCGTGCTGCTGCCCGACGGCGAAGCGCACAAGGACTGGGCAACGCTGAACCTGATCTTCGACCACTTGCTGGCCCAGGGGTGCGACCGCAAGACCGTGCTCTTTGCGCTGGGCGGCGGCGTGGTGGGCGACATCACCGGCTATGCCGCCGCCAGCTACATGCGCGGCGTGCCTTTCGTGCAGGTGCCCACCACCCTGCTGGCGCAAGTGGATTCTTCCGTGGGCGGCAAGACGGCCATCAACCACCCGCGCGGCAAGAACATGATCGGCGCCTTCTACCAGCCCGCGCGCGTGCTGTGCGACCTCGACACGCTGGCCACGCTGCCACGGCGCGAGCTGTCGGCCGGCCTGGCCGAAGTCATCAAATACGGGCCGATTGCCGACATGGCTTTCCTCGATTGGACGCAAGCCCATCTCCCCGCCTTGCTGACCTGCGACGCAGACGCCATGGCACACGCCGTGCGCCGGTCTTGCCAGATCAAGGCCGACGTGGTGGGCCAGGACGAACGCGAAAGCGGCCTGCGCGCGATTCTGAATTTCGGCCACACCTTCGGCCACGCTATCGAAGCCGGCATGGGCTATGGCCAGTGGCTGCACGGCGAAGCCGTGGGTTGCGGCATGGTGATGGCGGCCAGCCTGTCGGCTGAGCTGGGTGGGGTGGACGCGGCTTTCGCCGCGCGCATCGAAAGCATCGTGGCTGCTGCCGGCCTGCCCGTGCAGGCGCCCTTCATGCCCACCGCGCAATGGCTGGCGCTGATGCGGCTGGACAAGAAGGCCAGTGCAGGTGAGATTCGCTTCGTCGTCATAGACGCTCCGGGCCGCGCTGGCGTGCGTGCCGTGCCTGACGCGCTGGTGGAGCGCGTGATTCGGCGCTACAGCGTGAAAGGGTGAAAGCAGGCCACCCGGGCCTGGCCCCCTGGGCCAGCCACCCGCAGCAAACGCGGGGGCGGCGCGTGCCGCAAGCCGCAGCCCCGCCACGCAACGAACACCAGCGCGACCGCGACCGCATCGTGCACAGCACGGCCTTTCGCCGGCTGGTCTACAAGACGCAGGTGTTCATCAACCATGAAGGCGACCTCTTCCGTACGCGCATGACGCATTCGCTGGAAGTGGCCCAACTCAGCCGCAGCGCAGCGCGGGCGCTGCGGCTGAACGAAGACCTGGTTGAAGCCATTGCCCTGGCGCACGACCTGGGCCACACCCCCTTTGGCCACGCGGGGCAAGACGCGCTGGCCGAATGCATGCAGGCGCATGGCGGCTTCGAGCACAACCTGCAAAGCCTGCGCGTGGTGGACAGGCTGGAAGTGCGCTACCCCGCGTTCGACGGACTGAACCTGACGTTCGAGACGCGTGAAGGCATCCTGAAACACTGTTCTGCCCGCCACGCCGCGCGGCTGGTGATCGCCGAGCCCGATGGCCCGGCCAGACGCTTTATCGACCGACTGCAGCCCAGCCTGGAAGCACAGCTGGTGAACCTGGCTGATGCCGTGGCCTACAACGCGCACGACATCGACGACGGGGTGCGCTCGGGCTTGCTCAGCATGGGCCAGCTGCAAGAGGTGGCGCTTTTTGCGCAGCACCAGCGGCAGGTGATGGCCGACTACCCGGGGCTGGCTGAAGCGCCGGGCCGCCGGCTGCTGTTCGAGACATTGCGGCGCATGCTGTCAGCGCAAATAGACGACCTGGTGGCCCACACCACGGCCAACCTGCTGGCCCACGCGCCTGCCGACGCGCCAGCCGTGCGCCACCTGCCGCCGCTGGTGGGCTTCAGCCCGGCTTTGCAGGCGCAAATCACCGAACTGAAGCGCTTTCTCTTCAGCGCCCTGTACCGGCATCCGCAGGTGGCGCAGAGCACAGCACTGGCGCGCACGGCGCTGGCCGAGCTGTTCGGTGCCTACCGCGCCGACCCGGCTGCCATGCCTGCAGACTTTGCCGCCGAGCCCAACGCCCCGCGCGCCGTGGCCGATTACGTGGCCGGCATGACCGACCGCTATGCGCTGCGCGAGCACCACCGGCTGACCGGGCGGCGCATCTTTCCCGACTGAGCACCGCGCACCGGCCATGGCCCGCCTGCCCCGCCTGGTACTGCCCGGCCATGCCCATTGCGTGGTGCAGCGCGGCCACGGCAGCCGGCCGGTATTTGCCGACGACACCGACAGGCAGATTTATCTGGCCGCGCTGCGCGATCTGGCTCCGGCCCAGCAGGTGCAGGTGCTGGCCTGGGCGCTGCTGGACGATGAGGTGATGCTGCTCTTGCGCCCGGCGAGCGCCCCCGGCCTGAGCCAGCTGATGCAAAGCCTGGGGCGGCGCTATGTGGCGGCCTACAACCGCCGCCACGGCGTGCAGGGCACGCTGTGGGACGGGCGTTTTCGCGGCGCACCGGTCGAGCCGGGCGGCACGCTGCTGCAGTTGCTGGCCTGGGTGGACGGACAGGCCGTCGACCCGCAGTTCACCAGCGCTGGGCTGCGCCTGGCGGGCGAGCCAGAAGCGCTGCTGGTGAACCCGCCAGAGTTCTGGGCCCTGGGCAACACGCCTTTCGAGCGCGAGGCGGCTTACCGGCAATTCCTGGCCCGCGGTGCCGTTCCCAGCCAGGCAGCGGTTTGGCGCCGCGCTGCCTTGGGTGGCTGGGCCATCGGGGCATGGGAACTGCCAGGTCAGCCCGCTGACCGCCACAGCCGCCCGCTTCATCCCCGCGCCCCTGGGCGACCTCGCAGGCCAGACCGAACACCGCGTGGTTGAGGCGTCGCCACCGCGTTGACGTCAACGACTGCAAAAGGGGTCTGTCCCCAAATTTCTTCAATTAGTGCTGGATACCGATATCGCGGGGTCTGACCCCGAATAATCGGGTTGCTGTTCATGCTGCACTGCGGTAACTTCCAGGGCTGGCGGCTTTCAGCCTGTCCGTGTCCGCGTCCGTGTCCCTGTCCGTGTCCCTGTCCCTGCCCCACCTCGCCTTGTTTCCTTTGGAGACCGCCTTGCCCCAGCCCCATCCAGTCACCGGCTCTGCCGCCCTCAGCGGTGAGACCCGCCTCAGCGGCTTCAGCGGCCCCAGCGACGCCGAGATCGCCGACCTGGCCAGCCATGGCCTGTACGACCCCGCGGCAGAACACGACGCCTGCGGCGTGGGCTTCGTCGCCCACATCAAGGGCACGAAGGCGCACAGCATCATCGAGCAGGGCTTGAAGATCCTGGAAAACCTGGACCACCGGGGCGCGGTGGGCGCAGACGAGTTGATGGGGGACGGCGCAGGCATCCTCATCCAGGTGCCCGACGAGCTTTACCGCGCAGAGATGGCGGCCCAGGGTGTGCAACTGCCGCCCCCGGGTGAATACGGCGTGGGCATGATCTTCCTGCCGCAGGAACATGCCAGCCGCCTGGCCTGCGAACAGGCCCTCGTGCGCGCCGTGCAGGCCGAAGGGCAGGTGCTGCTGGGCTGGCGCGACGTGCCGGTGGACCTGAGCATGCCGATGAGCCCGGCCGTGCGAGCCAAGGAGCCGGTGATCAAGCAGATCTTCATCGGCCGCGGCGCCGATGTCATCGTGCCCGACTCGCTGGAACGCAAGCTGTACGTCATCCGCAAGACCGCCAGCGCCGCCATCCAGGCGCTCAAGCTCACCCACAGCCGCGAGTACTACGTGCCGAGCATGAGTTGCCGCACCGTCATCTACAAGGGCTTGCTGCTGGCCAACCAGGTGGGCGTTTATTACAAGGACTTGTCCGACCCGCGCGCCGTCTCGGCCCTGGCCCTGGTTCACCAGCGCTTTTCCACCAACACCTTCCCGGAATGGCCGCTGGCCCACCCTTACCGCATGGTGGCGCACAACGGCGAGATCAACACCGTCAAAGGCAACTTCAACTGGATGCGGGCCCGCGAAGGCGTGATGAAGAGCCCCGTGCTGGGGGACGACCTGCAAAAGCTCTACCCCATCAGCCTGGACCACCAGAGCGACACCGCCACGTTCGACAACGCGCTGGAACTGCTGACCATGGCCGGCTACCCGCTGGCGCAGGCGGCGATGATGATGATTCCCGAAGCCTGGGAAAACCACGAAGGCATGGACGCGCGGCGCCGCGCTTTCTACGAGTACCACGCCGCCATGCTGGAACCCTGGGACGGCCCGGCCGCGATGGTCTTCACCGACGGCAAGCAGATCGGCGCCACGCTGGACCGAAACGGCCTGCGCCCTGCCCGCTATGTCGTCACCGACGACGACCTGGTGGTGCTGGCGTCCGAGAGCGGCGTGCTGCAGTTCCCCGAAAACAAGATCGTCAAGAAGTGGCGCCTGCAGCCCGGCCGCATGTTCCTGATCGACCTGGAACAGGGCCGCATCGTCGAAGACGAAGAGCTGAAGACGCAGTTCGCCAATGCGCGTCCGTACCGGCAGTGGATCGACAACGTGCGCATCCGGCTGGACAGCATCGAAGCCAAGGCACCGCCGCAAGTTTTCAGCGAAAGCCTGCTCGACCGCCAGCAGGCCTTCGGCTACACGCAGGAAGACCTGAAGTTCCTGATCGCGCCCATGGCTGCCAACGGCGAAGAAGCCACCGGCAGCATGGGCAACGACAGCCCGCTGGCGGTGCTGTCTGACAAGGACAAGCCGCTCTATTCGTACTTCAAGCAGCTGTTCGCCCAGGTCACCAACCCGCCGATCGACCCTATCCGCGAAGCCATCGTGATGTCGCTGAACAGCTTCATCGGCCCCAAGCCGAACCTGCTGGACATCAACGCGGTGAACCCGCCGATGCGGCTTGAAGTGAACCAGCCGGTGCTGGACTTCGACGACATGGCGCGCCTGCGCGACATCGCCGCCCACACCCACGGCAAGTTCAAGAGCTTCACGCTGGACATCACCTACCCGGTGGCCTGGGGCCGCGAAGGCATCGAGGCCAAGCTGGCCAGCCTGGGCGCTGAAGCGGTGGACGCCATCCGCAGCGGCCACAACATCATCGTCATCAGCGACCGCGCGATGAACCGCCACCAGGTGGCCATTCCCGCCGCGCTGGCTTTGTCTGCCGTGCACCACCATCTGGTGCGCGAGGGTCTGCGCACCACGGCCGGCCTGGTGGTGGAAACCGGCAGCGCGCGCGAAGTGCACCACTTCGCGGTGCTGGCCGGCTTCGGCGCTGAAGCCGTGCACCCGTATCTGGCAATGGAGACCCTGCTGGAATTGCAGGGCAGCACCGCCGCTGCGGAAGACGCCGAGAAGGCGATCACCAACTACATCAAGGCCGTGGGCAAGGGTCTGAGCAAGATCATGTCGAAGATGGGTGTCAGCACCTACATGTCGTATTGCGGCGCGCAGTTGTTCGAAGCCATCGGACTTGAGAAGAGCTTCGTCGACAAGTATTTCCGCGGCACCGCCAGCCAGGTGGGCGGCATCGGCGTGTTCGAGGTGGCCGAAGAGAAACTTCGCATGCACGCTCAGGCGTTTGGCGATGACCCGGTGCTGGCCCGCATGCTCGACGCCGGCGGCGAATACGCCTGGCGCGTGCGCGGCGAAGAGCACATGTGGACGCCCGACGCCATTGCGAAGCTGCAACACAGCACGCGCGCCAACCGCTGGGACACCTACAAGGAATACGCTCAGATCATCAACGACCAGAGCCAGCGCCACATGACGCTGCGCGGCCTGTTCGAGTTCAAGGTCGACCCCGCCAAGGCCATCCCCATCGACGAGGTCGAAACTGCGGCCGAGATCGTCAAGCGCTTCGCCACCGGCGCCATGAGCCTGGGCAGCATCAGCACCGAAGCGCACACCACGCTGGCCATCGCCATGAACCGCATTGGCGGCAAAAGCAATACCGGCGAAGGCGGCGAAGACCCGGCGCGCTACCGCAATGAACTGAAGGGCATCGCGGTGACGGCGGGCACGATGGTCAGCAGCATCATCGGCAAAGGCGTGGTCGAGTCCGACATCGCGCTGCAAGCCGGTGACAGCCTGCGCAGCAAGATCAAGCAGGTGGCCAGCGGCCGCTTCGGCGTGACCACCGAATACCTGGTCAGCGCCGACCAGATCCAGATCAAGATGGCCCAGGGCGCCAAGCCTGGCGAAGGCGGGCAGCTGCCCGGCGGCAAGGTCAGCGACTACATCGGCTACCTGCGCTACAGCGTGCCCGGCGTGGGTTTGATCAGCCCGCCGCCGCACCACGATATCTATTCCATCGAAGACCTGGCGCAACTCATCCACGACCTGAAGAACGCCAACCCGCGCGCTGCCATCAGCGTCAAGCTGGTCAGTGAGGTGGGCGTGGGCACCATCGCTGCCGGCGTGACCAAGTGCAAGGCCGACCACGTGGTGATTGCCGGGCACGACGGCGGCACGGGCGCATCGCCCTGGTCGAGCATCAAGCATGCCGGCACACCCTGGGAACTGGGCCTGGCAGAAACGCAGCAGACCCTGGTGATGAATCGCCTGCGCAGCCGCATTCGTGTGCAGGCCGACGGGCAGATGAAAACCGGGCGCGACGTCGTCATCGGCGCGCTCTTGGGTGCCGATGAGTTCGGCTTCGCCACCGCGCCGCTGGTGGTGGAAGGCTGCATCATGATGCGCAAGTGCCACCTCAACACCTGCCCCGTAGGCGTGGCCACGCAAGACCCGGTGCTGCGCGCCAAGTTCGCAGGCAAACCTGAACATGTGGTGAACTTCTTCTTCTTCATCGCTGAAGAAGCACGGCAGATCATGGCGCAGCTGGGTGTGCGCAAATTCGACGATTTGATCGGCCGCACCGAACTGCTCGACACGAAGAAAGGCATCGAACACTGGAAAGCCCGCGGCCTGGACTTCAGCCGCATCTTCTACCAAGCGCCGGTGCCGGCCGATGTGCCGCGCCACCACACTGAAGAGCAAGACCACGGCCTGGCGAACGCGCTGGACGTCAAGCTGATCGAGAAGTGCCAGCCGGCCATCCAGCGCGGCGAAAAAGTGCAGTTGCTGGAAGAAGCGCGCAACCGCAACCGCAGCCTGGGGACCATGCTCTCTGGCGAGCTCATCCGCCAGCGGCCGGAAGGCCTGCCCGACCACACCATCTTCCTTCAGATGGAAGGCACGGGCGGCCAGAGCTACGGCGCTTTCCTGGCGCGCGGCATCACCATGTACTTGATCGGTGACGCCAACGATTACACCGGCAAAGGCCTGAGCGGCGGGCGCATCGCCGTGCGGCCCAGCATCGACTTCAGGGGTGACGCGGCGAAGAACATCATCGTCGGCAACACCGCGTTGTATGGCGCCACCAGCGGCGAAGCCTTCTTCCGCGGCGTGGCAGGCGAGCGCTTCGCCGTGCGCTTGAGCGGTGCTACGGCAGTCGTCGAAGGCACGGGCGACCACGGCTGCGAATACATGACCGGCGGTACCGTGGCCGTGCTGGGCCGCACCGGCCGCAACTTCGCCGCCGGCATGAGCGGCGGCGTGGCTTATGTGTTCGACGAAGACGGCCATTTCGCCAGCCGCTGCAACACCGCGATGGTGGCGCTGGACAACGTGCTGCCGCGCGAGCAGCAGGCGGGTGTGGCTGCGCTGGGGCTGCACCTCGAGCTGCCTGATGAGGCCATTCTGAAAAAGCTCATCGAAGACCACCACCGCTGGACGGGCAGCCTGCGTGCGCGCGAAATCCTGGACCACTGGGCGGCATCGCGCGCCAGGTTCGTCAAGGTCTTCCCGCATGAGTACAAGCGTGCCCTGGCCGAGCGCGCAGCGCTGTTTCAGGCGAAGGCAGTCACGGCCAAGGCGCAGGGTTCGGTCGCCAGCCTGGACGCCAAGTGAAATCCCCCATCCCGCATTTGTCGAGGCAAGCAAGATGAACAAGATCACCGGGTTCATGGAATATGAACGGCTCGAAGAAGGCTACGAGCCGCCGAAGCAGCGCCTGAAGAACTGGAAAGAGTTCGTCATCACGCTCAACGCAGAACAGGGCAAGGTTCAGGCCGCCCGCTGCATGGACTGCGGCACGCCGTTCTGCAACAGCGGCTGCCCGGTGAACAACATCATTCCGGACTTCAACGACCTGGTGTTTCGCAACGACTGGCAAAGCGCCATCGACGTGCTGCACCAAACCAACAACTTCCCGGAATTCACCGGCCGCATCTGCCCGGCACCCTGCGAGGCCGCCTGCACGCTGAACGTCAACGACGACGCGGTGGGCATCAAGAGCATCGAGCACGCCATCATCGACCGCGCCTGGGCCGAAGGTTGGGTGCAACCCCTGCCGCCCAAGCTGGCCACGGGCAAAACGGTCGCCATCGTCGGCAGCGGTCCGGCCGGCCTGGCTGCTGCACAACAGCTGGCCCGAGCCGGCCATGCCGTGACGGTGTTCGAGAAGAACAGCCGCATCGGCGGCCTGCTGCGCTACGGCATTCCCGACTTCAAGATGGAGAAGACCCACATCGACCGCCGCATGGCGCAGATGGAAGCTGAAGGCGTGGTCTTCCGCACCGGCGTGCTGGTGGGTGCCATGGCCACAGAGGGCGCGGCAGCCAAGGTGACCAACGACGCACAAGACACCATCAGCCCCGACCAACTGAAAGCCGATTTCGACGCCGTGGTGTTGACCGGCGGCAGCGAAACCAGCCGCGACCTGCCCGTGCCCGGCCGTGAACTCGACGGCGTGCACTTCGCCATGGAGTTCCTGCCGATGCAGAACAAGGTGGTGGCCGGCGACAAGGTCAAGGGCCAGATCATGGCCACAGGCAAGCATGTCATCGTCATCGGCGGTGGCGACACCGGCAGCGACTGCGTGGGCACCAGCAACCGCCATGGCGCGGCCAGCGTGACGCAGTTCGAGCTGATGCCGCAGCCGCCCGAAGAAGAAAATCGCCCGCTGACCTGGCCTTACTGGCCGACCAAGCTGCGCACCAGCAGCAGCCATGAAGAAGGCTGCGAGCGCGAGTTCGCCATCGCCACCAAGTCGCTGGTGGCCGGCACGGGCAAGGACAAGGGCCGCGTCGTGGGCCTGAAGACGGTGCAGGTAGCCTGGCAGGGCGGCAAGATGGTCGAAGTGCCCGGCACCGAGAACGACCACCCCGCCGATCTGGTGCTGCTGGCCATGGGTTTCAGCTCGCCCGTGGGCAGCATGCTGGACGCCTTTGGCGTCGAGAAAGACGCGCGCGGCAATGCCAAGGCCGGGGTGGACGACGTCACGGGCTACAAGACCGGCGTGGACAAGGTGTTTGCAGCGGGCGACATGCGCCGCGGGCAGAGCCTGGTGGTGTGGGCCATCCGCGAAGGGCGGCAGGCGGCGCGGGAAGTGGATCGGTTCCTGATGGGTCAAACGCGGCTGCCGCGCTGACCTGCCGCAGTGACCTGCACCGCTGACGGCGCTGGGCGTGTCACGGAGCACGCGCGAACAGACCGCGCCGGCATACCGCGCCGGTTCACCGCGCCTGCACACCGCAGATGAGGGGTTGTTACCCCCTCAATCCAGTGGAACCATGAGGCGGGAATCCTCTGGCATTCGCCAAGACTTCTTTTCTCAACCAATTTCTTCTCACAGGAGTTTTTCTTATGCGGACCAAGACCCTTGCTGCCATGTCGGCCATGGCCAGCCTGATGGCCATTGCCAGCCCAGCTCACGCCGTTGTTGTGACCTACACGGGTCCGCCCATCACCATCGAAAACAGCATCGACGGCTTGTACCTGAATGTCGTCACGGGCTCAACCAGCGTCGGCAACGCCGGCTGGGACATGAACATTTACAACAACAGCGACGGACTGGCATTCTTTGCGCGCATCGCTGACGCAGCCAACGGCTACGTCGGCAGCTTCGATGAAGTGGCATCGCTGGCCCCCGGCTCGACTGTCGGCCCCGCCAGTAGCTTCATCGTCCAGACCATTGCCGGCGGCATTGGCGCCAATGCGTTCCTGACACCTGGTGATCGCTTCTTTGGTTTCCGCTTTACCAGCGAAGGCACGAACACCGTGCATTACGGCTGGGCGCAAATGCGCAATGGCGCGACCAACGGTTTTCCTGCAGCCATCCTGAGCTACGCCTTCGAAAGCACGCCGAACCTGGGCATCACCGTGGTGCCCGAGCCTGCCACCTACGCCCTCATGGCTCTGGGCCTGGCCGCAGTGGGTGGCATCGCCGCCCGCCGCCGCAAGGCCGAAACCGCCGCCTGATTTCGCTGCTGCCATCGGCAGCTTGAGACAAGGCCTGGGCCTGACAGCAAGAGACACTTCTCTTGCTGTCAGGCCCTTTTCAATGGTGCTGCCGCGCTGCCAGTGCGGCGCGCAACGGCGCCAGCAATTCGCCATAACGCAGCGCTGGGTTCGACGTACTGACCATCGGCTGGCGCACCTGCAGGGCGCTGGGTGTACGGATGGCCCGCTGCGCGGTGTGAAAGCTCATGCAGCCAGGCTCGAAAGACAGCCCGCAAAATTCCAGCAGTTCGCGGATTTGCACTTCCGGTGCCTGCACCAAGGCTTCATAGCTTTGGACGCGAAAGCGCTGGGGCCGCTGCTGCACCAGCAGGTCGCCCATGTTTTCGCAAGCCTTCCAGTACTGCGCCATGCTGTCGAAGTCGTAGCTGAACGCCGCCAGGCCCGGCCCGAACAGCTGCTTGTAGCAAGACCAGCAGGTTTCCAGCGCCTCGCGCCGGCAGTCGATGACACGGGCCTCGGGCAGCATGGCCAGGGCCGCACCGGCCAGCATCCAGTTGTCGGGCAGCTTGTCGGTGGCGATCGGCCGTTGGCGGCGCCAGCGCGCGCTGATGCGCAGGTAATCCTGCCCCAGTCGCGTCCAGTCGGCCGCTGTGGTGCGGCCCACCCAGGCCGGAAAGGGCTGGCCGCGGAGGCGCGATTCGGCGTCGATCACCTGGTTCAGGTAAGGCAGCTCGCTGGCACCTTCCACAGACGAATGACTGGCCAGCACCTGTTCGATCAAGGTGCTGCCAGAACGCGGCATGCCGACGAGAAAGATGACTTCGCGGCCCTGCGCTTCGGCTTGCGCCGCCGTGCCGCTGCTGAAAGCCGCTTGCAATGCCTGCGCCCGCGCGGCAAAACCGGCGCTGTTCCACGGCAGGCCAGCGCGCACGCGGTCATTGGCGCGGCGAAATACCGTCAAAGCCGACTCGAACTCGCCCGCGTCTTCCAGCGCCTTGCCCAGCGCAAATTCAAGAAACTGCAGTTCAGCCTGCGGCAAACCGGCGCGCTGCGCATGTGTTTGCAGCAATTGCAATTCGTCTGCGCTCAAAGCCACGGTTTTCAGATCGACCAGGGCAAACCACGCGCGCGCCACTTCGCTGTCCATCTGAATGAGCTGGCGGCAATCGGCAGCCGCCAGATCGGCGCGGCCCAATGCCTTGCTGCAACGCGAACGCTGCAGCAGGCCCGTCACTGAGCGCGGCGCCAACTGCAGCAGCTTGTCAGCCGCGTCCCAGGCCTGCTCGAAGAAGCCCTGGCGGTCGTACTCGATGCTCAGCTTCAGCCAATCCGCAGCGCTGCCGGCGCAGCGTTCGGCCTGAGCCAGGCTGTGCAGCACGGCACCGGCGTCGTCCAGATAGCTCTGGGCTGTAGCCAGCAGGGCCCACAGCTTGACATCGTCTGGCCGCAGCGCTGTGGCCCGCAACAGCGCTACGGTGGCTGGCTGCCACTGGCCGGACTCGACATGACGCAGGCCCTGCCAGACCAGCACTTCGGGATGCTCCGGCGCCTCGCGCGCCAGCTGCAGCAGCCACTGCGCCGACATCAGCTTGTCGCCAGCGGCATGCAGGCGCATCACCTGGCGCATCATTTCAGCTTGCGTGGGCGACAAGCCGCGCAGGCGTTGGCGCAGTTCTGCGGTATGAGGTGGTGGCTTCATGGTTTGATTCTGCCGCGGTGCCCGTTCGAACCACGGAAACGGCAGGTCATCGGGTGTAACCCTGCTCTCCAGCACATGCGTGCGAGAATCCGGCGGCCTTGAAAACCTCCCCTCCTCTCGTCGAAATCGACCATGTCAGCTTTGGCTACGACCCCAGCCGGCTGATCCTCAAAGACGTCTCGCTGCAGTTTCCGCGTGGCAGGGTCACGGCCATCCTGGGTGGCTCGGGCTGCGGCAAGACGACGCTGCTGCGCCTGATAGGCGGCGTGCACCGGGCCAGCCAAGGCCGCGTGATCTTCGACGGTGAGACCATCGACACCCGCAACACGGGCCAGCTCTTCAAGCTGCGGCGCCGCCTGGGCATGCTGTTCCAGTTCGGCGCCTTGTTCACCGACCTGACCGTGTTCGAGAACGTGGCCTTCCCGCTGCGCGAACACACCGAATTGCCTGAAGCCATGGTGCGCGACATCGTGCTGCTGAAACTCAACGCCGTGGGCCTGCGCGGCGCGGCGGGCCTGCGCATCAGCGAAGTCTCGGGCGGCATGGCCAGGCGCATCGCGCTGGCCCGCGCCATCGCGCTGGACCCCGAACTCATCATGTACGACGAGCCTTTCGCCGGTCTGGACCTGATCAGCATGGGCGTGGCTGCCAAGCTCATCCGCACGCTCAACGACGTCACCGGCGCCACCAGTCTGGTCGTCAGCCATGACGTTTCCGAATGCATGGCCATCAGCGACCATGTGGTGCTGCTGGCCATGCAGGGGCGCATCGTGGCGCAAGGAACACCAGAAGAATTGATGGCCAGCGCCGACCCGGAAACGCGCCAGTTCGTCCGCGGCGAGCCCGATGGCCCGGTGAAATTCCATTACCCGGCACCCGCGATGGCTGAAGACTTCGGCTTCAAGCCATGAACACGCTGGCTCAACTGGGCGCCTGGGCCCTGAACCAGTTGCGCGGCTGGGGCCACGCGGCTTTGTTCTTTCTGGACCTGCTGCGTGCGGTGCCAGCGTCGCTGCGCCGCTTCAGCCTGGTGGTGGCGCAGATCTACGCCATCGGCAACCGCTCGCTCATCATCATCCTGGCCTCTGGCCTGGCTGTGGGTTTCGTGCTGGCGCTGCAGATGTATTACGCGCTTTCAACCTACGGCGCGCAAGAAAGCCTGGGGCTGATCGTCAACCTGTCTCTGGTGCGCGAACTCGGGCCCGTGGTCGCCGCCTTGCTGTTCGCCGGGCGCGCAGGCACCTCGCTGACGGCGGAAATCGGCCTGATGAAAGCCGGCGAGCAGATCGCGGCCATGGAATTGATGGCCATCGACCCCAAAGCCCGCGTGCTGGCGCCGCGCCTCATCGGCGGCATCGTTTCCATGCCGCTGCTGGCGGCGTTGTTCTCGGCCGTGGGCATCCTGGGTGCCTGGGTGGTGGCCGTGAAGATGATCGGCGTGGACGCCGGTAATTTCTGGTCGATCATGCAGACTCAGGTGGATTGGTGGCGCGATGTGGGCAACGGCCTGGTCAAGGCGCTGGCGTTCGGCGTGATCTGCACCGTGGTTGCGCTCTACCAGGGCTTCGAGACCGAAGCCACGCCTGAAGGCGTGGCCTACGCGACCACGCGCACCGTGGTCATTTCTTCTTTGTGGATCCTGGCCATGGACTTCGTGCTCACGGCCCTGATGTTTTCCACCCCCTGATGCCCCGACGCGGGAAGGTAGTGTTCAATGATGGTGAACCATGAATAAGCGCAGCACCGAAGCCCTGGTCGGGCTGTTCGTGCTGCTGGGCATGGGCGCGCTGGCCTTCCTGGCACTACAGGCCGCCAACCTGGGCAGCATCACCGGCGGTGCCACCTACACCGTGCAAGCCCGCTTCGACAACATCGGCGGGCTGAAGCCGCGCGCTGCGGTGCGCGCTGCAGGTGTGCTGGTGGGGCGCGTGCAGTCCGTGACGCTGGACCCCAAGACCTTCCAGGGCCTGGTCACCCTGGACATCGAAAACGACTTCCAGTTTCCCAAAGACACGGCGGCCAAGATCCTGACATCCGGGTTGCTGGGCGACCAGTACGTGGGCTTGTCGCCCGGTGGCGACGACGCCAACCTGGCCAGCGGCGACACCATCGCGCAAACGCAATCGGCCGTGGTGCTGGAAAACCTGATCGGCCAGTTCATCACCGGCCGTGCCGATGATGCCGGCACTGCAACGCCGGCCGAGGCCCCCGCCACGGCCCCTGCAAACGCTCCAGGAAGCTTGAAATGACCGCCACTTCGAGCGCAGTGCGCGCCAGCCTCCTGGCCGCTGCCCTGGCAGCCAGCTTCGCCATGACGGGATGTGCCACGACGGCCCGCGATACCCAGCCCGCCGCTGCCGTTTCGCCAGCGGACCCCTGGGAAAACTGGAACCGCAAGGTCTACGCCTTCAACGATGGCCTGGACCAGGCGGTCGTCAAACCCGTGGCCACCGTCTACCGCGACGCGGTGCCCGAGCTGCTGCGCACCGGCGTGTCGAACTTCTTCGGCAACATCGGCGACATCGGCTCGGCGGTGAACCACCTGCTGCAAGGCAAGATCGGCAGCGGGCTGGAGATGGGATTTCGCTTCCTCACCAACACGGTGATGGGTTTCGCCGGCGTGCTGGACCCGGCCACCGAATTCGGCATGCTGCGGCGCAACGAAGACTTCGGCCAGACGCTGGCCGTGTGGGGCGTGGGCAGCGGGCCATTCGTGATGTTGCCGCTGCTGGGGCCGTCCACCGTGCGCGACACCTTCGGCCTGGTGGCTGACAGGCAGGTGTCGGCCTCCAATCTGGCCGCCAGCAGCGGCGACGCACTGGCCATCACCTCGCTGGAGATCGTGGAACTGCGCGCCAGCCTGCTGGACGCCACCAAGCTGTTCGACCAGATCGCCCTGGACCGCTACAGCTTCCTGCGCGACGGCTACCTGCAACGCCGCCGCAGCGACATCTACGACGGTGCACCGCCCTTCATCGACGAGTTCGCCAACGATCCCACGGAACCCAAGCCCCCGGCGCCGCTCCAAAAACCTGCGCCTGCCTCGCAGGTGCCAGCGCCACTACCTAAAAAGTAGCTGGCAAAGAAGTCATTGACTAAGAAGTAAGACACACGCTTTCCCCGAAAGGACCCCATGTTCAAGAACTTGCTCACCGCTTCAGCCTTCGCCCTGGCAACTGCCACGGTGGCCATCTCTGCCCAGGCTGCAGCCGGCACGCCCGAGGCGCTGGTGAGGCAGATTTCTGTCGATGTCATCGAAGCCGCGAAGAAAGACTCGGCTATTCAGGACGGCGACATCAACCGCATCATCAGCCTGGTCGACAGCAAGGTGCTGCCCAGCGTGAACTTCGAGGTCATGACACGTTCCGCCGTGGGCCCGCAATGGCGCGGCGCCACGGCCGATCAGCGCAACAAGCTGCAGGCTGAATTCAAGACCCTGCTAGTGCGCGTCTACGCCGGCGCCCTGACGCAGGTGAAAGACCAGACCGTCGAAGTCACCAAGACGCTGCCCGTGGGTGGCAGCAGCCAGGTGGTGGTGCAGACCGAAGTACGCGGCAAGGGCGAGCCCATCAAGCTCGACTACCGCATGGACAAGGGTACCGACGCACCGGCCTGGAAGATCATCGACGTCAACGTGGCCGG
>JBBQXN010000074.1:0-15752 GCA_038209585.1 Burkholderiales bacterium
TGGTTACGCCACGGTGATGGACTCGTTTCCCACCCCCTGTTGGCGTGGCCACTAAATGTCAGCGTTGAAGCAGGGTGCTGACAAGCAGCGTCGCGTCAGGACTTGCCCTAGGAGCTTGGGCCCGCAACAGGGCGTAACAAAGAAAAAGGGCCGCATGAACTGAATCATGCGGCCCGTTTCTTCTTCATGTTGGCGGAGTGGACGGGACTCGAACCCGCGACCCCCGGCGTGACAGGCCGGTATTCTAACCAACTGAACTACCACTCCATACCGCTTTGAACCACTGCCTGTGCAGTGCTTCCAAGTGCAGTGAACTTGGCGTCCCCTAGGGGATTCGAACCCCTGTAATCACCGTGAAAGGGTGGTGTCCTAGGCCTCTAGACGAAGGGGACTTGCAAACTTCCTATCTCTTGAGCAATGACTGGGACCACTTGTCGAACAGAAGCTTGAAAACAACAACAGTGATTTTTGGTGGAGGTAAACGGGATCGAACCGATGACCTCTTGCATGCCATGCAAGCGCTCTCCCAGCTGAGCTATACCCCCAAACCCTCAAAAATCAGAATAGCTTCTTCACTTTTCTGATCTACTTCTTGTCTACCCCGCTCTGCTCAAGCGAGCCTAAAAGTATAGCCCAGTTTTCAGACGTGCTGAAGACGGGCCAGCACGGTGTCGCGCTCAAACAGCGCCAGAACAGCGTCGATCGAGGGCGTCTGCGCACGACCGCACACCAGCACGCGCAAGGCAGGTGCCAGTTGCGGCATCTTCAAGCCGTGGGCTGCCAGCGTTTGCTTGATCGCAGCGGCAATGCCGGCCTTGTCCCAGGCTGCTGTGGTCAATGCTTCTCGCAGGCTCTGCAAAGCTGGACGCAGGGCTTCGTTGCAATGTGCATCGACATCGGCCGGCGAGGGCGTCACAGGCACAAAGTACATCTGCAGCCAGTCGGTCAGCTCGACCACGGTGCTGCAACGGTCCTTGAACAGCGCAGCAGCCGGGGCCAGAGAAACTTTGGCGCTGGCCTGCACGCCGCGTGATAACAACTGCGCCTGCACCAGGCCTGCCAGCCGCTCATCGCTGGCCTGTTTCATGTAGTGCGAATTGACCCAGGCCAGCTTGGCGGGGTCCCACTGCGCCGGGCTCTTGGCCAGGTGGCTGCCGTCGAACCACTGCACCATCTGCTGGAGGCTGAAGATTTCATCGTCGCCATGGCTCCAGCCCAGGCGCGCCAAGTAGTTCAGCATCGCCTCGGGCAGGTAGCCCGCGTCCTGGTAGGCCGTGACGCTGACCGCGCCGCGGCGCTTCGACAGTTTCTGCCCGTCATCGCCCAGGATGATCGGGCAGTGGCCAAAGCGCGGCAGCGGCGCGCCCAGGGCGCGGAAGATGTTGATCTGCCAGGGCGTGTTGTTGATGTGCTCGTCGCCGCGAAACACGTGAGTGATCCGCATATCCCAATCGTCGACGACGACGGCGAAGTTGTAGGTGGGTACGCCGAGGCTGCCGGCAGGCGCACTCTCGGCCGGCGGGCGCAGGATGATGAGGTCGTCGATCTCGTGGTTGCTGATGCTGATCGAGCCCTTGACCAGATCGTCCCAGTGGACGAGGCCGTCCTCAGGGTTGCAAAAGCGCACGACCGGTTGAACGCCGGGCGGCGGCTCAGGTAGGCGTTTGCCGGGCAACGGGCGCCAGCGGCGGTCGTAGTGGGTCTTCTCGCGTCGCACGCGCTGGGCTTCGCGCATGGCGTCCAGTTCGGCTGGCGTGCTGTAGCAGCGGTACGCCGTGCCGGCAGCAATCATGGCTTCTGCAACTTCGTGATAGCGCCCCAGGCGCTGCATCTGATAGACCGGGCCTTCGTCGTAGTTCAGGCCCAGCCACTGCATGCTGTGCAGGATCTGCTGGACCGAATCCTGCGTCGAACGCGCGACGTCGGTGTCTTCGATGCGCAGCACGAACTGGCCACCGTGGTGGCGCGCATAGGCCCATGAATACAAGGCAGTGCGGGCCGTGCCCAGGTGCAGGAAGCCGGTGGGCGATGGGGCAATGCGGGTACGGATCATCGGGTTCATGGCTTCAACACGCGGCAGCCAGGGCATCGAGGCCGCGCGCCAGATCGGTCTTCAGGTCGCCCAGATGTTCCAGCCCCACGGCCACCCGGATCAGGCCCTGGGTGATACCTGCTGCCTGGCGCTGTGCCTCGGTCAGGCGGCCATGCGACGTGCTGGACGGGTGTGTGATGGTGGTTTTCGTGTCGCCCAGATTGGCGGTGATGCTGCAGATGCGGGTGGCGTCAATGACGGAAAAGGCAGCCGCGCGTTCTGCAGCTTCGCTTTCACCTGCGGCGGCCGATTTCTGCGCGCGCACGACAAAACTCAGCACCGCCCCGCCCTGCCCGCTTTGCTGCGCCATGGCCAACGCATGTTGCGGGTGCGAAGCCAGACCGGGGTGATAGACGCGCTGAACCGCAGGGTGCGCTTCCAGCCATTGCGCCAATACAAATGCCGCAGCACTTTGCGCCTGCAGGCGGATGCCCAGCGTCTCCAGGCCCTTCAGCACGACCCAGGCGTTAAACGGCGACAGGCTCATGCCGGCGCTGCGCATCACGGGCATCAGCTTGCTGTCGATCAGCTCAGCGGGTCCGCAGACAGCGCCTGCAATCACCCGGCCCTGACCGTCGAGGAACTTGGTGCCCGAATGCACGATGAGGTCGGCGCCCAGGCTGGCTGGCTGCTGCAATGCCGGGCTGCAAAAGCAGTTGTCCACGGCCAGCAGGGCGCTGCCTTCATGCGCCAGGTCGGCCAGGGCGCGGATGTCGCAAACCTCGGTCAGCGGGTTGCTGGGTGTCTCGGCGTAAAGCAGCTTGGTGGCAGGGCGCATGGCTGCACGCCACTGCGCCAAATCGGTCTGCGACACGAAAGTGGTCTCGACACCGAAGCGGGCGAAGTCCTGAAACAGGCGCAGGGTACTGCCGAACACACTTTGCGAACAGACGATGTGATCGCCGGCCTTGAGCAAGCCCATCACCAACAGCAAGCTGGCAGCCATGCCACTGCTGGTGCCGATGCAGCCCGTGGTGCCTTCCAGCGCGGCCAGCCGGCGTTCCATCATCGTCACCGTCGGGTTGCCGAAGCGGCTGTAGACAAAGGCTTCTTCTTCGTTCGCGAAGCGCCGCGCGGCCGTGGCCGCATTCGGGTGCACGAAAGAACTGGTGAGGAACAGCGCCTCTGAGTTTTCACCCCAGGGCGTGGCGGGCAAGCCTTCGCGCACCGCCAGCGTGTCGCGGTGCAGGCCGCTGGGCAGATCGGTCTTGGGGATCATGCCGGGCCTGTTCCTGTGTTTTCCGCAGTTTCAGCGCTCTGCAGGGAAAGCCGGCTGCGGTTGTTGTTGCCGTCTTCCTCGTCGAACTGCAAGCGTCGCTGTGCTTCCATGCTGGCGAAGTCGGCGGCGGTCACGTCACCGGTGATGTACTGGCCGTCGAAGCAGCTGGCCTCGAAGCTGACCACCTGCGGGTTGAGCGCTCTGACCACACGCTTCATCGCGTCCACGTCCTGGTAGATCAGCGCGTCGGCGCCGATGAACTGGCGAATCTCTTCGATGCTGCGGTTGTGCGCGATCAGCTCGTCTTTGGTCGGCATGTCGATGCCGTAGACGTTGGGGAAGCGAACGGGCGGCGCGGCACTGGCCATGTAGACCTTGCGCGCGCCGGCTTCGCGCGCCATCTGAACGATCTCTTTGCTGGTGGTGCCGCGCACGATGCTGTCGTCCACCAGCAGCACGTTGCGACCCTTGAATTCCACGCCGATGGCATTGAGCTTCTGGCGCACGCTCTTCTTGCGCACTTCCTGGCCCGGCATGATGAAGGTGCGGCCGACATAACGGTTCTTCACAAAGCCTTCGCGGTAGGGCTTGCCGATGCGGTGCGCCAGCTGCATGGCGCTCGGCCGGCTGCTTTCGGGAATGGGAATGACGACGTCGATGTCCTGCGGCGGCATGGCGTTGATCACACGCTGTGCCAGCGTCTCGCCCAGGTTCAAACGCGCTTGATAAACGCTGATGCCGTCCATCACCGAATCGGGCCGCGCCAGGTAGACATATTCGAACATGCAGGGGTGCAGCGTCGGCATGGCGGCACATTGGCGCGCATGCACCTGGCCTTGCAGGTCGACGAAGATGGCTTCGCCTGGCGCCACGTCGCGCTGCAATGCATAGCCCGAACCTTCGAGCGCCACCGATTCGCTGGCCACCATGAAGCCGCCGTCGGCGCCGTTGCCCATGCACAGCGGGCGGATGCCGAAGGGGTCGCGGAAAGCCAGCAAGCCGTGCCCGGCAATCAGCGCCACCACGGCATAGCTGCCCTTCAGGCGCCGGTGCACGGCGGCCACGGCCTTGAACACGGCTTCAGGCGACAAGGGGTGGTCGCGCACGGCCAGTTCCAGCTCGTGCGCGAGGATGTTGATGAGAACCTCGGTGTCGCTTTCGGTGTTGATGTGCCGGCGGTCGATGTCGAACAGCTCGGCTTTCAGTGCCTGTGCGTTCGTCAGGTTGCCGTTGTGCACCAGCACGATGCCGAAGGGCGCGTTGACGTAGAAGGGCTGCGCTTCTTCTTCGCTGTAGGCATTGCCTGCGGTGGGGTAGCGCACCTGCCCCAACCCCGCCGTACCTGGCAAGCCGCGCATGTTGCGCGTGCGGAAGACATCGCGCACCATGCCGCGCGCCTTGTGCATGAAGCACTTGGTGCCCTGCATGGTGACGATGCCGGCCGCGTCCTGACCGCGGTGCTGCAGCAGCAGCAGCGCGTCATAGATCAGCTGATTGGCAGGGGCTTGCGATAGGACGCCAACAATGCCGCACATGGCCTGGGATTCCTGAAAAAGTCTGATGGACTGAAAGAAAATGAAGGCAAATGGCGCGCCGTCAAGCCGGGAACCAACGTTCGCTACCTGGCGGCAGCAGGGGTTTGACGGCCTGCAAGCCCAGTTCCAGCCAGCGCGCCCCTTGAGATAAACGCCACGCACTGGATTGTGCCGCCGGCGTCAGCGCGATGACGCTGGCCACCGCCAGCAGCAGCACGCCGCCGCGCAGCACGCCAAAACCAGCGCCCAGAAAACGGTCGGGCAAGGAAAGCGGCGTGGCGTGCACCAGCATGCGCAATGCCTTGGCCAGTAGGCCCCACACCACCAAAACCGCCACAAAACATAGGATGAAGGAAGCCGCAAGGCGCAAGGGCGAATCGGGCGTGGATACCGGCAGGTAAGGCGCCAGCAGCGGCGCAGCCCACTGCGCGCCGAACCAGGCCACCAACCAGCCTGCCAGCGACATCAACTCGAAAACAAAGCCACGGAACAGGCCGATGAGTACCGAAAGCGCCAGCACGGCCAAGAACGTCCAGTCGACCCAACCGAGTTGGGGAACGCCGGAAAACAGCGGCGTTGCTTCGGCTGTCACAACGTGAGGATGGCCGCTGGCAGACCCCCGCCCTTGATCGTTTTGGCAGCAGCCTCGGCATCAGCACGGCTGGCAAACGGCCCCACGCGCACGCGTGTGCGCTGGCCGGCCGCTGTGTCGATGACTTGGGTGTAAGTCTTCAACCCGAGACCCTCGACCTTCTGCCGCGCTTCGCGCAACGTGCGCGCGTCGCTGAAAGCGCCGACCTGGACCACAAAGCGACCTTCAATGACGGCAGTTGCCGGTTGGGGGAGGGCTGGACCGGGAGCGGGCACAGAGGGAGCGGGCACAGCAGGAGCGGCCTTGAACTCCGGCTTCAGTTCAGACCTGGATTCAGGCGAGGACAAGGGCACCTGAACAGGCGGGGGCGCTGCCGCTGCCACCGCCGAAACAGTCGGGGCCTCGGTAGAAGGCTGTTCTGCGCCAACATCCGCCGGCAACGGCGCCACGATGGCCACCGGAGGCGAGGCGGCGGAAACTGGCGCCGCTCGCACCACGCCACTGTCGCGCTGCGGCAGCTTCATGGGCGTGTTCATGGCCAGTGGGCGCGGCTCTGTCTCAAACAACAACGGGAATGCCAATACGCCGGCGATCAGCAGCACCAGGGAGCCCACCAGACGCTGCCTGGCGCGTGTACGCGCTGCCTGCACACTGGTGTCGGCGTCAGCAGCCGCATCGGGCTTCTTGGCGTCGGGCTTGGAGCGCAGAAAAGGCGGCAACGGCAAAGGCACAAGTCAGTTCAAGTGGGGCGCGGACAGCCGCGGCAAACCTTTTTTCAGCACGCCGCCCACGGTGTAGAAGGAGCCGAAAACCACGATTCTATCGGCCGGGTCCGCCGCAGCCGCCGCAGCCTGCAAGGCAGCCGCCGGGTCGGCGTGGGTGGTCACGGTCACTTCACGTGGCACCGTGCCGGTCGGCAGCGATGCGGCCAGTGCTGCCAGCGCGTCGGCGCGCGCGGCCCGCGGGCTGTCGAGATCGCAGCAATACCAGGCGTCCACCAGCGGGGCCATGCGCACCAGCAAACCAGCGATGTCTTTGTCGGCCATGGCGCCGAACACGGCATGGGTGCGCGGGAAATAGCCCATCGCGTCCAGGTTCAGTGCCAGCGCAGCCACGGCGTGCGGGTTGTGCGCCACGTCCAGTACCAGGGTGGGCTGGCCAGGCACGATCTGGAAACGCCCCGGCAGTTCAACCATGGCCAGTCCGGTGCGGATCGCCTGCGCGCTCACCGGCAGTTGCGAGCGCAGCGCTTCCAGCGCGGCAATCACACCGGCGGCATTGAGCAACTGGTTGGCGCCGCGCAACGCCGGGTACGACATGCCGTTGTAGCGCCTTCCCCGGCCAGCCCAGTTCCACTGCTGGCGGTCGCCGGTGTGGTTGAAGTCGCGGCCTACGATCCACAGGTCGGCGCCGATCGCTTCGGCATGCGCCACCACGCTGGCCGGGGGCAGGGGATCGCTGACGATGACCGGCTTGCCGGCGCGCATGATCTGCGCCTTTTCCAGGCCGATGCTTTCCCGGTCGGGGCCCAGCCATTCCATGTGGTCCAGATCGATGCTGGTGATGACGGCGCAATCGGGGTCGAAAGCATTCACCGAATCGAAGCGCCCGCCGAGGCCCACTTCCAGGATGACCACGTCCAGCGGCGCCAGCGACAACAACCGCGCGATGGCCAGGGTGCTGAATTCGAATTGCGTGAGCGTGATGCTGTCCTTGCCATTCAGGCGCGCTGCTTCCACAGCAGCGAAGTGCGGCACCAACTCATCCGCCGCCACAGGCTCACCGCCGACGCGACAGCGCTCTTCGAAATGCACCAGCTCAGGCTTCTGATACAGCCCCGTGCGGTAACCCGCATGCCTGCAGATCGATTCCAGCATGGCGCAAGTGCTGCCCTTGCCATTCGTCCCCGCCACGGTGAAGACGGGCACGGTGAACCGAATACCCAGACGCCGCGCCACCTCGACCGTCCGCTCCAGCGAAAGGTCCATGGTTTTCGGGTGTGTCGCCGCGCAATGCGCCAGCCATTCAGCAAGACTTTTCACGTTTCGAGGAGGTGTCTATAAGCCAAGCTACCTGCGCGGGAACCGGCGCCGCCGGGCCCGCCGCGGAGCACCCCCTCATTTCCGAATGACGGGGCAGCGAGCGAGAGCGAGCGTGGGGGCTCGTCAACTCACGGCGTCAGCGGATTGCCGCTGCAACATCGCCAGTGCACGCGCAATCGTGGGGCGCAGCTTGCGCCGGTCGCAGATCATGTCCAGCGCGCCCGTCGTCAGCAAAAACTCGCTGCGCTGGAAGCCTTCGGGCAGCTTCTCGCGCACGGTGTTTTCGATCACGCGCGGCCCTGCGAAGCCGATCAAGGCACGCGGCTCGGCGATCACCACGTCGCCGACAAAAGCAAAGCTGGCCGACACCCCGCCCATGGTCGGGTCGGTCAGCACGCTGATGTAGGGCAGCCCCGCTTTTGACAAGCGCGTCAGTGAAGCATTGGTCTTGGCCATCTGCAGCAAGCTGAGCAAGCCTTCCTGCATGCGCGCCCCGCCCGTGGCAGTGAAGCTGACGAAGGGCACTTTCTGGTCGATGGCCGCTTCGACGCCGCGTACGAAACGCTCGCCCACCACGCTGCCCATGCTGCCGCCCATGAACTCGAATTCGAAGCAGGCCGCCACCAGGGGCACGCTCATCACCGCGCCACCCACCACCACCAGGGCGTCGGTCTCGCCTGTGGATTCAAGCGCGGCTTTCAGCCGCGCCGGATATTTCTTGCTGTCCTTGAACTTCAGCGGGTCCACAGGCACCACTTCCTGCCCGATTTCCCAGCGGCCTTCAGGGTCCAGAAAAGCATCCAACCGTGCGCGCGCGCCCACGCGGTGGTGGTGGTCGCACTTCGGGCAGACATTGAGGTTCTGCTCCAGATCGCTCTTGTAGAGCACCGTCTCGCAAGACGGGCACTTGATCCACAAGCCTTCAGGCACCGCCCGGCGCTCGGCCGGGTCGGTCTGCTGCATCTTGGGCGGCAGAAGTTTCTCTAACCAACTCATGCGTGGGCTCCTTGCTGGTCTAACGCGGCTCGAATTTCGGCCATGAAATCACGGGCCGCTGTCGCTGCATTCTCGCGCGTCTCTTCCTGCAGTATCTGAATCAATCGCGAGCCTATGACCACGGCGTCGCTGCAGGCCGCCAACGCACGGGCAGTGGCTGCATCGCGGATGCCAAAACCCACACCCACGGGCACGCGCACATGCTGGCGGATGCGCGGCAACATTTCTGCCACGGCAGCCACGTCCAAGTGGCCGGCACCGGTCACGCCCTTGAGCGAAACGTAATAGACATACCCGCTGGCAATGCGCCCCACGTCCTTCATGCGTTGCTCGGTGCTGGTGGGGGCCAGCAGGAAGATCAGGTCCAGCCCGGCGACCTGGAGCTGCGCCGCGAAGGCTTCGCATTCCTCAGGCGGGTAGTCCACCACCAGCACGCCGTCCACACCCGCGGCAGCGGCGTCGCGGATGAAGCTGTTCTCGCCGTGGCGCTGGTCGTAGCGCTCGATCGGGTTGGCGTATCCCATCAGCACCACGGGCGTGTGCTGGTTGCGGTGGCGGAATTCAGCTACGGCGGCCAGCACTTGCACAGCACCGATGCCCCGGGCGAGCGCACGCTCGCTGGCTTTCTGGATCACCGGGCCGTCGGCCATGGGGTCGGAGAACGGCACGCCCAGTTCGATGATGTCGGCCCCGCCTTCGGCCAGCGCCCACATGATCTGCGGCGTGGTGTCAGCGGCCGGGTCGCCGCAAGTGACGTAGGGGATGAGTGCGGTGCGGCGCTGCAGCTTCAGCGCTTCGAGAACACCCTGGATACGGCTCATCGTTGAACCTGCATGATCTGCACAGCTTGAGGACCGCCCTTGACATCCTGACCTCGGCAAGAAGGCCGGCAGAAGAATTCCGCCCCCGACAGGTCGGCCACGGTGCCGATGTCCTTGTCGCCACGGCCGCTCAGGTTCACCAGCAGGTGCTGATCGGGGCGCATGGTGGGCGCCAGCTTCATGGCATAGGCCACGGCATGGCTGCTTTCCAACGCCGGGATGATGCCTTCGGTGCGGCACAGGTGGTGGAAGGCCGCCAGCGCTTCGTCGTCGGTGACGCCCACGTATTCGGCGCGGCCGATGTCCTTCAGGTACGCATGTTCGGGGCCCACGCCGGGGTAGTCCAGGCCGGCGCTGATGGAATGCGTCTCTGTGATCTGGCCGTTCTCGTCTTGCAGCAGGTAGGTGCGGTTGCCGTGCAGCACGCCCGGGCTGCCGGCAGACAGAGACGCCGAATGCTTGCCGCTGTCCAGCCCCAGGCCGGCGGCTTCGACACCGATCAGCCGTGTGCCTTCATGCTTGATGTAGGGGTAGAACATGCCCATGGCGTTGCTGCCGCCGCCCACGCAAGCAATCACCGCGTCGGGCTGCATGCCAGTTTGTTCCGGCATCTGCACCAGGCATTCTTCGCCGATGACGCTCTGGAAGTCGCGCACCATCATCGGATACGGATGCGGGCCGGCGACGGTGCCGATGATGTAGAAGGTGTCTTCGACGTTGGTGACCCAGTCGCGCAGCGCTTCGTTCAGCGCGTCTTTCAGCGTCTTGCTGCCGCTTTCCACCGGCACCACGGTGGCGCCCAGCAGGTGCATGCGGTACACATTCGGGCTTTGCCGCTTGATGTCTTCGCTGCCCATGTAGACCACGCATTCCATGCCGTAGCGGGCGCAGATGGTGGCTGTGGCCACGCCGTGCTGGCCGGCACCAGTCTCGGCAATGACACGCTTCTTGCCCATCCTGCGCGCCAGCAAAGCCTGGCCGATGGTGTTATTGATCTTGTGCGCGCCAGTGTGGTTCAGGTCTTCGCGCTTCAGGTGAATCTGCGCGCCGCCCAGTTCCCGGCTGATGCGGTCGGCGTGGTAGATCGGGCTGGGACGACCGACGAAATGTTTGAGTTCGTGGCGAAACTCGCGCTGGAATTCGGCTTCTTCGCGGTACTTCGCGTAAGTCGCTTCCAGCTCGTGCAGCGCGTGAATCAGGGTTTCGGCGACAAAGGTGCCGCCGTAGGGTCCGAAATGCCCGCGGGCATCGGGTTGGGCGTAATTCAACATGGGGCGTTCTTCAGTCTGAAGGGTGGCAGGCATCGGCTTGCTGCACGGCCTGGCAAAACTGGCGCATCAGCTGGGCATCTTTGATGCCCTTGCTGGTTTCCACACCAGAACTCACGTCAACGGCCCAGGGCCGTACGCGATGGATGCCATCTGTCACGTTGGCAGGATTCAACCCACCAGACAAAACGAGCGGAAGGCGCACGCGGGCGGCAACACCTTGCAGCAGTGACCAATCGAACACCTTTCCTGCCCCGCCGTAGCCCTGAACATGGGCATCGAGCAGCAGCGCTTGCGCATCCCCGAATCGGGAAGCGAAGTCTAACAAATCGAAGCCTTCGGCCATGCGTGCTGCACGCAGGTAGGGCCGGCCGGCGGCCTGGCATTGCAGCGGCGTTTCGTCGCCATGGAACTGCGGTACGCCCTGAGGCACCGATTGCAACGCGTCGTCCAGGTCGGCCTGGCCAGCGTTGACGAAGAGCAGCACTGGGGTGACGAAGGGCGGCATCCGCCGCGCCAGCACGACGGCGCGGGCTACAGACACATGCCTGGCGCTGCCGGGCCAAAGCACGAAACCCAGGGCATCGGCACCGGCTTCGACGGCGGCATCCACGTCGGCCTCGCGCGTGAGACCACAAATCTTGATGCGTGTGCGGTGATTCATGGCCGGCATCATGCGCGATCAAGAGGCTTTCAGGGCAGCCAGTCCATGGCCGGCACTTCCGCAGGCAGGCCATGTTCAGCGTCGTACTGCGGCCCCACGAAATACAGGCCGTCAGGCGGAAAGGTAGGTGCTGCAGCCTGGCGGCTGCGCGAGGCCAGCAATTCGGCCACCCAGGCCGGTGGCTGCTTGCCCTGACCCACGGTCAACAGGCAACCCATGAGGTTGCGCACCATGTGATGCAAAAAGGCATTGGCCTCGAAATCGAACCGCCAATAGGCGCCGCGCTGGCTGATGGCAATGCGGCGCAAATTCTTCACCGGCGTGGGCGACTGGCACCCGGCGGCACGGAAGGCGCTGAAGTCATGCTCACCCTGCAGCAGCGCGGCTGCGGCGCACAGGGCTTCCATGTCCAGCGGCCGAAACACCCAGCCACACAGCCCGCTTTCGATGGCCGGGCGCACGGGAGACTGCAGCACGACGAAGCGGTAACGCCGCCCGCGAGCGCTGTAGCGTGCATGAAAGCTGGCGCCCACAGGCCGGCACCATTGCACTGCGATGTCAGACGGCAGAAAACTGTTGGTGCCGCGCACCCACGAAGCCGCGTCGCGCAGCACCGGCGGGTCCAGGTGCACCACCTGCTGCAGTGCGTGCACGCCGGCATCGGTGCGCCCGGCGCACACCGTGCGCAGGGCATCAGGTGAACCGCCAACGAAAGCCACCAGCGCCGCTTCCAGCGTGTCCTGCACGGTGCGGCCACCGCGCTGCGACTGCCAGCCCCAGTAGCCGCCACCTCGGTAGCTCACCCCCAGGGCCAGTCGCCCCGGCTTGTCCATCAGACGCCGGCGGTCAGAGCGCGTCGAGCATGACCTGCGCTTTCGCGCGCAAAGCACCCTCGGCTTTGGCCAGCACTTCTTCCAGCAGGTCGCGTGCGCCTTCCAGGTCGCCGATCTGCCGGAATTCCTCGGCCAGCTCCAGCTTGCGCGACAGCGCGTCCGCTTCCGGGTCGTCTGAAGCTGCAGCTTCGGGCTCGATACCGAAGTCGCCGAAGTCCATCGGTGCGGCTGCACCTGCGACCACAGCCGCCGGCTCACCCAGATCGAAGTCCAGGCTCAGGTCGGGTACTTCTGAACTCCGCGCCGCCGCAGGTGGGGGCGGGATGGGTACAGGCAGGGTCGGCAGTTCGGGCTCGTAGTCTGGCGCCGGTCGGCGCTGTGCGGCCGGGCCTGGCTGCGGCTGCGTCATCTCATGGGGCAGCTCCAGGTCCAGCGACAGGTCCATGGGCTGGCTGTCCAGCGTCGCATCGGGTGCGGGCTGGAAGCTGGCTGGGCCCGCTAGGGCGCTGTAAGGCACGGTCGGTGCGCTCAGGGCTTCCACAGGCTGGCCATCGTTGCCGATGACAACGTCTGGCGATCCACCCGCCTCGTACAGCGGGTTGCCGGGGTCGATGCCCGCGCCCAGACCTTGCGCCTTGGCCCAGTCTTCGCCCTCGCCGTTGGTCAGGCTGAAGAGCTGGGTGGCCAGCAGCTCGAAGCCCTTGATGTCTCGGCGCTTGGCGTACACCTCCAGCAGCTTGGTGCGGATGGCCATGCGCTTGGGGTCCGAGCGCATGGCTTCCTTGAGAATCTCTTCAGCCTGCAAGTCACGCCCGTAGGCCAGGTACACGTCGGCCTCGGCCACGGGATCGACATCGCCAATCGCGTCGAGCTGGCTGAGCGAATAGCTCATCGAAGAGGAATTGCCACTGGCGCTGTTGCCGGCTTCGCGTGTGTCGATCCGCTGGCCGCCGCTGGCGCCAAAGAAAGAATCGGGCTGCAGACGGCTTTCCAGGAACGAAGTCTCGCTGCCGAACTTGCGCCGGCTGCGCATGCGGTAAAGCCCCAGGCCGGCAAGCAGCACGACCAAGGCGCCAGCGCCGGGCAGCAACCAGGGATGCGCCAACACGCTGTCGAGCAGGCCGCCTTCGGCTGCTGCGGCCGGTTCTGCGGTGGGTGTGGGCATCGGAGCGGGTGCGGGTGCGGGTGCGGTTCCGGGCGGGGATGCAGGCGCGGCTGGGGGTGCAGTCGCCGCCACAGGAACTGGCGGCTCGACGGGCGCTGCAGCCACTACCGTTGGCAAAGCCGTGGCGACGGCTGGCGCTGCAGCCAGCGGGGCGGCGGGCGTGGCGGCAGTGGCAGGTACGGAAGCGGCACCTTGCAGCCTTCTCAGCTCTTCGACATTGCGTGCCAGCTCGGCCACGCGGTTGGCCGCAGCCTGACGTTCGGTCTCGGCGGAAGCCTGAATAGCCGGCACCGAAGCTGCCGCACCAGGGCGCGACAGCGTCAGCTTGTCTGGTGCTGGCGCTGCGGCCTGGCGCTGGTCTTCCACCTGCGTCTGCACGCGGCCGCTGGCCTGACGCGAAGTCGCGGCGTCGGCGCGCGCGGTGGTGCCACTGGCCAGACGCTGTCGGAAGGCGTCGAAGTCGGCGCTCTGGGCGGTGATGATCTCGCGCGCCTGGCCAGCGTCGATCTGGCTGATTTCAGATGCCGTCGGAACGCTGAGCACGACGCCGGCTTTCAGCCGGTTCATGTTCTCGCCCATGAAGGCCTGGGGGTTGGCGCGGAAGAGCGAGACGAGCATTTGATCCAGCGACACACCCGGGCGCTGGGTCGAGTTGGCCACTTGGCTGAGCGTATCGCCAGAGCGCACGCGCCAATTGTCGCCATCGCCTCTAACAGGCGCTGTGCGGGTTGGTGCGGCTGCGGACGCGGGCTCTGGCGCAGGCGGACGTACAGGGACAGGTACAGGTACAGGTACAGGGGCAGGGGCTGGGGTTGGTACAGCTGCCACGCGCGGGGCAGACGGTGATGCCAGTGCTGGTGACGGCGCTGGTGACGGCGCTGGTGCCGATGCCACGGCGGGTGCGGGTGCGGGTGCGGGTGCGGGCGAAGCTGCAGGCGCCGAAATGACAGGCGCCGTCGTCGGTGCAGCAGGCGCCTGAGCCATGCGTCGCGTCGAGGGCGGGTCGAACAACATCGTGTATTCGCGCACCAGGCGGCCAGAAGCCCAATTGGCTTCGACGATCAGTTCGACGAACGGCTCCAGCACGGCTCGGTCGCTGCTGATGCGCAAAACAGTGCGGCCGTCAGGCCCGCGCTGTACTTGCACTCGAGCACCCGCCAGCGCCGGGTTGAATTCAACGCCAGCGGCTCGGTAAGCCTCAGGCGAGGCCACGCGCAATCGCAGCGACTCCGCCTCGGCCGCGCTGATGCTGGTGATGTCAATCTCTGCCCGCAGGCTTTCACCTAGCGCAGACTGCACATTCAACCGCCCCAGGCCAAGTGCCCAGGAAGGCAGAGCACACAGCAGACCGGCTGCCAACGCCACACCAGTCATCGCGTGTCGCAATGCCAGATTTGAGCTTGTTTTCAAATTGATTTCTCCCAGCGGTCAAGGCAGGCGCGGCCTGAATGCATCGATGGCCCGCACGCCCTGTGCGTCAAATTGTCCCGGGGCCCCGCGGGCCGCTGCAAGGGACAAACGCGAATTTCGCAAGACAGATGAGCATATACGGCCCATTCCTGATGCAACTCTGGATGAATCTGCCGAAATGCGCAGTTTCACCCTGCCTGCCAACCAAATCACAGGCTTGGCGTTCATCGCGCCTGCAACAGGACGCGCAGCATGCGGCGCAGCGGTTCAGCCGCACCCCACAGCAGTTGATCGCCGATGGTGAAGGCGCCCAGGAAATGCGGGCCCAGTGCCATCTTGCGCAAACGCCCTACTGGAATGTCCATGGTGCCCGTCACCGCCACGGGTGTGAGCTGTTGCAGGCTGGCCTGGCGCGTGTTGGGCACAAGACGAACCCAGGGGTTGTCGCTAGCGATCATGCTTTCAATGTCGGCCAGCGGCACGTCTTTCTTGAGTTTGATCGTCAGCGCTTGGCTGTGGCAGCGCATGGCGCCGACACGAACGCACAAAGAATCGATGGGCACGGCCTGCGCCTCGGAGCCCGGGCCACGGCCCAGAATCTTGTTGGTCTCGGCCCCGGCTTTCCACTCCTCCAGGCTGGTGCCGTCGCCGCGGTCGCTGTCGATCCAGGGGATCAGGCTGCCGCCCAGGGGAACGCCGAAATTCTTCATTTCCTCAGCCGACAAACCGCGCTGCGCGCCGATGACGCCGCGGTCTATGTCCAGGATGGCGCTGGCCGGGTTGTCCAGCAAGGGCCGCACTGCAGCATTCAGCGTACCGTACTGCGTCAGCAGCTCGCGCATGTGCTGCGCGCCGCCGCCGCTGGCGGCCTGGTAGGTCTGCGTGTTCATCCACTCCACCAGCCCGGCCTTGTACAGCGCGCCCACGACAAACAGCATGCAGCTGACGGTGCAGTTGGCGCCGATCCAGTCCCGGCCGCCGCGCGCCAGTGACTGCTGGATGACAGGCAGGTTGACCGGGTCGAGCACGATCACCGCGCCGCTGTCCATGCGCAGCGTCGATGCAGCGTCGATCCAGTGGCCGGCCCAGCCCGCTGCCCGCAGCTGCGGGTAGAC
>JBBQXN010000075.1:0-15649 GCA_038209585.1 Burkholderiales bacterium
GGGTGAATCGGTGTGGCTGGCCTGGTTCCTGTGCAAGCTGGTGGCTGATTTCGCGCCCATCGCCCAAGGCCGCGGCGACAGAGCGCGCGCTGCACGCTGGGAGCAAGCGGCGGTGGGCTGGCAGACAGCCCTGCAGGGCCCGGCCTGGGACGGCCAGTGGTACACGCGGGCCTTCTTCGACAACGGCCAGCCGCTGGGTTCACACACCAACACTGAAGCGCAGATCGACCTCATCGCGCAGGCCTGGGGCGTGCTTTCCGGCGTGGCGCCGGCTGACCGCCAGACACAGGCGATGGCAGCCGTGGCATCGCAACTGGTGGACGACAAGGCCGGGTTGATCCGCCTGCTGACGCCGCCTTTCGTCAACGCCGACCCCAGCCCCGGCTACATCCAGGCCTACCCGCCTGGCGTGCGCGAAAACGGCGGCCAGTATTCGCATGCCGGTGTCTGGGCCTTGATGGCGCAACTGGCCTGGGCGCGCGCGCAGCCAGACCCCGCCCCTGGCTTGGCGCGGGGCTGGGACTGGTTCAAGCACCTGAGCCCGGCGCACCGCGCGGCCGCGCCTGAGCAAGCCGCAGCCTACGAGATCGAGCCCTATGTGATTGCCGGTGATGTCTACACCGCAGCGCCTTACATCGGCCGTGGTGGCTGGAGCTGGTACACGGGCTCTGCGGCCTGGTTGCACCGCGCGGCCATTGAATCCATTTTCGGGTTGCAACTGCAGGCTGACAGCTTGCAGCTGCACCCGGCCCTGCCGCCGCACTGGCCCAGTGCCGAAATGACATTGAAGCGCGACGGGCGCAGCCTGCACTTTCTGCTGCTGCGCTGCCCAGCCAGGCAGGCCCTGGCGCAAGCCGGGCCCTGGCATGCCGCAGACGCGCCCACGCTGCTGCTGCCGGGCGCCCCGCTGGCCTGGGCAGCTTTGAAGGCGGACGCCAGCTTCGTGGTGCCGCTGGCGGCGCCCGACAACGATGTTCAGCCCACGGCCGCCGGCCCAGCCAAGGACCGTGTCACGCCGCCACCATAAGCGCTACGCGCCGGCCCGCACACAAGCCAGCGCGCCAGCCCGTTGCGCGCGACATCATTGCGGAAATGGACCACTCGCCCAGCTTCGCCTCGCGTCGCCCAGCGCGCGGCCGACCGCGTGGCCAGCTTCGGCGGATCCTGGTGGTTCGTCGGTCTGTTCGTCGCCACGGTACCGGGCTGGCTGTTGTTGAATGCCGTGCTGAATGCCGTGCTGAATGCCGCGCTCATGGCTGTGTTGGGCCCGACTGCCAAGTCAACCTGAAGGCTGAGACGGAAATCATGCTGCTGCACATCAAGCTGGACGACCTGCGCCAGACGCGCTGGGACGAGTTGCTGGCTTTGCAGCGCGATCAAATGGCGCTCCTGGTTGCATTACAGGCAGTAACGCCGGGGGCTTTGAAGCCGCGCGAGTGAACCGAAGGCGATTTCGCCCCTGGTGTCGCGGCATCTGTGCGCTGCCGAACATACGAAGTGTATTTCAGGGCTTAATCTGGACTTTGTACGAACTACCCAGGGTGAACGTTTCCGCTGGCCGTGCTTCAGCGACTATGGAATGCCATGTCCCAACAAATTGACCCCAAGTTAAACCGACTGCTGGCTCAGCTGCCTGATCCCGAATGGCAGCGCTGGCAGCCGCTGCTGGAATGGGTGGACTTGCCGTTGGGCCATGTGATGTACGAGTCTGGCCGAACGCTGAGCCATGTGTACTTCCCCGCCACGGCCATCATCTCTTTGCTTTACGTGCTGGAAGACGGTTCATCGGCAGAAATTGCCGTGGTCGGCAACGAAGGCGTGGTGGGTATCTCGCTCTTCATGGGCGGCGAGTCCACACCCAGCCGCGCCGTGGTGCAGAGCGCCGGCGAAGGCTGGCGCCTGCCAGCGCGCGCGGTGAAGGAAGCGTTCGAGAAAGCCGGCCCGGTGATGCACTTGCTGCTGCGCTACACGCAGGCATTGATCACGCAGATGGCGCAGACCGCCGTTTGCAACCGCCACCACTCGCTAGACCAGCAGCTGTGCCGCTGGCTGCTGCTGAGCCTGGATCGCCTGGAGGGCAGCGAGCTGGTGATGACGCAAGAGCTGATCGCCAACATGCTGGGCGTGCGCCGTGAAGGCGTGACCGAGGCCGCGTTGAGCCTGCAGAAGGCGGGCCTGATCAGCTATTCACGCGGCCACATCAAGGTTCTGGACCGCCCGGGCCTGGAAGTACGCTCCTGCGAGTGCTATGCCGTGGTGAAGAAGGAATACGACCGGCTGTTGCCTGACCGCCTGGCCAGGTAAGTTGGCGCTGTTGTGGCGCTGGTGTGGCGCTGGTGTGGTGCCAACGCTGCTGGGCCAACGGCGACGGCAACACCGCAGGCGCCAGGCTTGTGCAATCAGACGCGATCAACCGCAAGAGCTCCACGCGCATGAACTTGAAGCGAGGGCAGGCTTTGGAGCGGGCGACGCGCCCGCATTGTTTGTAAACCGTGGTTTGGGCGGGCCCATCGGCCCGCTCCGTACACTGTGGCTCCATGCCTACCTCAGCTGAAGCTATTCGCACCCCTGGCCGCAGGGCATTGCGATGGCTGCTTGGCCTGGCTGCCGCAGCAGCCACCACCTTCTTTGTCTGGCAGCAACTGCCAGGCGCGGCCTACCCGACCGACCTGACGAGGGTGGGCGCCGGCACCCCGACCCTGGTGCTGACGTATGACAACGGCTACCTCGCCGGCGGCGAAGTGATGCACCGGATGAACGACCTGCGCGCCGATTATTCTGGCCGTGTGGAATTCCTGGTGGCCAACGTCAAGATACCCGCAGGTGCCGCCTTCGCCCAGCGCCATGGCGTGCGCGACGGCGCTGTGCTGCTGTTCAACGCCGACGGCCGCCCGGCCGGTGTGCTGTTTCAGCCAGACAGTGCGGAGTTGCGGCTTGCGCTGGACCAGGCGTTCAGCAAGTAAGGGCGTTTCGAGCCAACATTGGCTGAAACAACTTAGACACTGGTCAGCGTACTCGTCACCACGAGGTTCTCCAGGCTGACAGGGCCATTCAGGATGCCAAAGCGCGCTTCAGCGAATGCCTGGATACCTGCCTGGCAGAAGGCCCCCGGATGGTGACCCAGCGAAGCTCTGAGGCCGCAGGGTTGGTGTCCGTTGACGAGTGGCGGCAGCCGCCGTGCTTGAGACGACCAGCCCAGCGCGGCACACCCGCACTGCCTATGTTCGCTAGTGCACCGACACGCACGGGCGCGCACCGCAGACTGACCAGAATTCCCTTAGCGGAGACTGGGTTGACTGCAAACCAGAACGCCTTGATCGAACGCCTTCCGCGCCGTGAGCGGACGCGGTTGCTGGCCTCGTGCGAGCAAGTCGAGCTCAACCTGAGCGAAGTGCTGTGCGAAGCCGGCACGCCCACGCGGCATGTCTACTTTCCCACTGAAGGTTTCATCTCGCTGGTGGCCAGCATCGACAAACACCCGAGCCTGGAAATAGGCATGGTGGGACGGGAAGGCATGCTGGGCGCGCAGATGGTGCTGGGGGTGACCACCTCGCCGCTGCGGGGGCTGGTGCAGGGTGCAGGCCTGTCGTGGCGGGTGGAAGTGCCGGCCTTCCAGGCTGCCCTGGCCGACAGCCCGGCGCTGCTGCGCGAGATGAACCGCTATGTCTATGTGCTGATGGCGCAGACCGTGCAGTCTGCAGGTTGTTTGCGCTTTCATCAGATCGCGCACCGGCTGGCGCGCTGGTTGTTGATGAGCCAGGACCGCGCTCACGACGCGCGCTTCCACGTCACGCACGAATTCCTGGCTTACATGATGGGCGTGCGGCGGGTGGGCGTGACGGTGGCCGCAGGCGAGCTGCAGCGCCGCGGCCTGATCAAGTACAAGCGCGGTGAAGTGACGGTGCTGGACCGCCCGGGTTTGGAGGGTGCGGCCTGCGGCTGCTATGCGGCTGACCGGGCGATTTATGCCCAGCAGCTGGGCTGACTGGCCTTGACTGGCCCTAGGTGGCCTGGCTCGCCTGGCTGGCCTGGCTTGGCCGCAGCCCCCAGCGCCAGTTTCTGACCTCGGGCATGTCCTGGCCGTGCGCCCGGATGTAGTGCCAGTGTTCGTCCAGCTTGGTCGCCATCCTGGCCCTCAGCGCCGCACCGGCCGCACCCGTTTGCGGCAGGCGGTCGATGGTGTCCATCACCAGATGGAAGCGGTCCAGCTCGTTGAGCACGGTCATGTCGAAAGGCGTGGTGACCGTGCCTTCTTCCTTGTAGCCGCGCACATGAAAGTTGCCGTGGTTCGTGCGCCTGTAGGTCAGCCGGTGGATCAGCCAGGGGTAGGCATGGAAGGCGAAGATGACCGGCTTGTCGGCTGTGAACAGCGCGTCGAAAGCATCATCAGCCAGCCCGTGCGGGTGTTCGCTGGGCGGCTGCAGCTTCATCAAGTCCACGACATTGACCACGCGCACGCGCAGCTCGGGCAGCTCTTCGCGCAGGATCTGCACAGCGGCCATGGTTTCCAGCGTGGGCACGTCGCCGCAGCAGGCCATCACCACATCGGGGTCGCCTGGTTCAGTCCCCGCCTCGGCCCCGGCCCCGGCCCCGGTCCCGGCCCATTCCCAGGCGCCGATACCCGCTGCGCAGTGCGCTGCTGCAGCGTCCATCGGCAGCCACTGCGGCGCCGGGTGCTTGCCGGCCACCACCACGTTCACGTAATGCCGGCTGCGCAGGCAGTGGTCCATCACCGAAAGCAGGCAATTGGCATCGGGCGGCAGGTACACGCGCACGACTTCGGCTTTCTTGTTCACCACCACATCCAGAAACCCCGGGTCTTGGTGCGTGAAACCGTTGTGGTCCTGGCGCCAGACGTGAGATGCCAGCAGGTAGTTCAGTGAAGCAATCTTGGGCCGCCAGGGCAGTTCAGCGCTTACCTTGAGCCACTTCGCGTGCTGGTTGAACATCGAATCGACGATGTGCACGAAAGCCTCGTAGCAGTTGAACAAGCCGTGCCGCCCGGTGAGCAAGTAGCCTTCCAGCCAGCCTTGGCACTGGTGTTCACTCAGCATTTCGATCACGCGGCCCGTGTGCGCCAGCCACTGATCACCCGGGGCTGTGGTGGCCTCCCATTGGCGGTTGGTGGTCTCGAACATGGCCGCCAAGCCGTTGGAGACGGTCTCGTCAGGCCCGAAGACACGGAAATTGCGGGCGCTGTCGTTCAGCCGCGCCACGTCGCGCAAGAAGGGGCCCAGCACACGCGTGTCGCCAATGCCCGGGACACCCGGTTCTGCCACGGCTGTGGCGTATTCGCGGTAGTCGGGCAGGTGCAGGGCTTGCAGCAGCAAGCCGCCGTTGGCATGCGGGTTGGCGCCCATACGGCGTTGCCCTGTCGGGGCCAGTGCGGCCAGTTCGGGCCGCAGCGCGCCGTCGGCATCGAACAGCTCTTCGGGCCGGTAGCTGCGCATCCACGCTTCCAGCTGCTGCAGGTGGCCGGTGTGGTCGGCCGGGTGCAGTGGCACCTGGTGCGCGCGGAAGTTGCCTTCGCAGGGCTGGCCGTCCACCTCTTTCGGGCCGGTCCAGCCCTTGGGTGAATCGAGCACGATCATCGGCCAGCGCGGGCGCTCGGTCCGCCCATGCTCGCGCGCCTGGCGCTGGATGCGCTGAATCTCCAGCACGGCTTCATCCATGGCGGCAGCCATCTGGGTGTGCATGGCTGCAGGGGCATGGCCTTCCACGAAGATGGGCACCCAGCCGCAGCCGCGCAGGAACTGGTCCAGCTCTTCATGGCTGATGCGCGCCAGCACGGTGGGGCTGGCGATCTTGTAGCCGTTGAGGTGCAGGATGGGCAGCACCGCACCATCAGTGACCGGATCGAGAAACTTGTTCGACTGCCACGAGGTGGCCAGCGGGCCGGTTTCAGCTTCGCCGTCGCCAATCACGCAAGCCACCACCAGGTCGGGGTTGTCGAAGACGGCGCCGAAAGAATGGCTCAGCGAATAGCCCAGCTCGCCGCCTTCATGGATCGAACCCGGGCATTCTGGCGATGCATGGCTGGGAATACCGCCCGGAAAAGAGAACTGCCTGAACAGCTTCTTCAGCCCGGCCTCGTCGCGGCTGATGTCCGGGTAGACCTCGCTGTAAGTGCCTTCCAGGTAGGTGTTGCCCACCACGGCCGGGCCACCGTGGCCGGGGCCGCAGACATAGATCATGGCCAGGTCGAACGTTTTGATCACCCGGTTGAGGTGCGCATAAATGAAGTTCTGCCCGGGCGTGGTGCCCCAATGGCCCAGCAGCATGGGCTTGATGTCGGTCAATGCCAGTGGCCGCTTCAGCAGCGGGTTGTCCCACAGGAATATCTGGCCGACGGACAAGTAGTTGGCGGCGCGCCAGTACGCGTCCAGCAGGCGCAGCTCTTCTTCTGTTCCAGGGTTCGCGGGGTTCTCGGGATTCTGTTCTTGGCTCATCGCAGCACCCTAGACCGGGCCGGGTGGGGTGGTCTGTGCGCTGGCGCACCCTGTGGCCGCGTCGTCGTCGAGTGGGCACTTCAGAAGTCGAACCAGGCCGACAACTGCTGGACATAGTCTGTTGGCAACAAGTGCCCTGATGAAAAGCGCAGGTGTTTTTTGTCCTGGCTGGGTATGGCGTCGAAGAGGGCCTGGTTCTGTTTTCGGCTGGCATGGTCATCCTCATCAGCTGTCAGCAGCCATACCCGCTTGCCCTGCAGCCCGGCAAGCAGGTTGGTGGGCGCCACCGCTGCGACGTTGTCGCCCAGATGTGGCGGCACCATGGCCGCTACGGCACGCACGCGGACGTCCAGCCCGGCCAGCAGCAGCGCGCCCTGTGCGCCCATGCTGTAGCCGGTAGCCTGGATGCGTGTGGCGTCCAGATGGGGTTGCGTGACCAGCCAATCGAGCAGCACACGGTGATCGCGCACGGTGTCGATGATCATCCGTTCATAAGCTTCGCGCTGACCGAACCAGTGCATGTCACGCATGGCGCTGCGCACTTGCTGGTCCACCGTCTTGCGCAGGCCATGGGCACGCGCATCGATAGCGACCACGGCGTAACCCTGCTGCAGCGCCATCTGCGTGATCCTGTGCGTCTGCTCGACGGTGGGCCGGTCTTTGAACTCTGCTTGCCACCAGCGCAGGTGGTTGCGGCCCATGGCATGCATGCCGATCAGCACCGGGAACGGCCGGCCGGCCAGAGCGGGGTCGCTGGGGTAAGTGATGCGACCCCAGAACAGCGCGCCATCGAAGCTTTGCAGGCGGATGTCGAACGTTTGGGCTGTAGTGTGGACCTTGGTTCGGACCTCAGCTTCGACATCAACCTGGGTGAGCTGTGCGCGCGTGCTGGCCGGGCTGCCATAGGCATACCGTGCCTGCAGTTCAGCGCTCGTGATGCTGTAGGGTTTGAGCCAGAGGAAATGCCAGAAGCCTGCGGCAGCGGCCGCCAGTCCCATGAGGACGGCGATGGTCATGTAGGCGCGTCTTTGTTTCATCATCGCTCCAGTGCTTGTTGGGTGGGCAGCGGTCGGATCTGGTGGCAAGGCACCTGAACCCGTCTGCGACGCAAGGCTAAGCAGGGGGGTGTGAAGCGAGTGTGAAGCGGGCGTGAAGCGGGCGTGAATACAGCGTGAACGCTGCTTCAAGCCGATGCCGGGCGGGCCCACAACAACTGCACATGGGTGCTGCCATCGGCCTGGCTGTAAGACAACTGCAGGCCCTGGTTTTCGGCCAGGCGCTGCACGATGGCCAGGCCCAGGCCCGCGCCCGCGCTGGCTGCACCCTTTTGAAACGGTTGGCCCAGGCGTTCGCTCAGGCCGGGCGGCAGTGGGTTGCTGCGGTTGTGCAAATGCAGGCCCTGGGTATCGGCAACCAAGCGCACAGGCCCGGGTTCGCAATGGGCAAAGGCATTGCCGACCAGGTTGGACAGCAGGATGTGGAGCACGCCGGGCGACAGGTCGATACGCAGGGCCGGGCTGACTTCAAGCTCCAACCGGATGTCCTTGCCCTGCAGCCGCGAAGCCTGTTCAAGCACCACGCGTTCCAGAACAGGCAACACGGCCAGCGTGGCAGGAATGGTGCCGGCTGCCCGTTCGTCCTGCATCGCGGGCGCGTGTTCCTCGCGCGCCAGGGCCAGCAGGGTGCTGACGGTTTGTTCCAAGCCCCACAAGGCCAGTCGCATCTGCTGCAGCTGGGCCGCGACATCGGTGGGTAGATCGTTGCGGCCCAGCATGCGTTCACTGGCCATGCCCAGCACGGCCAGCGGGGTGCGCAGCTCGTGGCTGACGTCTCGCGTGAAGACCTGTTCGCGCTCGATGAAGGCCTGGGTGCGCGCAGTCAGCGCGTCCAGATGGCGGGCCAGCAAGCCGACTTCGTCGTCGCGGCTGTCCAGGTCGAATTGCGTGGCGCGGCTGCCCGGTCGGCTTCGCGCAACGGCGTCGGCCAGGCGCACCAGTGGCGCGCTGATGCGCCGCGCCCGCCAGGCAGCCAACCCCACTGCAGCCAGTGTCAGGCCGCCACTGCCGGCAGCCCACCAGACCAGCAACTCGCGGCGAAACGGCCGTACCACCAGCAAAGTGCTCACCTCGGCCACCAGCAAGGGCTGGCGGGTGTCGGGCACGGGTGGGTTAGGTGCCATGCCGCGGGGGCGGCCCAGCCAGTGCAGGTGGTAATGGCGGCCTTGGGCGCCGGGGAATTCACGCCTGCGCGGCTCGGCTTGCCAAGCCAGGCGCATATCGTCAGGCAGGCTGGCCGCACTGTCATGGCGCTGCATGAAAGCCTGTTGCGGCATCGGCCAGAGGCCGCGGACCCGGTGCCCTGTCTCCATCTCGGTGGCGGCCCGGGTCAGCGTGGCTTCGATGAAGCGGTCTTCGACCGAGTACACAAAGGCCATGGCGAACAGGCCCAGCAGGGCGCTCACGCCCAGGGTGAAAAGCGTGAAGCTGAGCATCAGCCGGCGCTGCAAGCCCTGGCGTAGATGGGGCAGCGGGGCTATGCCCGGCGCCTGGGTCGTGGCACCGGCCGTTTGTTCGGCTTCAGCCACTGGTGGGCTCCAGGGTGTAGCCCACGCCATGCACTGTTTTCAGCATGGGGGCCGTGAAGGGCTTGTCCAGCGCCTGGCGCAGCAGATACAGGTGGCTGCGCAGCGGGTCGGACTCCGGCGGCTCATCGCCCCAGACCCGGCGCACCAGTTCGGAACGCGTCACGACGCGCGGCCACGCCTGAGCCAAATGCAGCAGCAACTGGTAGGCGATGGGCTGGAGGTCCAGGCACTGGCCGGCCCTTTCAGCCCGCCCGCTCGTGCGGTTCAGGCTCAGCTCGCCCAGCACCAAGATGTGGGGCTGGCCCAGACGTTGGCGGCGCAACAGGGCGCGACAGCGCCACAGCAGTTCTTCGCCGGCAAAAGGTTTGACGAGGTAGTCGTCGGCCCCGGCGGTAAAGCCCTGCGCCTTGTCGTCCAGGCTGTCGCGGGCGGTGAGCATCAATATCGGCACATGGGAGGCTGTTGCTTCGCGCACCGCGCGACACAACGCCACGCCGTCCAGACCCGGCAGGCCCAGGTCCAGCACCAGCACATCGGGGGGCTGTTCCAAAGTCATTTGCAGGCCCAAGCGGCCGTCGCTGGCCTCTTCGACGATGTAGCCCGCGCTTTGCAGCAGGGCAACGATCTGGGCCCGCAGCAAAGCATGGTCCTCGATCACCAGAATTCGCGGTGGTGCGGCAAGCGTCGGGTCGAATTGGAGCTTCATCGAAGAATTTCCAGGCAGGGAGAACTTCCAACCCTTCAGTCTAAAAGCCTTCATGTGAAGCCCATGTCAAGCCATGTCTGGACAGGAAACAGGTGAGGCCGCACCCCAACCCGCACGCGTTGTGCGCTAGCGAACAGACACCGGCGTCCAGCGCTGCCCACACTGCAACGTCTGCGTTCGTGTGGCTGGACAGAGAGGACTTTGAAGATGCAGATCGGCATGATCGGCTTGGGCCGCATGGGTGCCAGCATGGTCAAGCGCCTGTTGCGGGGTGGGCACGACTGCGTGGTTCACGATCACGCACCAGAGGCTGCGGCCAGCCTGATCGCGCTGGGTGCCGAGGGTGCGGCGTCATTGAAGCAGTTCGCTGGCGCCCTCCAGGCGCCGCGCGCAGTGTGGCTGATGGTGCCGGCAGCAGCCGTCGATGCCGTGCTGGAACAACTGACGCCGCTGCTGCAGCCTGGCGACATCGTCATCGATGGCGGCAATTCCCACTATCACGACGACATTCGCCGCGCTGCAGTGCTTGCTGCTGCAGGCATCGTGCATGTCGATGTGGGCACCAGTGGCGGCGTAGCCGGCCTCGAGCGCGGCTATTGCTTGATGATTGGCGGTGACAAGGCCACGGTGCAGCATCTGTCACCTGTGTTCGCCACGCTGGCACCCGGCGCCGGCCACGTGGCTGCCACACCCGGCCGACGCGCCGACATCAGTACCGCCGACCAAGGCTGGCTGCATTGCGGGCCGCACGGGGCAGGGCACTTCGTCAAGATGGTGCACAACGGCATCGAGTACGGGTTGATGGCTGCGTATGCCGAGGGGCTGAACATCCTGCGACATGCCAATGTCGGCCTGCGCGAGCACGCTGTCGATGCAGAGACAACGCCTTTGCGTGAACCCGCGCACTACCGCTACGACATGGACCTGCCCGAGATCGCTGAAGTCTGGCGCCGGGGCAGCGTGGTGGGTTCCTGGCTCCTGGACCTGACGGCCGAAGCCCTGGCCACAGACCCCACGCTGGCCAACTACGAAGGCCGCGTTTCTGATTCCGGCGAAGGCCGCTGGACGGTGCAGGCCGCCATCGACGAAGCCGTGCCCGTGCCGGTGTTGAGCGCCGCGCTTTACGCGCGCTTCGATTCCAGAGGTCAGGCCGATTTCGCCAACCGTGTGCAGTCAGCCATGCGCCATGAGTTCGGCGGCCATGTCGAACTTCCAGGCCGCGGCACCCCTGATCCGGAGGCGAAGTGAGCCCGGACGACGCTGATGCCCTGGTCGTCTTCGGTGCCACCGGCGACCTCGCCTACAAGAAGATCTTCCCGGCACTCGACGCCCTGTGCCAGCAGGGCGCTCTGAAGGTGCCCGTCATCGGCGTGGCCTCTTCTGATTGGAGCGATGAGCAGATTCGCGAGCGCGCGCGCGAAGGCATAGAGCAGGCAGGCGCCGGCGGCGACCCCGTGGCGCTGCGCCGCCTGTTGCAGTCTCTGCACTACGTCAGCGGCAATTACCGCGACGCCGCCACCTTCGACGCGCTGCGGCTGGCTCTGAAAGGCGCCAAGCACCCGGCCTTCTACCTGGCCATCCCGCCGCATCTGTTTCCTGTGGTGATCAGCGGCCTGAAGGATGCCGGCCTGGCCGCTGGCGGGCGCGTCATCGTCGAGAAGCCCTTTGGCCGCGACCTGGCTTCGGCACGCGAGCTTCATCGCGTGGCGCTGGATGCGTTTGCAGAAGACGCGATCTTTCGTATCGATCACTTCCTGGCCAAGGAAGCGATCATGAACATCCTGTATTTCCGGTTCGCCAATTCTTTCTTCGAGCCTATCTGGAACCGCCATCACATCGCCAGCGTGCAAGTGACCCTGGCCGAGCAGTTCGGTGTGCAGGGCCGGGGTGCGTTTTACGAAAGCGCGGGTTGCCTGCGTGACGTGATGCAGAACCACTTGTTCCAGATCGTCGCGCTGCTGGCCATGGAGCCACCCGCCAGCCGTGGTTTCGGCGCCGTGCATCGCCACAAGGCCGATGTCTTTTCCGCGATGCGGCCGCTGGGGCCTGACGACATCTTGCGCGGTCAGTACACAGGCTACCGCGACGAAGCCCATGTTGCACCTGACTCTGATGTTGAAACCTTCTGCGCCTTGCGCGTGCACGTGGACTCCTGGCGCTGGGGCGGTGTGCCCTGGTACCTGCGTTCTGGCAAGTGCCTGCCTCTGACCGCCTGTGAGGTGGTGGTGCGCCTGAAGCCCCCGCCGCAAAACCTGTTTGGTGATGCGGCCGTGTGTGATGAAGCCAACCACCTGCGCTTTCACTTGTCTCCCAGCTCGACCATTGCGCTGGCTGCGCGCGTGAAGCGGCCAGGCAAGGCTTTCGTGGGCGAGCAGCGCGAGTTCTCGCTGCTGGAGGAGTTGACCGAAGTGCAGTCGCCTTATGAACGTTTGCTGGCTGATGCGATGGCTGGCGACGGCGCGCTGTTTGCGCGTGAAGACGCGATCGAAGCGGCCTGGGCCGTGGTGGAGCCAGTGCTGGTCCACCACCCTTCGGTGCACACCTATGAGCCCGGAACGTGGGGCCCGGCCGCAGCCAACCACTTCATCGCTGGCGATGGCGGCTGGCATAACCCGAAAAATACATGAATAAGAAGCCGCGTCAATGAACGCCACTCAGCAGCTGCATCAACTCGGCCAACGCCTTTGGCTGGACAACATCACGCGCACGCTGTTGCGCAGTGGCACGCTGGCGCGCTATATCCGCGAGCTGTCGGTGACGGGGCTGACCTCGAACCCCACGATCTTCGAGCACGCCATAGGCGGCGGTGACAGCTACGACGCCAGCATTCGTTTGCTGGCTGAAGCGGGCCTGTCGGAAGAGGACTTGTTTTTCGAACTGGCACTCGAAGATCTGGGTGAGGCGGCAGACCTGTTCCGACCCATCTTCGACGCCACGGCCGGTGTCGATGGCTGGGTGTCACTGGAAGTCTCGCCGCTGCTGGCGGGCAACACGGCGCACACCATCCAGGCCGCCAACCGGCTACGGAAAAAAGCGGACAGGGCCAATCTGTTCATCAAGATCCCTGGTACGCCCCAAGGCATCGAGGCCATCGAGCAAGTCATCTTCGACGGCGTACCGGTCAATGTCACGCTGCTGTTTTCACGCGAACAGATGCTGACCGCAGCAGAAGCCTACATGCGCGGCATCGAGCGCCGGCTGGCAGCGGGCCTGGACCTGAAGGTGGCCTCGGTCTTGTCGGTCTTCGTCAGCCGCTGGGACGTGGCGGCGAAAGAGGAAGTGTCTTCGGCATTCCAGAACCGGCTGGGTATTGCCATGGCCATGCGCTGCTACCAGGCCCACTGTGAAATGCTGCGATCGCCTCGCTGGCAGCGCCTGGCTGCTGCCGGCGCGCAAACTCAGCGCCTGCTGTGGGCCAGTACCGGCAGCAAAGACCCGCAGTCGCCCGACACGCTGTATGTGCAGGCCCTGGCAGCAGCCGACACCATCAACACGCTGCCCGAGGAAACGCTGCTGGCATTCGCCGACCACGGCCACATTGAACGCACTCTGCCCGCAGACGGCGGCTATGCCGAAGCGGTGATCGACGAGATTCGGCGCGAAGGTGTTGACGACGCCGCATTGGCCACCCGGCTGCAGCGCGAAGGCGTGGATGCTTTCGCTCTGTCTTGGCATGCCTTGCTGACGCGCATTCGCCAGAAATGCGCAGCACCAGCCGGGCCGACATGAGCCACAGCCCATGAACGCGCAAGCACTTCAGACCCTGGACCGGCGGTGCATCAACACGCTGCGCGCCCTGGCTATCGACCAAGTGGAGAAAGCGCAGTCAGGCCATCCGGGCACACCCATGGGCGCTGCGCTCCCCGCGTATTGCCCGTGGCATGTGCTGGCGGCTGCATAGCGGCAATGGGCCAGGCAGGGCGCAGCCGAACGCAGATGGGGGCGGATCTGAAGTCGAAGTCGCAAACCGGTACAGGCAGCGGTGCACACATCAGCCCATAGGCTGGCAAGGCGGCGGCTGGTTCGATACTGATCGACATCGACAAACTCGTTGCCGCGCATTTTCTGAACGCCGCGACGCCACCGTGCCGGCACATCGCGCCGGTTTCGGCACGTCTGCCCATCGCGGCTCGTCCTTCGATGTCTCGTTCAACGAATGGCATGTGCTGGCCTCCGGCCACGCGTTCACGCCCACACCACCGATCTCGCGCGCCATCGTCAAGCCCAACCGCTGCGCCCAGGGCACGCCGGCTGATGGCATCGTCGTGACGCCGGCAAGGCCTGGACGGCCGACAAGGACGGCATCGTCGCTGCGCTGCTGGCAGCCGAGATCATTTACAAGATCCATGCCAAGAGCTGTCAGGGGCCTGAACCTCTGCGGCAGTTGCTGGTGCAGGCGCAGGCCACGGTGGATGCTGCGCTGGCGGGGTAGGCATGCCTTGCCCGCAAGGGCATCGTTCAGCGGTCTCTGGGCCAGCAACACCACAGGCGGTCCGGAACTTGGCAGCCAGCGTAAGCTTCGGCCGCCAAGCATCTGCTTGTTCCCTTTTTTGGTCTTCGGAGCCTTCCTTGAACGAACTTGATCTCCTGCGTCGCATTTCGGACTCGAAACTCCCCTTCAGGCTGCTCACGGCTGATGATTTCAATGGCGCCAAAGCCCTGGCGGCATCTGGTTACGTGAAGCTTTCGCTGCCCGTGCTGCAAAACGGCAAAGCCGCTTACGGCAAGCAGGAAGCCGCGCTCGTCTCGGCGGTCACGCCGGCTGGGAAGCGTGCCCTGGGTTCGTAGCGCCAGCGCCAGTCAGCGAGGGAACCAGGCTTGATGACAGTGCAGGCCCCCGAGGCCCTGGCATCACGGGCCGCTGTGAAACCCAAGATCAACTGCCCAACTGCCCAACTGCCCAACTGACCAACTGGCGAACCGCCCCACCGCTACAGCGCATGCCCTCCCTTTTCGATCCTTTGCCACTCGGCGCCCTGACGCTGCCCAACCGCATCCTGATGGCGCCGCTGACCCGCGCACGCGCCGGCCGCAGCCACATCGCCAACGCCCTGATGGCCGAGCACTACGCGCAACGCGCCTCGGCCGGGCTGTTGATTGCCGAGGCCACGATGGTGGCCGCCGACGGCTGTGCCTTCACCGGCGAGCCGGGCATCTACGACGAGAGCTGCGTTGCCGGCTGGCTGGGCGTGACAACGGCCGTGCACGCCGCAGGCGGGCGCATGCAGCTGCAGATCTGGCACCCGGGCCGGTCGGCGCATTCCAGCCTGAACGGCGGCGTGCAGCCCATCAGCAGCGGCGAACGCGCCATCCAGGGCTCCATCAACACCCCGGACGGCAAGCAGCCCTACGAGAAGCCGCGCCGCCTGCGCGACGACGAACTGCCGGCCATCGTCGACCTCTTCCGCCAGGCCACGCGCCGCGCGCTGCAAGCCGGCTTCGACGGCGTGCAGCTGCATGGCGCCCACGGCTACCTGCTCGACCAGTTCCTGCGCGACGGCGTCAACGACCGCAGCGGGCCGGGCTACGAGCGTTATGGCGGCAGCATCGAGAACCGCGCCCGGCTGCTGCTGGAATGCCTGGACGCGGCCATTGCCGAAGCCGGCGCCGACCGCGTCGGCCTGCGCCTGTCGCCGCTGGCCGGCAGCAACGATCTGGTCGACAGCGACCCCGAGGCCCTGCTGGCGCATGTGGCGCAGCAACTGCAACGGCGCCGCATCGCCTACCTGGAGTTGCGCCACATGGACCCGGCCCTGGACAGCGAGCGGGCCATTGCCGCCGTGGCGCGCCAGCACTTTCAGGGCCCGCTGCTGCGCAACGGTGGCTTCACGCCCGCCAGTGCACAAGGCGCGCTGGACGAGGGCAGCGCCGACGCCATCGTTTTCGGCCGCGCCTACATCGCCAACCCGG
>JBBQXN010000076.1:0-15479 GCA_038209585.1 Burkholderiales bacterium
GAATCCGGCCACATCCACACCGTCGAGGATCCGTTCGAGTTCGAGCACGAGTCCATGAAGTGCCTGATCAACCAGCGCGTGGTCGGACCGCACACGCTGAGCTTCAACAACGCCCTGCGTTCTGCGCTGCGCGAAGACCCGGACGCGATCCTGATCGGCGAACTGCGCGACCTGGAAACCATCCGCCTGGCATTGACGGCTGCGGAAACCGGCCATCTGGTGTTCGGCACCTTGCACACCAGCAGTGCGGCCAAGACCATCGACCGCGTGGTCGACGTGTTCCCGGCGGCGGAAAAGGAAATGGTGCGCGCGATGCTGTCCGAATCGCTGGTCGCGGTGATTTCACAGACCTTGTGCAAACTCAAAGACGGCAGCGGCCGCGTCGCCGCGCACGAAATCATGATCGCCACCAGCGCCATCAAGAACCTGATCCGCGAAAACAAGATCGCGCAGATGTACAGCAGCATCCAGACCGGCCAGAGCCTGGGCATGCAGACGCTGGATCAGAACCTGAGCGACCTGGTGCGCCGCAATCTGATCACGCCTGCAGAAGCGCGAGCCAAAGCCAAGATTCCCGAAAACTTTCCAGGGTAGTCCATGGAACGCGACCAAGCATCGAAATTCGTCAACGATTTACTGCGCCTGATGGTGGGGCGCAATGGCAGCGACTTGTTCCTGACGGCCGACTTTCCGCCGGCCATCAAAGTAGACGGCAAGGTGACCAAGGTGAGCCCGCAGCCGTTGACGGGCCAGCACACCATGGCGCTGGCGCGCGCGGTGATGAACGACAAGCAGGCTGCAGAGTTCGAGCGCACCAAGGAATGCAACTTCGCCATCAGCCCGGCAGGCGTGGGGCGCTTTCGCGTCAATGCGTTCATGCAGCAGGGCCATGTGGGTTTGGTTTGCCGCACGATTCCGCAAACTCTCCCGACCATCGATGCGCTGAACCTGCCCAAGGTGCTGAAAGAAGTGGCGATGACCAAGCGCGGCCTGGTCATCTTCGTGGGCGCCACGGGCTCGGGCAAGAGCACGTCGCTGGCGGCGATGGTGGACTGGCGCAACGAGAATTCTTTCGGCCACATCATCACCATCGAAGATCCGGTGGAATTCGTCCACATGCACAAGAACTGCATCGTCACGCAGCGTGAGGTGGGCATCGATACAGAAGGCTGGGAACAAGCGCTGAAGAACACGCTGCGTCAGGCGCCGGATGTCATCCTGATGGGCGAGATTCGTGACCGCGAAACCATGGAACACGCCGTGGCCTTTGCCGAAACCGGTCACCTGTGCATGGCCACCCTGCACGCCAACAGCGCCAATCAGGCGCTGGACCGCATCATCAATTTCTTCCCCGAAGAGCGGCGCCAGCAATTGCTGATGGACTTGTCGCTGAACCTGAAGGCACTGGTGAGCCAACGCCTGCTGGCGCGCGAGCAAGGCCGTGGGCGGGTGGCGGCAGTGGAGGTGATGCTCAACACCCCGTTGATCGGCGACTTGATCCTGAAGGGCGAAGTCAGCGAGATCAAGGAATTGATGAAGCGCAGCCGAGAACTCGGCATGCAGACCTTCGACCAGGCACTGTTCGACCTGTACGAAGCCCATGCCGTGACTTACGACGACGTGCTGCGCAATGCCGACAGCGTGAACGACCTGCGCCTGACGATCAAGTTGCAGAGCCAGCGGGCGCGCAACAACGATCTTTCCGCTGGTACCGAGCACATGAAAGTCGTTTAACGCTGCGCGCATGGCAGCATGGCAGCATGGCGGCCATGAGCACACGACCTTACGAACCGATTCCTTCCCGCCGCGTTGCCTTTCTGGGGCTGGGCGTGATGGGTAATCCGATGGCGGGGCACCTGGCGCGCGCCGGGCACACCGTCACTGTCTACAACCGCACACCAGCAAAGGCAGCAGCCTGGGCCATGGAGTACGGCGGCGGCACTGGCGCGACGCCTGCAGCAGCGGTAGCGCATGCTGAATTCGTTTTTGCCTGCGTTGGCAACGACGATGATTTGCGGTCCATCACGCTGGGCGAGCAGGGCGCCTTTGCGGCCATGGCGCCGGGCGCCGTGTTCGTGGACCACACCACGGCCTCGGCCGAGGTGGCGCGAGAGTTGTCGGTGCTGGCCGCAGCAAGGCAGCTGCACTTCGTCGATGGTCCCGTTTCAGGCGGCCAGGCCGGGGCTGTCAACGGCGCCCTGACGGTCATGTGTGGTGGCGGCCAGGCTGCATTCGATGCCATGAAGCCCGTGGCCCTGGCCTATGCCCGCGCCGTCACCCGGGTAGGTGAAAGCGGGGCCGGGCAACTGGCAAAGATGGTCAATCAGGTGGCCATCGCCGGCTTGTTGCAGGGCCTGGCTGAAGCGATTGCCTTCGGCCGCCGCGCGGGCCTGGACATGCCCCTGGTGCTGGACGTCATCAGCAAAGGTGCTGCGCAAAGCTGGCAGATGGACAACCGGGGCAAGACCATGGTCGAAGACCGGTTCGATTTCGGTTTTGCCGTGGACTGGATGCGCAAGGACCTGGGCCTGGTGCTGGACGAGGCCCAGCGCAACGGTGCCACGCTGCCAGTGACGGCGCTGGTGGACGAGTTCTATGCCGAGGTCCAGGCGCAGGGCGGCGGTCGCTGGGACACGTCCAGCCTGCTGCGGCGCTTGAAAGCCTGAGGAGCGCGCTGCAGCGCCACCCCTGTTCAGCGCGCCTTGCCGCCAGCAGGTGCGGCCGTAGTGCTGCTGCGGCCCATGGCAGCCAATTCCTGTTCGCTCAGGATGTCGAACACGCGCACGATCTTCTGCACGCCTGACACGGTGCGCGCGATGTCTGCACCGCGCGCGGCCTCGCGCTCGCTGACACGGCCCATCAGGTAGATCACCCCGCGCTCGGCGACCACCTTGTAGGCGTTGGCCTGGATGTCCTTGGCGTCCACCAGAGTGGCCTTCACCTTGGCGCCCAGCAGCGCGTCGTTGGAACGCGAGCCCACCGAGCTGTTGCCCAGCACCGCCAGTTCGTTGACCACGGTTTTCACGTTTTCCACCTGCGACACCACCTCGGCCACGCGGGCCTTGTCGTTCTCGCTCGGCACTTCGCCGGTGAGCAGCAGCACGCGGTTGTAGCTGACGGCATTGATGTGGCCCAGCGTGGCCAGTTCGCGCACGCGCGAAGCGGCTTTCAGTTCGATGCTCTGGTCCTCGACCTGGGTGCCGGTGGTGCGCCGGTCGGTGGCCACCAGGCCGCCGCCCAGAATTGCCCCGCCAACGAGCAGGGGCGCGCAGCCTGCGGTCAGGGCGGCCAAAGTCAGGGCGCAGACCAGGCGGGTGCCTGTACGGGTGCGGCTACGGGTACGGGTGCAGGGGGCGGGTAAGCGAGTTTGGTTCATGGTTCTTGTTCTCCCATCAGCTGGAAATCGACGGCGTCGCACAAGCAGTGCAACACCAAGAGTTGAAGCTCAGTCACGCGTGCTGCGCGTTCGCTGGGTAACTGCACCAGCACATCGGTCTCCGCCAGGTATTCCTTGACGGCCGCGGCGCTCTGGCCGGCCAGCACTACCAGGGTCATGTCCTTGCCCTGCGCTGCGCGGATGGTGCGGGCGCAGTCGATTTCGCCGTCGTCCAGCAGCAGCAGCACGTCGCCCGGCAGGCCCAGCGCCAGCACTTGCGCGGCCAATGGCGCGGCTGTGTTGCCCAGCGCCATGGCGGCCAGCGGCGGGCGTTCGCGCTCGAACCGTGTCACGAAAAGATGCGCTACGTACGGCGCCAACGACTGCACCGCGCCGTGGCCGGCCACCAGCAGCTTGCCACCGCTGGTGATGGCGCCCAGCACCGCAGCAGCGGCATCGGCCACCGGGCGTGCCAGGCTCTCTGCCGACTGGTACTGAAGGTCAGCGCTTTCGAAGAATTGCTGCTGTATGCGCTGTTCAAGCATGGTGGCACATCATAGGACAGGGGCTGGCGCGGGAAGTTCTGTGTCTGGGCCTGCGAGCTCTATCCCCCTGCATCGAAAGCCCCGCGCAGCCACTGCACCTGCTCACCTTCAATGGCCAGCACATCAAAACGGCATGGCGGCGGCGCGGGCCAGCGCATCAGGAAGTGCTGCGCCGTCATGACGATGCGCCTTTGTTTGGCGGTTGTGACACTGCCCGCTGCACCGCCATGCGCCTGGCCAGCGCGGGCCCGCACTTCGACGAAGACCAGGGTGCCGTCGCGTTCACGCAGGATCAGGTCGATCTCGCCACCGCGCGCCTGGGCGCCCCCGGCCACCCGATAATTGCGTTGAACCAGGCGCAAACCCCGCGCTTGCAGCCATTGCAGTGCCAGGGCTTCGGCAGCGTCGCCTCTAGCCTTGGTGGTCGTCTCCTTGGAGATCGCAGACCTCTTCTTGCCGCCGCCGTTGTCATCTGCCACCGACACCTCCCTGCTGCACGCCGCAGCCGCCGCAGCCACTGGCCACCAGCGCTTCGTGTCGGGCGCACTCTACGTCGTCGCCACGCCCATCGGCAACCTCGCCGACATCAGCTTGCGGGCCGTCTACCTGCTGTCGCGCGTGAACGCGGTGGCCTGCGAAGACACGCGGGTGGCGGCGCAGTTGCTGGGTCATCTGGGCCTGCACAAGCCGTTGATGGCCCTGCATGCGCACAACGAACAGCAGGCCGGCGCCGCAGTGCTGGCGCGCCTGGCGCAGGGTGAAGCGGTGGCCTACATCAGCGATGCCGGAACCCCCGCCGTCAGCGACCCCGGCGCGCTGTTGGTGGCGCAGGCGGCGGCGGCGGGTTACACGGTGGTGCCGGTGCCCGGGGCCAGCAGTGCGCTGGCGGCGCTGTGCGTGGCTGGCGATGCGCTGAGCCAGGGCTTTCGCTTTGTCGGCTTCCTGCCGGCCAAGGGCGGCGAAAGGCGCAGCGCGCTGGCAGCGGTGCTGGCCGATTCCTCGACGCAGGTTCTGTTCGAAGCGCCGCACCGGATCGCCAGCCTGCTGGCGGACCTGGCCGATTCGCCGGCCGGCACGCCGGCGCGCCGGCTGACGGTGGCGCGCGAGCTGACCAAGCAGTTCGAAACCATCGCCACCCTGACGCTGGCCGATGCCCCAGCCTGGTTGGCGGCTGACGCCAACCGCGCGCGCGGTGAGTTCGTGCTGGTGCTGCATGCCCTGGCGCCGGCCGCGCCAGCAGAAGGCAGCCTGCCCGAAGCCGCCTTGCAGGTGCTGCGCGTGCTGCTGCGCGAATTGCCGCTGAAGCAGGCGGTGGCGCTGGCCGCCGAAATCAGCGGCGCACCGCGCAATGCGCTTTACCAGTGGGCCCTGGCCGAGCGTGACGGGCCAGCCAGCTAGGGCTGGCTGACCCCGGTTTGCTGGCCTTGCCCGCTGCCGCCCGGGGAGAGAGCCGCTGCGGCGGCCAAGCCCGTGGCGGCGGTGCGACCAAGGGCCGCTCCTACAATCGCCAACTGTTTTTCTAGCATGCTGGAGCGCCCGAACATGATCACCCGAGAACCCACGATCGAACGCCTGGCTATCGCCGACAAGCTGATGCTCGAACCTTTCGGCATCACCGAAGCCGCGCTGGCCCAGGCCCTGGGCACCATCCGCGAGCACCGTGTCGACGACGCCGACCTGTACTTTCAGACCACGCGCCACGAAGGCTGGAGTCTGGAAGAAGGCATCGTCAAAAGTGGCAGCTTCAGCATCGACCAGGGCGTGGGCGTGCGCGCCGTGGCGGGCGAGAAAACCGCTTTCGCCTACAGCGACGACCTGAGCGTGGATGCGCTGATGGACGCCGCACGCACCGTGCGCACCATCGCCGCGGCCGGGCAGGACAAACGCGTGAAGCTGCAACGCGCGCCGCGCGTGGCTGCCATCCGCACGCTGTACGCCCCTACCGACCCCATCGCCACGCTGGACAGCACGCAGAAGGTGGCGCTGCTGGAACGCGTGGAGAAGATGGCGCGTGCCAAGGACCCGCGCGTGAAGCAGGTGATGGCCAGCCTGGGCGCCGAATACGACGTGGTGCTGGTGGCGCGCGCCGATGGCACGCGCGCGGCCGACGTGCGCCCGCTGGTGCGCCTGAACGTCACCGTCATCGCCGAACAGAAGAAGGGCGGCACCCTGCGCCGCGAAGTGGGCAGCGCCGGCGGCGGTGGCCGCTTCGGTCTGGGCTATTTCACCGACGAGATGATGCAGAGCTATGTCGACCAGGCCGTGCATGCCGCTTTGACGAATCTGGACAGCCGTCCGGCGCCCGCTGGCGACATGACCGTGGTGCTGGGCCCCGGCTGGCCCGGCGTGCTGTTGCACGAAGCCGTGGGCCACGGTTTGGAAGGCAACTTCTACCGCAAGGGCAGCAGCACCTTCGCCGGGCGCATCGGCAAGCGCGTGGCGGCCAAGGGTGTGACCGTGCTGGACGACGGCACCCTGCCTGACCGCCGCGGCAGCCTGAACGTGGACGACGAAGGCCATGTCAGCCAGCGCAACGTGCTCATCGAAGACGGCATCCTGCGCGGCTACATCCAGGACAGCATGAATGCGCGCCTGATGGGCGTTCCTGCCACCGGCAACGGCCGCCGCGAAAGCTATGCCCACCTGCCGATGCCGCGCATGACCAACACCTACATGCTGGCCGGCGACAAGCGGCCGGAAGAGATCATCGCCAGCATCGAGCGCGGCCTCTACGCCACCAATTTCGGCGGCGGGCAGGTGGACATCACCAGCGGCAAGTTCGTGTTCTCGGCCAGCGAGGCCTACTGGGTCGAGAAGGGCAAGATCCTTTACCCGGTGAAGGGCGCCACCCTGGTGGGCAACGGGCCCGAGGCGATGATGCGCGTGAGCATGATCGGCAACGACCTGCAGCTCGACACCGGCGTGGGCGTGTGCGGCAAGGAAGGCCAGAGCGTGCCCGTGGGCGTGGGCCAGCCCACCTTGCGTATTGAAAAGCTGACCGTCGGCGGTACCGCTTGACCGTTCCGGCAGTCAGCTTCGCCGACATCGAAGCCGCCGCACAGCGGCTGCAGGGGCAGGTGCTCGACACGCCCTTCGTCGAAAGCCGAACCGTGGGTGAACTGGTGGGCGCCCGCGTTTTCCTGAAGTTCGAGAACCTGCAGTTCACGGCGTCGTTCAAGGAACGTGGGGCTTTGAACAAGCTGCTGTCGCTGGTGGACAGTGGGCAGCCGCTGCGCGGTGTGATCGCCGCGTCCGCCGGCAACCACGCGCAGGGCGTGGCCCACCATGCGCAGCGCCTGGGCTTGCGTGCAGTCATCGTGATGCCACAGCACACACCCATGGTGAAGGTGGAGCGCACGCGCGGCTTCGCCGCCGAGGTGGTGCTGCATGGCGACAACTTCGACGAGGCGCGCACGCATGCCTTGCAGCTGGCCGAAGAAGAAGGCCTGAGCTTCGTGCACCCCTTCGACGACACGGCCGTGATTGCCGGCCAGGGCACGATCGGCATCGAGATGCTGCAAGCCCAGCCCGACCTGGACGCACTCGTGATCGCGGTGGGCGGCGGCGGGCTCATCAGCGGCATCGCCACGGCGGCGCGGCAGATGAAGCCCGGCATCGAGATCGTCGGCGTGCAGACCTCGCGCTTCCCGGCCATGGTCAACATCATCCAGGGCACCGCGCATGCGCAGGGTGCCAGCACCATCGCGGAAGGCATTGCCGTGGGTCAGCCCGGGCAGATCACGCGGCAGATCATCAAGCGCCTGGTCGACGACCTGCTGCTGGTGGATGAAGGCGACATCGAGCAGGCTGTGCTGATGCTGCTGGAGATCGAGAAAACGGTGACCGAGGGCGCCGGTGCGGCGGGTCTGGCGGCGCTGCTGAAATACCCGGCGCGCTTCGCCGGAAAGAAGGTGGGCCTGGTGCTGTGCGGCGGCAACATCGACCCTTTGCTGCTGGCCGCCATCATCGAGCGCGGCATGGTGCGTGCGGGCAGGCTGGCGCGCATTCGCGTGGGCGCGCGCGACACGCCGGGCGTGCTGGCGCGCATCACCAGTGTGGTCGGCGCTGCGGGCGCCAACATCGACGAAGTGCATCACCAGCGCGCCTTCAGCACGCTGAGCGCGCAGAACGTCGAAGTGGAACTGGTGCTGCAGACGCGCAACCCGGCGCACGTGGCTGAAGTGCTCTCGGCTTTGAATTCGGCGGGTTTCGCGGCTTCCGGATATTGAGATTCGGTTTCACGACCGAGCTTCTTCCGGGCTGAGAGACCACGCGCGGAGGCCACGCGAGGAGACAGCGCACACCTACAGGCATTGGAACCTCCGGCTGACAATTTCGGCGCGGGAAGCAGGCAGCATGGAATGCCCAGCTGAAGGTATTCAAAATCCATGGCCACACCAGATGAGACTGGCGCGCTGCTGCAGAAGATTGCAGGCGGTTGCTGCCTCTCTTTCGATCGGATTTACAGGCGGACGTCGCGGCATCTCTTGGCCGTCATCCTGCGACTGAACGGGCACCGCGGCGAATCGGAAGAACTGCTGCAGGAAACTTTCCTGAAGGTCTGGAAGGAGAGTTGGCGTTTCGATCCGCTGCGATCCACTGGAAACACTTGGCTCACCGTGTTGGCCCGTAATACGGCGCTCGACAGCCTGAGACGCCGCCACGCCCGACCGAAGTTCAATGCGGCAGCTGACGCCGAGACGAGCGAGCCGGACGTGCTGGGGCACGTGGAAAGCCCATCGCGCCCTGCGGCCGAATCGTTCGACGCCAAGGCACTGTCTTTTCACATCGCCAGTTCATTGCGCGAGCTCGATCCGAAACTTCGACAGTGCGTTTGCCTGGCGTTCTTCAGCGGCTTGAGCCACGCGGAAATAGCGGTCCAACTGGACATGCCGTTGGGGACAGTGAAAAGCCGGGTGCGCCGCAGCTTGGTGCAGCTGAAGCAACCTTTGCTGATGTTTGCTTGAAGGAATGCCATGACTGACATACGCAAGGGCCAGGCGCCGGAGCCGATCGGACGCGAGGAATTCCACACCCGCCACGCTGTACGGTTCTACGATCCTGCTTTCGACGCAGAGCGCGATGCGATCGCGCGGCTGGAACTCATCGCCTGGGAAGCGTTTCAAGAAGGGCGCAAGGCGCCACGCACGAAGCCAGCCGGGCCTGGATTCGCCGACCCGACCTACGCGCTGTCAGACGAATGGCGCGCCACCAGCGAGCGGTTGAAAGCCGCGCAGCAGGCCTGGGGTGAGCCGGCCACCCCTTCGCGCGTGTTGCTGGTGTGTGGCAGCTCGCGCAACGACGGTACGTGCCCGGGTGAAATATCCAAGACCTGGCGCATGACAGCGTGGGCGCGTGACGTGGTGGAAGCCGCGGGCATGCAGGCCGACGTGCTGGACCTGAGCCGCATCACCAGCGACTACGACCGCAACATCCACCCCTGCAAAGGCTGCGTCAGCAGTGCCATGCCGCTGTGCCACTGGCCTTGCAGCTGTTACCCCAACCATTCGACGGCGCAGGTCAACGACTGGATGGCAGAAATCTACGAGCGCTGGGTGGCGGCCCACGCCGTGGTCATCGCCTGCCCGACTTACTGGTACCAATCGCCCAGCCCGCTGAAGCTGATGATGGACAGGCTGGTGTGTGCAGACGGTGGCAATGCCGACCCCACGACCACGCACGGCAAGTCGGTGAAGGAAGCCAAGGAAATCGAACAAACGGGCTGGCACTACCCCAAGCATCTGGCCGGCCGCGCCTTCGGCCTCATCGTGCATGGCGATGTGGCGGGTGTGGAAGTGCAGCGCCGCAACCTGGCCGACTGGCTGCAGTGGATGGGATTCATCGACGCGGGCAGCACAGCCCAGCTCGACCGCTACATCGGCTACTTCGAGCCGTACTACAACAGCCACGAAACGCTGGACGAAGACAAGAACTTTCAGGCAGAAGCGAAAAACGTGGCGCGCTCGGTCGTGGCGGCGGTGAAGCTGCTGCGGGAAGGTCAGCTCAGCCAGCCTGATGACAGTGTTCAGCCCGTGCGGCCAAAATGAGCGAGCTGGCCGTGCTACATTGCCAACGCATGAATTTCCCCGCTTTCTACTTTGCGTATTTTTGGTTCTCGCACCGCACGGCGGCTGGAGAGGCAAGCGCGTAGACCCCACAAGAACGCAGCGAACGCATCCCCAAACCGCCGGCAGCCCCGGCGGTTTTTTGTTGCCGGCGCACCGTACAGAAAGCCAGCATGAGCCCCAAATCCGTGACCCCCAAGCCCAGTATCCCCAGCAGCGAACGCCTGTCCTTGTCCGAGAAGACCAGCGCCACCGACGACCAGCGCATTCGCGATGTCACGCCGCTGCCGCCGCCCGAGCACCTGATCCGCTTCTTCCCCATCGCCGGCACGCCGGTGGAAAGCCTGGTGAAGAACACGCGTGGCGCCATCCGCGACATCATGGCCGGGGGCAACGAGCTCGCCAGCGACCGGTTGCTGGTCGTCATCGGGCCTTGCTCCATCCACGACCCGGCGCTGGCGCTGGAATACGCGCGCAGGCTGCTGAAAGAGCGCGAGAAGCACGCCGGCGAGCTGGAAATCGTCATGCGCGTCTATTTCGAAAAGCCGCGCACCACCGTGGGCTGGAAGGGCCTGATCAACGACCCCTACCTGGACGAGAGCTACCGCATTCACGAGGGCCTGCGCATCGCGCGGCAACTGCTGGTGGACATCAACCGCCTGGGCGTACCGGCGGGCAGTGAATTCCTGGACGTGATCAGCCCGCAGTACATCGGCGACCTGATCAGCTGGGGCGCCATTGGCGCGCGCACCACGGAAAGCCAGGTGCACCGTGAGCTGGCCAGTGGGCTGAGCGCGCCAGTGGGCTTCAAGAACGGCACCGACGGCAACATCAAAATCGCCACCGACGCCATCCAGGCTGCGGCGCGGCCGCACCATTTCTTGTCGGTGCACAAGAACGGGCAAGTGGCCATCGTCGAGACCAAGGGCAACAAGGACTGCCACGTCATCCTGCGCGGTGGCAAGGCGCCCAACTACGACGCTGCCAGCGTGGCCGCAGCCTGCGCCGAGATCGAAGCGGCGAAGCTGCCATGCCGCCTGATGGTGGACGCCAGCCATGCCAACAGCAGCAAGCAGCACCAGCGCCAGATCGAGGTCATGAAAGACGTGGGCGCGCAGATCGCCGGCGGCACGCGCTGCATCTTCGGCGTGATGGTGGAAAGCCATCTGGTGGGCGGAGCGCAGAAGTTCACACCGGGCAAAGACGACCCGGCCAAACTGGAGCCCGGAAAGAGCATCACCGATGCCTGCATCGACTGGAACGACAGCGTGGGTTTGCTGCAGGGCCTGGCTGATGCGGTGAAGGCCCGGCGCGCGCGCGCTCAGGGCTGAATCAGACGGGTTTGCGCACGCCGCCTTCGACCTTGAAGCGCGTGATGGCCTGGCCGTCTGCGGCGGGCAAACACAGCCCGTAGCGGAAGGGCGATTCATCGCGGCCGGGGAAATCAAAACGCAAGTCGCGGAAGGTGGCGCAGCGCAGGCCGCCGTCTTCGCTGGTGGCCACCAGCGCTGGCGTTTGCGCAAACCAGCGGTAAAAGGCGAATTCAGGTTGCGCCCAAGCCTGCTTGACCCAGGCTGGCGTGCCAACTGCGCCGAAGCGCGGGATGCGCTCCCAGGCGGCTTGGTCCACCGGCAGGTAAGGCGCAGAAAAACGGCGCACGAAAGCTGGCGGAAAAAGCGCCGGCGCTTCCGGGTTCAGGCGCTCACTGCGGCGCGTGTTGACATGGGCGACATGGTAATCCTGGCCATCGAAGACCGTGACTGTCCAGTTGAAAGGCGAGGCCGGGCGCGGCATGACCAGAATGTCAGGCGTGACGATGCCTTGCGCCTGGGCGTAGCGTGCGCCCACTTGTTCGGCTTCCTGCTGGCCCGTCCAGGCCAGGCCGACCCAGCCGCAGGCCGCAGCCAGCCCCAGCGCTGCAGGCCAGCGCCGGCGCGGGAACACGGCGGCCAGGATCAAGCCCATGAGCAGCAAAGCGCTGAACGCCAGATCGATGATGAACATCGAACCCAGGCCGAAGCGCTGATTGGAGAAGGGCTCCAGCAACATGGTGCCGAACTGCGTGATCCAGTCGCCGGCAATGTGCACGCTGATGCCGGCCATGCACAACATGAAGAAGGTCTTCCAGGCCGCCTTCGAGCCGCGCGTGGCGGCAAAACAGCGCGTCATCAGCCACGACAGGCCAGCTGCCCACACCGCCACCATGGGCAGCGCATGCGTGATGCCGCGGTGCATCTGCAGGTAGGTGACGTCGCCGAACGCCTGCGTGACGGCGTCGATGTCGGGGAAGGCGCCGGCCACGGTACCCACCACCACGCATTGCCAAAGCGCCGGCTGGCGTGATGTAGCCGCAGAGTGGGTACTCGCATTTTCAGTGCGCCGAACCATCAGCAGGCGTGCGAGCAAGGCGCCGGACAGCGCGTGGGTCAGGGTATCCATCGCTGGCCGGCTCAGTCGCCCTGCCGTGCCAGCCTTTCGCTGCGCCAGTAAACGTCGTCGCCACCCAGGCCGTCCAAGTTGGCGCGGTTGAGCACGCGCGACAGCACGAAGAGCAAATCACTGAGCCGGTTCAGGTAGTGCCTGGGCGCGTCGTTCACGGCTTCTACAGCCGCCAGCGCCACCACGGCGCGTTCGGCACGGCGCGCCACGGTTCGGCCCACGTGCGCCAGCGCGGCGCTGCGTGTGCCGGCCGGCAGGATGAATTCTTTGAGGCGCGGCAGCTGCTCGTTGTAGTGCGCCAGCGCTTCGTCCAGGCGCAATACGGCGTCCAGCTTGAGCAGGGCAAAGCCGGGGATCGACAACTCGCCGCCCAGGTTGAACAGCTCGTGCTGCACCACCACCAGCAGTTCGCGCACATCATCAGGCAGGGGTTCGGCCAGCAGCACGCCCAGGCCGCTGTTGAGTTCATCGACGTCACCCATGGCCTGCACGCGCAGATGGTCCTTGCGCACGCGGCTGCCGTCGCCCAGGCCGGTGCTGCCGTCGTCTCCGGTTCGGGTGGCGATTTGGGTCAGGCGGTTGCTCATGGCGGCTTCTTGTTCAAGGCTGAAACCGTAATTTGACCATCAAGTTCGCCGTGCAGACGCACACGCTCAAGCACAGCCTCCGGGCCCAGGGGTCAACCTGAACCGGTGCCGGCGCTTCGCTGTCGCTCTTGAAGTACGGGATCTTCGATCGCTGCAGGCCCATCGCATCGATCGTGCGCGCCATGTTGAACAGCACCCAATGCGCTTGTTGGCAGCCTTGAATGTCGCGGTCTCCAGATGATGGCCAACGGCTGACGACGGACAATTCAATGATCTGAAGACGTAGCATTCGCCGGGTCTGGTTTCATAAGTGGTCACGCCATGAACGCTCCCCTGCCCGCCCGCATTGCTTTTGGCGCCCGGCGCCGCGCCATCCCGCCGGCCATGCTGGCGGCGCTTCGCGAACGCTTCGGTGACCGGTGCAGCACGGCAGCGGCCGTATGTGAACAGCATGGCCGCGACGAAAGCACCTACCCGGTGACGCCGCCAGACGCCGTGGTTTTTTGCGAAAGCAGCGCAGACGTGGCTGCTGTCGTGGCCCTGGCCAGCGCGCATGCTGTGCCGGTGATCCCTTTTGGCGTGGGGAGCTCGCTCGAAGGCCATTTGTTGGCAGTGCAGGGCGGCGTCAGCATCGACCTCAGCCGCATGAACCGCATCGTGGCTGTGCATGCAGACGACCTGACGGCCACGGTGCAAGCCGGCGTCACGCGCGAACAGCTCAACCGCGAAATCAAGGACACGGGGCTGTTCTTTCCCATCGACCCCGGCGCCAATGCCAGCCTGGGCGGCATGTGCGCAACGCGCGCCAGTGGCACGAATGCCGTGCGCTACGGCACCATGCGCGAGAACGTGCTGGGTCTGACCGTGGTCACCGCCAGCAGCGAAGTCATCAAGACCGGCACACGCGCCAAGAAGTCATCCGCCGGCTACGACCTGACGCGCTTGTTCGTGGGCAGCGAAGGCACGCTGGGCGTGATGACCGAGGTCACGCTGAAGCTGTACCCGCTGCCAGAAGCCGTGAGTGCAGCGGTGTGCCATTTCCCCAGCATCGACGCGGCGGTGCGCACCACGATCCAGATCATCCAGATGGGCGTGCCGATTGCGCGGTGCGAGTTGCTTGATGCCCATGCCATCCGCGCCGTGAACCGGCATTCCAAGCTGAGCCTGCGCGAAGCGCCGATGCTGCTGATGGAATTCCACGGCAGCCCGGCGGGTGTGCAGGAGCAGGCTGAAACCGTGCAGGGCATTGCCGCTGACCACGGCGGCGACGCCTTCGACTGGGCGACCACGCCCGAAGCACGCACCAAGCTGTGGACCGCGCGCCACCAGGCCTACTTCGCCGCCATCCAGATGCGCCCGGGATGCCGCAGCCTGAGCACCGACACCTGCGTGCCCATTTCAGCCTTGGCCGAGAGCATCAATGCGTCCATCGACGAAGCCGAGGCCGCGGGCCTGCCGTACTGGATCGTCGGTCACGTGGGCGACGGCAATTTTCACTTGAGCTACTTGCTGGACCCAAACAACCCGGTCGAGATGGCCACGGCAGAGAGGCTGAGCGAGCAGATGGTGCGGCGCGCCTTGCAGCTAGGCGGCACTTGCACGGGCGAACACGGCATCGGCTTGCACAAGATGGGCTATCTGGTTGACGAGGCCGGGGCTGGTGCGGTGGCCATGATGGCGGCCATCAAGCGCGCGCTGGATCCGCTCAACATCATGAATCCGGGCAAGGTGCTGCTGAGCTGACTGCGCTCATTCTGGTGCTCATCTGGTGCTCATTTCGAGGTCATCATCCTTTCTAGCGGCCTGGACACCCAGGCCAGCAGCACGCCGGCACCGGCGGCAAACGCCGCCATGAACGGATACAGCGCGATGCCGCTGCCGGCCAGCAGTTGCTCCATCACCCCGGCCAGATAGTTGGCCACGGCGCTGGACAGGAACCACACGCCCATCAGCAGCGCCGCCACCTTGGCCGGCGCCACGCGTGAGATCACCGACAAGCCCACGGGCGAAAGCATCAGCTCGCCCAGGGTGTGGATGAAGAAGACGATGGCCAGCCAGTGCATGCCCACCTTCACGCCCGTATCGGCCTGCGTTTGCGCCGCAGCCATGACGACGAAGCCCAGGGCCAGCACGACCATCCCGATGGCCTGCTTCATGGTGTCGCTCAGCGCAAGGCGGCTGGTGTCCAGCCGCGTCCACACTGCGGCAAACACCGGTGCCAGGGCAATGATGACCAGCGGGCTGATCGACTGGAACCAGGAAGACGGCACCTCGAAGCTGCCCACCTGACGGTCGGTGTTCTGGTCGGCAAACAAGGCCATGGTGCCGCCGGCTTGCTGGAAGCCGGTCCAGAAGGCGATGACGAAGAACATGACTATGACCACCGAGCTCACGCGGCCCCATTCGGCGCGCGTCAGCGGTTCGCGGCCTGCTGCTTCGGGGTCGGGCCGGGCGATGGCGTAGACGG
>JBBQXN010000077.1:0-15451 GCA_038209585.1 Burkholderiales bacterium
CGCCGGCATGGCCAGTTGCTGCCACAGCGCCGGGTCCCAGGTGGGCAGGGTCAGCGGTGGCAGACCTTGCGGGATGGCGCCCACCACCTGCATGCCCTGGCCCTTCCAGTCCAGCGCCCAGCTCAGGCTGGTGGTGACAACGATGGCCAGAACCGGCCCGGCCTTGGCCGTCAGGTCGGCTGCTCGCGCAGACAGCCCCCAGGTCCGCAGCAGCGGTTTGAGCCCTTTACGCACCCAGAACAGGAAAGCGGTGGCGAGCACGCCCACCAGCAACGTCAACAAATGGGTGTTGCCGACCTGCCCAGCCAGCGCTGCCAGCAGGTCGGACAGGTTGTGCCCGTTGGCTTTCACCCCCATCAACGTTTTGAGCTGGCTGGCGGCAATCAGCAGGCCGGATGCAGAAATGAAGCCCGAGATCACCGGATGGCTGAGAAAATTGGCCAGGAAACCCAGCCGCAGCAAACCCATGGCCAAGAGCATGGCGCCGGACAGGAAAGCCAGCGTGATGGCAGCCGCCCAGTAAGCGGGCGTTCCGGCGGCGGCCAGTTCGCCCAACGCGGCTGCCGTCATCAAAGAAGCCACGGCCACCGGGCCCACTGCCAGCGCACGGCTGGTGCCGAACACCGCATACAGCAACAGCGGCGCGATGCTGGCGTAAAGGCCCACCTCGGGCGGCAGGCCGGCCAGCAGCGCGTAGGCCAGGCTCTGCGGGATGAGCATGATGGTGACGATCAGCGCTGCGACGCTGTCGCTGACCAGCGTGTCGCGGTCGTAGCGTCGCCCCCAGTCCAGGATGGGCAGCGAAGGTAGCCAGCGCTGCCAGGGTGTATGTGCCATCAGCCCACCATTTTCGGTTGCGCCATCCATTCGCCACCCTCGGGCATGCCCTGCCCAACCAGCGGCGGCAGGATGCGTTCTTTCAGATACACGGCCAGGCTGAATGGCCGGCTGCCGTCGATCAGCCAGGTCGGACAGCCGGGTGCCAGCTTGGCGCCGTACAGAAATTCGGCCAGCACGATCTCGCCGCGCTGCACCGTCAGCGGGCACGAGCCATAGCCGTTGTGGCGGGCTTCGGTTTGGGACACGCCTGCGTTGCAGCCTGCACCGGCATGAGACACCAGCAGGTCATGCGCCACCACAGGAATGTCGGCCGGGTCGACGAAGGCAACGTCCCGGCCCGGGCTGCGTGCCAGCAGGCTGGAAACCACGGCAATGTCGGCCGCGCCAACGCCGACGATCACCAGGTCGTGCGTGGCATCGGCTCCCTCCACGGGGGTCTTGCCGCGGAACGGCGCACCACGCTCTTCAAGTCGAACCCGGCTTGGGGGGACCTTTCGATGATCATGGGCAGCAGCAGTTTGGCGGCTTGCCAAAAAAACCGGCACCGGCTTGGGCAACCCAGCCATCAGTTCGTCGAATTGCGCGCCCTGGGCGGCGACGGCGGGCAGGTCGTGGGCAGCCATCTGCGGCGAGACCGACAGTTCAGCGGTGAGCGGTCGAATGGCCATGGCGCTTGTCTCCTGTTTGGCCTGTGGTTCAGGCTCTGTGCAAACCGGTTGACGAACCGGTCTTGAATCCTGTCGTCAAACCGCGTTCAGAGGAATTTTGAGGTATCGCGTGCCGTTGGCCTCCGGCTCGGGCAACTGGCCGGCGCGCATGTTCACCTGCACTGAGGGCAGGATCAGCGTGGGCATGGCCAGCGTGGCGTCGCGCGCCTGGCGCATCGCAACGAATTCGTCTTCGCTGATGCCGTTGCGCACATGAACGTTCTTTTCGCGCTCTTCGCCCACCGTGCTGACGAACTGCAACTCACGGCCGCCGGGCTGGTAGTCGTGGCACATGTAGAGCTGGGTGTCGTGCGGCATGCTCAGCAGCTGGTTGATGGACTGGTACAGCGTGCGCGCGTCGCCGCCAGGGAAGTCGCAACGCGCCGTGCCGTGATCGGGCATGAACAGGGTGTCGCCGACGAAGACCGAGAGGCTGCGCTGGACACCTGTGCCGTCTCTGTGCCCGTCGTTCACCAGATAGCTCATGCATGCTGGGGTATGGCCGGGCGTGTGCAGTGCCTGCACCATCAATTCGCCGATGGCGAAGGTCTCACCGTCGGCGAACAGGTGGTCGAACTGCCGGCCGTCGCGGGCGAAGGATTCGCCGGCATTGAACAGCTTGCCGAAGACCTGCTGCACGGTCGTGATCTGCCGGCCAATGCCGATCCGGCCGCCCAGCGTCTGCTTCAGATACTGCGCAGCAGAAAGGTGGTCGGCATGCACGTGCGTTTCCAGAATCCACTGCACCTTGGCGCCCAGCTCGCGCACCCGCGCGACCAGCCGGTCGGCACTGTCGTGCGAGGTGCGGCCCGACTTGGGGTCGTAGTCCAGCACGCTGTCGAGCACCGCGCAGTGCTGCGTGCTGCGGTCCAGCACGATGTAGCTGACAGTCCAGGTGGCGGGGTCGAAGAAGCCTTCAACCTGCAGCTTGCGATCACGGGTCATGGGGGTTTCCTTGGGGTGGGTTGCAGCGGACTGGGGCGTGCCTCAGCCGCGTTTCAGCGGGCAGGTGTTGAAGCCCAGCATCGAATACAGCGGGCAGTAACCCACCGCACCGGTGAGCAGCGGCACCATGCCGATGTAGCCCCAGGCGCCCACCGTGCCAGTGGCGGCCAGCGCAATCAGGATCAGTCCGCCGACAACGCGCAAAGCGCGGTCCACAGTGCCTTCGTTGGTTTTCATCTCGAGTCTCCTTGGGGGTGGTGGGGTTGAACAGACAGCCGCGTTCTGCAGCGGCTGCCAAGGACATATCAAAATCCGTGCCAGGTATTTTTGACATTGGAAATGTGATGTATCCAATTGATTTAATTGAACTACTTGAGTCTGACTGTGTGGATGCCCATCTCTCAACAGCGTACTTTCACTGCCGTGGCAGCACGTGTTTGGCAGTCTTGACAGACATGGCAGAAATGTCAGAAATGGCAGTCATCGCAGACAATGCGGTGACCGATGCGTATCGCGAGCACACCGCCCATGAGCCACCCCTCCGACGCCCTCACCCCCAGCCCGCCGCAAGTGCAGGCGCTGATCTCCTACCTGGAGCAGGAAGCGCAGCCAATGATCGTGCTCGACCTGCAATACAACATCCTGGCCGCCAACACCGCTTACAGGCGCCAGTTCGGCACCACCGACAAGTCCTGCGTCGGCCACAAGTGCTACCGCGTGTCGCACCACTACGAGGTGCCTTGCGACCAGGCCGGCGAGCATTGCCCGATGCTGCGCGCGCTGGAACTGAAGGGGCCAGACCGTGTGCTGCACATCCACCACACCCCGCGCGGGCAGGAGCATGTGGATGTGGAACTGCGGCCGGTGCTGAACGCGGCGCACGAGGTCTGCGCTTTCGTCGAGCGGCTGACCACCGTGCGCCATGCCTCGGCGCGACCCAGTGCAGACGGCCTGGTGGGCCGCGCACCGGCCTTCAACGTTGCACTGGCGGCCGTGCAGCGCGTGGGCCCGTCGATGCTGCCCGTGCTGCTGTTGGGCGAATCGGGCACCGGCAAGGAGCTGTTCGCACGCGCCGTGCACGAGGCCAGCGACCGCGCCAGCGGCCCTTTCGTCGTCGTCGAATGCTCGGGCCTGACCGACAGCTTGTTCGACAGCGAACTGTTCGGCTACGAGAAAGGCGCTTTCACTGGCGCGCAGCACCGCAAGAAGGGCCTGGTCGAAACGGCTGAAGGCGGCACGCTGTTTCTGGACGAGATGGGCGACGTGCCACTACCCATGCAGGTGAAGCTGCTGCGCTTGATCGAATCGGGCACTTTCCGCCGGGTGGGTGGCATCGAGACCCTGAAAGCGAACTTCCGCCTCGTCGCGGCCACCCACCAGCCGTTGCAGCAGCAGGTGGCCGAAGGCCGATTCCGCCAAGACCTGTACTACCGTATCAGCGCCTTCCCCATTCACCTGCCGGCGCTGCGCGAGCGGCTCGAAGACATCCCCCTGCTGGTGGAATCTTTCCTGCAGCGCGGCAGCACACCACAGCGGCGCATCGTCGTCGAGCCGGCGGCGCTGGCGCGGCTGCGGGCACACCACTGGCAGGGCAACATCCGCGAGCTGCGCAATGTGCTGGACCGGGCGAAGCTCTTCGCCGACGACGGCGTGGTGCGCGCGGAGTATCTGCCCGAAGATTTCGGCAGTGGCGCAGCGCTGGCCAGCGCGGCGCCGGCGCCGAGAGCCATGTCGGGGCGGAGACCTGCGGTCACAGACACAGAACTGGCGCAGCGGGCGGCGGATGTGGGCGCCACGCGGCGTGAGCTGGCACTTTCGCTGGGATTGAGCGAGCGCACGCTGTACCGGCGGCTGAAGGGCCTGAGGATGGCATGAGGGCTGCCGTGGCGTGTGCGGTGGCAGCCCGGCCCGTCACGGAACATGCGGCTCCACGCGCTGGCCGTTGACGAAAATTTCGTCGCCCAACACTTCCACCAGGATGGCACCGTAGCGGCTGTCCCATAGATATCGAAGCACGCCTTCGCTGGCGAGCGGCAGCGCCGCTTGCTGGTCTCCGTCACGACGCAGCAGCACCTCGGGCAGAAGCGTGGCATTCATGGAATTTTCCTGGTGAGATAAAACTGTATATAAACACAGTTTAAGGCCCCTGCCTTCGCAACCCCCCAGCGCCCCCAGCCCCTCCAGCCCCTTAACCCCCTGGCCCCCTGGCGACTGACGCATCTGCCCGATTGCGGGTGCTTTTCCGGGCTTCAGCGGCAACACGGCTGCCTAGACTTTTGGCTTCTTCATGCTGCTGGATGGTGGGAAAAATGTTGTTGCGGCGTGCATTCTTTGGGCTGCTGGCGGCCGGTCTGGTCTTGCCGGCAACGGCACTGGTCAGTTCCCAGCGCGGTGCTTCGGTTCTGTCTGCCGATGCTGCGGCTGTAGCGCAGCGAATTCTTCTTGATGGCGAAGCCGCCGGACGACCTTTTGCCATTGTCGACAAGCGACGGGCGCAGATGGTGGTGTTCGACAACCGGGGTCGTGTCGCAGGCGTTACATCGGTTTTGATCGGGCGCACGCCCGGTGACCACAGCGTTCCGGGTGTCGGCGAACGCACCCAGACGGGCCGGCTGCTGCCGGGCGACGACACGACACCAGCTGGCCGCTACGAAACAGAACCCGGACGCAATCTGGCCGGCGACGTCAACGTGTGGCTGGACTATGAAGCGGCCCTGGCCATTCACCGCCTGCGGCCTGGGCCGTCTGCACTGGCACGCACCCAGCGCCTGGCTACCGGCAGCGCGCGCGACAAGCGGGCCACGGCCGGCTGTGTCGTGGTGTCGCACGAATTCTTCGAGGCGGTCATCCAGCCGTCGCTGGGTTCTCAACCCGGCCTCGTCTACATCCTCCCAGAAGGCGCCGCAAGGGCCTGAAGTCGCAACCGATCTACTGGGGGACTCAGGTTCGCCCGCTACCGCACTGGGTGCACGAACTGCCAAAGCCGGCAGATGCGTTGATTGCGGAGAGCTGTTGAAGCTCCTGGACGAAACTCTTCGAGAAGGCGAAGTTCGCTGCAGCCCGGCCCGCGACGGCATCGAGGCAGACCGCGGTGGGTGTGATTGGGGACGGGCCGGCCGGCATCGCGGAAGCCTTGTACCCCTGCGCCTGTTCAGACCGACTGGTGTGACGCGATCCACAGTGCGCTGGGCAGACGCGTTTGCTCCGAGCGCGCCACCGCGCTGGGCTCCATGGCTTGTGCCGCCAACGCCGCTTCGGCGAGGCACCAGGCTCGGCTAACCAACTCAAGAGGCCGCCGCAAAGATGGGGACATCGGCTGCCGTCATGAGCGGCAGACCCGTTCTTCAATTGAAAGCCGGAACGGGTCTGGTGCGCAAGCGATGAGATTCCGGGTTCAGTTGCGATCTCGCCTGGGCGCGCGCATGTTGTTTTGATTGGCGCTGTCTGCGCCAGTGGCGTTTGAATCCATCGTGTTATTCGTGTCGCGGTTGTTTCCGTTGTTCATCCGGTTGGGATCTGACCGCGTGTTGGAATTCATCGACGGATTGGCGCTCCCCATGGCAGGGCTGCCAGTGGTGCCAGTGACATTGCCACCTTGGTTGCGAACCGTACCGTCCGGCATGCGATCGGTGGGTGTGGTGGGTGTGGTGGTGGTGCTGCTTGTATCCGGCCGGTTTGCACGGTTGGGATCTTGCAGATCGGTGGGGCTGGTGGTCTGGGCCCAGCCCTGGCCGGCGGCCAGCGCCAAGCATGTCGTCACGCTGATGCAGGCCAGTCGATGGTTGAATTTCGTCATGATGCTCTCCGTTGAGAAGTGAGTTGGACTATGGTGGGCCGTGTTTGGATCACCACCCGGTACTGATAGGCAATTGACGTGCCCAACCTAAAAAAAACACAACGGTGAGCGCCACGCATTCGGTTTTTCTGAACAGACCTCCGTTTCCCAACATCGGAGGCACGCCCTCTGCCGAATGGCTTATCTGAATGCAAGCTAAAACTCCAGTCCCTTGTGCGATGGCCAATTCAGCGCCGCCATGCGTACAACCGAGCCACCAGCACGCGTCTTACGGTCGCACTTACCCGACTTGGCGGCAATCGGTACAAAAAACCCGTTGGCAATTCCGACACCGCTTGGTGAGCGGCTTGCATTTGACGGTCTGACCTCCCTATTTGGGCGGTCGGGGCTGGCCTGTGCTGTTGGTGCACGGCCCCGAAACGCAGCCGCTATTCATGTATCTACGCAACCGTCATATCGTCTTCACGACTTATGCGCCACCGGGTATGAATGACGCGCAAAGTTCGACTGCAGCAAAACGATCTTGATGGCGCCAGGACCATTCAGGCACTGCAATAGGCACTGCAATAGGCACTGCAATAGGCACGAGATTCAGGCACTGAGTTCGAGCGCTGTATTCAGGCTATCGGCGTCAAGCCAGCCGACAACGCGATTCAATAGGAGCTGAAAGCTTTCCTTCACAGCGATCGCTCTAATAGCAGAAGCGAACGTGCGGCCCGAGTTCACAAATTCGAATGTGCTTCACTTCAAATGCGAGCTTGGGTTGCCGGGCACGCAGCGTGTCGACCTGTACGAAAGCGGATGCGACCTCACCATTTGCCCTGCGATGAAACTTCCGAGCAGGCAGGTCTGCGCTATGTCAATGCAGTCGAACCGAGCCTGAATCACTTGCCGGCGAAGCATGAAGCGACCCCGCCCTGGGCTATGCACGCCGTGAAATCAAGCTTTGGGAGCACCCGGCCTGAGCGCAGGTCGTTTTTCTGCCTCGGGGTCTGGGGCCCAGTCGCCATAGTTGCTTCCAGACCTGCTGCGATGCCCACCGCTGAGCGCGTCGCTCTGATCACGATCATTGGTCTGGGGAGGTTGGGACGGGTGGGGTGAGTCAGCGGGCGAGTCAGCGGGCGAGCCATTTTTGGCACTTTTTTGGCGGCCTTGGTCGGCATTTCCTGACATGGCGTTTTCCTTCTCTGTGACGCTATCCGCGCTGCAAACGACATTCCCGACGACGCCTGAAGTTTGCGTAGGACGCCGCCTACAGTGGGCTGACGCTGCGCCGACTGGCATGGGCTGCTGATGCTTCATCGCAGCGTGCAATCTGACTGACGATGAAGCTGTTTGACCGCATCGTGGGTGGTCTCGCGACAACGATGCCCGGGTTGGGAAACGGTCCGAATCCTTCAGGCCTGCGCCTGAATAGCCGGCTGCTGCATCAAAAATTCAGCTTCGAGTGGGACATTAGCCGTTGGCAGGCGAACGCTCATCAAGTGCGGATAGGCTGATTCATAACCTAATGCCTCGTAATCCAGTGGAACCTCTGCCATGGACACCTCGGCGCGAGAAGCGCCCACTCGTTTCGACAATTCTGCTTTCATCGTTTCTCCATAAGCTGCCCTGGAAGGCTGGGCCAGCCAGTCGCCCGGAGCAGTAAGCGAATGCACAGCCAGCTTGTAGGACCGAAGCCCGACGCGAACCGGGGTACGCCGGATGTCAGCCGAAAGCATCAAACGCGTTGGATTAATCAGTTGCATCAGATGCGTCAAATGCGCATGGGCCAGGAAAGGCAATCACGCACTGCGTGCAGCACCGCCTGATTCCAGCCCATTCCCAGATGGCTGCTTTGAACTTCGACATCTTGCACATGGTCGTGCAGGCCGTCGTGGCAGCAGGCCTGCCAAGCCACCACGCCGTCACTGCGGCTGTAGATCGACGTGGTGCGCACTGCCGGCGGCCGCTGCAGACGTTGTCTGAGACCAGGGGTCAAGTCTGGCGACTGGCCATTCAACAGCTTGTAGAGCCAGCCTGCGTTTGTTTGTGTCGCATGGCCATTGAACGGCGTACCGATGGTGATGACTTGGCGCACTTTCATTCCCGGCAGTTTGGCCAACTCACGCGCGTAAATGCCGCCCAGGCTCCAGCCGATCAACGTGGGCGCGACAGAGCCACTGCCAGAGTGCATGGCACCGACCAGCCTGCGCACATCGGCTGCAAGCTCATGCAGCCACCTGTCGATGTCTGCGTCAGGTCCTGTGTTGAAGCCCCGGCCCCAATCCATGGCCTGGTAGCCCAGCGACTCGCAATGTTCGACCAATGGCGCCACGGATTTGCCGTTGGTCGCCAGGCCGGGAAATACCACCACGGGGTGCCCGTCGCCTCTGGGTCTCGGGCGATCGATTGCTTTCTGAAAGCGGTGCGATACGTATTCGTTGGCGGCGCGCCAAGGCTCAGTGCCCAGGAGAATCCAACTGGGACTGGTGGAAACGCTGGTCGGGGTAGGTGTGGAAAACATGCTTGGAATGTCAGGACAAGTCGCCGATACGAGGATCGTCGCCGGACCACCCGGCGAGTTATGTCAACCGTGCGGAGTTGCTGTCGTAGGACTGCTCTGCGTTCCAGCCAGGCCCCTATCGAATTCCGAACACCGCCCTGCACAGTTGTTCGTCCTGCGGGCACGACGGGCGACTGCAGGCGTTCCCGCTCGGGCGGCCGGTCGTCATTGACCAGCCATGGCTTGATCGCAAAAGAGCTCCCCCAGGTGAATCGATCAACGACACGGTCGTTGCCTCAGGCAGCGTGTCCTGAGACCGGTATCGACTCGGAAAGACTTGACGCCGGTTTCGCCTACCGATGTGTGCCGACGTACAGACCGTCGTCGTACCGGAGCTGGCGGACCACCATCGCGCGTGATGCCGACTGGCCGCTGAGCCTTCAGTGTCCGACCGATCGCGAAACCGGCCTTGCAGCCGAGGAGTGTTTCGCGTCCCTCACCGGCTCAACGTTCCAGTTCATCCCGTTTTTCCTTGACGGACGCCCATGCATCGGCGTCTGGCAGCGCCAATTTGGTCTTCGTGATCGGCCTCCACATCCGCGCCAACTGGGCATTCAAAGACATGAAGTCCTGCTGGTCACCGGGAACATCTTCCGCCGCGTAAATGGCGTTGACCGGACACTCGGGCACGCATACTGCGCAGTCGATGCACTCGTCGGGGTCAATGACGAGAAAATTCGGCCCCTCGCAAAACGCGTCGACCGGACACACGTCGACGCAATCGGTGTACTTGCAACGGATGCAGGCTTCAGTGACGACGAAGGTCATGGCGTGAATGTCATCGCGTCAGCCGCAGCAGGCACCGCCCGAGCAGCAGGAACCCACAGCGACCGGTACTGCGACGGTCTGCAGTTTCGCGATGCGAACGCGCCAAAGGTCGGGACCGGCGAGCAGGTAGCTCCAATCCAAGCCGCCCGGCGAACGTTCTACCAACTGCTGCCGCAATGGCGCAGGATCATGATCGTTCAACAGTTCAATAACCTCGCCGGCCTTCAAGGCATCGAAGGCTTCAAAGATCAGCGCGTGGCGATCTCGCGGGGCCATCACGCGAACATCGATTTGGGTAGTGACGGCCGAGAACATGCAGGATCCTTTCAGGGGTGATGAACTGTTCGAGTGCGTAATGTGGGAGTGATCAGTGGAGAGTCCCGCAGAAAAAAAGCGCGGCATCAGCCGTCCTCGCCGTCCAGGCGCGTCGACACCAGCCACGGGGTGTAGATGACGAGATAGATGCCGAACGCAGCGCACCACGCCAGCGCGGCGGCCAGCAGGGATTGCACGAACCACTGGGGCGCCAGGAGCGGCAGCACGACACGTATGAAGGCGGCGACCATCACCAGCGCGTACGCCAGCACCTCTGCTTTCGACGCCTGCAGCGGCCGGCCGGTGTGGCCCCGCGCCGTGCGGGTGATCATGCCAATGATCAGGCCGCCGGTGGCACCGACTGCCAGCGCATGCACGCCCGCCGACACGCTCACCCAACCGATCTGCGCCAGCGCCAACAACACGAAACCTACCGGCAGCCAGAGATAGGCGGCGTGCAGAATCCACAGGATCGGACGTTTGCGGGTCACGCGCGGTTGCCACGACCACTGACGCAGCAGGTGAGCCGCTGCGGCCAGTCCGAAAGCGACTGCCGTGAACGAGACAGGCGCTTCAACGACCCATGACAGCAGCGCCAGCGCTGTGAGTGCCAGCGTGACTTGCTCGAGGCGCGGCCGTAACTTGAGGTTCAATCCCGGCGTCACGCCGTTCGTGAACGCCGGCAGGACGCGACCGACCATCACGCATTCGATCATCACGATCAATGCCAAGGCCGCATGAAGTGCTCGCATGGGAGATATGTCAATCAGCCCAAGCACCGCGAGGTGGAAGGCCAGATTGCTGAGCGCCAGCAGGGTGAGGATGCCCGCCAGCGCCAGATTGCGGCGATTACGCGCTCGCATCAGCACGTTGATGAGTACGGCGGCCACCACCGGCAAGAGCATCAGGTCGAGCACGGCATACAGCGCGTAAGGACCCACGATCGCGGCGATGCGTGCTGCCAGCCACAAGCCGGCCAGAATGCCGAGGAAGGCGCCGCGCGGTGTTGCAAGGCCGGTCCAGGCCTTCCCTGCGGTCAGCAGAAATCCCGCGATGACCGCCGCAGCAAAGCCAAACAGCATTTCGTGCGCATGCCACAGCAGCGGTGCCACGCTCAAGTCCAGGGAGATTCGACCCAGTAACAAGGCCAACCACAGCGGGATGGCGAGCGCACCGAACACGGCCGCACCCAAATAGAACGGGCGGAAGCCCAGGCGCAGCACGGGCCATCCTTGCAGCGCCAGATTGGACGCAATCGCACCAGGTGTGATCGAAGGGGGCGAAGGCTTCATGGCCGGAAAAGGGGTGGGCTGTTGAGGCGGTCCACAGGGCACGCGCTTTAAGATGCAGAACGCATGCATGTTAAGTCACCGGTGAGAGAAAAGCAATATGATGCGTGCATCTTTGGAGTGCTTGCATGAGACTGGCTGAATACACGGACTACACCTTGCGCGTGCTGATGTATTGCGCGTCCCAACCCGGCCGTCTGATCACGATCGCCGAGCTGGCGGAACGGCACGCGGTTTCCAAAAACCATCTGATGAAGGTTGTCAACGATTTGGCGCGACAAGGCCTGCTCGAGACCACCCGCGGGCGCGGCGGCGGGCTGCGCTTGTCGATGAGTCCGGCCTCGATCCGGGTGGGCGACGTGGTGCGCCGCTGCGAAACCGATTTCAGGCTCGTCGAGTGCTTCGATAGCAGCACCAACACCTGCTCATTGACGCCAACTTGCCGGCTGAAGGGGGTACTGGACGCCGCATTGCGGGCTTACTTCAAAGAGCTGGATGCTGCGACCCTGGCCGATATCACCGGCACCGAAACGTCGATTGGGGTAACAGCCATCACGTCATCGCGGCGCGCAGGCGCAGGGACACCGATGACCGCTCCGGTCACGCGGCGGCGCACTGCAGACAAAACTGCGGTTTAGCGCGATTCATCGACTGACCTCCTATGACGTCCTCGATGGCCTCGCCTTTCCCGGGCCACAGCGCACCCAACGCCGGCTTTGAGGTGCCGCTTGAAATGCTGGCGGCGTGCCACCACCGAGTCGAAGACCAGTGCGCGACGCTGCAGCGTCTGGTTGTGCACGTGGCCAAGCACGGCTCCGATGCAGAGGCGCGTGTGGCCGCTGCTGCAGTGCTGCGCTACTTCGACACTTCGGCGGTGCACCATCACGCCGACGAAGAGACCGATCTCTTTCCCGCCTTGATCGAAGCGATGGCCGGGTCGGACGCGGTCTGCATTCAGGCGCTGATCGAGTCGCTGAAGCGAGATCACCGAACTCTGGAATCGCAGTGGCAGAGCCTGAGGCCCGCACTGTTGAAGATTGCTGCAGGCGAACCGCAGCCATTGCTGGCCGGCGACGTGATGCCGCTGGTGGCCTTGTATGCGCAACACATGGCCCGTGAAGAGGCCGAGCTGCTGCCAATGGCGGCCCGTGTGCTGTGCGACTCGGCGTTGGACACCGTCGGTCGTGCGATGCGGACGCGACGCGGCATCCCATGAACCCAACGTCGGCGCTACCCGAAGCCGACCCTGGAGAGCTTGCCCGTGCGCTCATCACCGGGCGCTTTTCGGTTTCGCCCAAGCGCCTGGTCGCGCCCGGGCCCAACACCTTGCAGCTGCAACACATGGTGGAAGCGGCAGGCTGCGCACCGGACCATGAGTTGCTGCGCCCGTGGCGCTTGGTCCACGTGGCAGCCGGGCAGCGTGAGGCTTTGGCCGACGTTTTCGCACGGGCCTTGCTCGAACGACTTCCCACCGCATCAAGCGATGCCCAGGCGCAATCGCGTGAGAAGGCATTCCGTGCGCCCGAGCTGCTGCTGGCAGTGGCGTTGATCGACCTGCCCCACCGTGACGTGCCAGAGACCGAACGTTATGTCGCCATTGGCGCTGCCTTGATGAACCTGTTGCTGTCAGCCCATGGCATGGGGTTCGCGGCCATGTTGACAAGTGGCCATGCGTTGCGGACGGCCTGCTTCGCCGAAGCTTTCGGCGTGCACAGCGGTGAACGCGCCGTGTGCTTCGTTTCGATCGGCACACCGACGGAGGTTCGGCGGCGGCCGCGACCCTCTGCCCATGAACTCATCACGCCCTGGCAACCGCGCGACCCACCCTGATGGGTGCCAGGGCGACCCAAGGACGCCAACGGCGAACAGAGCGCATCATTGATCGTTGCTGGACAGCGCAGCAGCATCCTTCAGGAGACATCATGGCTTTGCCACACGCCCAACCCCTCGACCTGATCGACGTCCAGCCGCTCGGCGCCGGCCTTCAGGAAGCGGTGACGACCAGCCTGTTGAAGACGCCCGCGTTGCAGTTGATGCGCTTGGTCTTGCGCGCTGGCAATGGGATGCCGCAGCACAGCGTACCGGGTGCGATCACCATCCACTGCCTCGAAGGCCAAGCCGCCGTGACGACGCTTGGCCACACCTGCACGCTTCGCGCGGGCCAACTGGTCATGCTCACCGGCGGTGAGCCCCACGCGGTGACTGCCGTCACCGACGCGTCGCTGCTGGTGACCGTGTTGCTGCACACCCCTGCTTCAGAAAACCCACCATGAACATCGAAAATTTCGACGACCTGCTGCGCGCCGCCAACGAGCAGTCTGAGCCTCAGCGCTTGTTGTTCGTCTTTGCCACTGCCGGTCTCGATGTCGACGCCACGGCCGAACAGCGGGCGCGCTTCGACGCTGGCCAGGGCGGGACGTTGACGCCGCTGATGTGCGTCGACAAGTTGCCGGGCGAACTGGCCTCGTTCGACGCGCTGATTGAAGAGTCGAATCAGTTCGAGCAAGCCTGGGACATGGTGTTCGTCGCCGCGCTGCCCGGGTCGGGCGGGGCCAGCCCGACGAGCCAGCAAGCCGAGGCGCCCCTGCAGCGCATGGTCGATTCCATCAAGTCCGGCCGCATTGGCGGCTTCATCCCCTTTGATGTGCAGGGCAGGCCGGTGCAGTTCGGTTGAGCCTCACCGTTGCGCGACTTTCGCTTGCCCGGTTCGGCCGCGGGTGCTGGCGCTAGAGATCGCCGCTGCCATCGTGAACGGGCGCGTGATCGAAGGCCCCGGTGCCGCTGTGCTCGGCTTGCGAGGCCGGCACAAAGCTGCCGAGGCGCACGTCGAACACGTGGACCTCGCCGTCCTCGATCACGTAGTGCCAGCCATGCAACGCCAAGCGGCCGGCCTCGACACGCTCACGCACCATCGGGTAGCCCATCAGGCGTTCGAGCTGCAACACCACCGAGCGCTGCTCGGTTCGTTTCAGCGCCTCGGGCGTCACTTGCACGGGCAACACCGCCTCGCGCCCCAGTTCGAGCCAGGCGCCCAGATGCACGGCCTGCGGCGGCGTCTCTTCGTACAGCGCGCGGATGCCGCCACAGTGGCTGTGGCCGCAGACGACGATGCGTTCGACCCCCAAGACCAGCACAGCGTATTCGATGGCCGCTGCCGTGCCGTGGTAGCCCACCCAACGCTGTGGCGCCTCGGGCTGGTGGCCCGGGTCCGCCAGTGTCGACGGCGTGTGGATATAGCCGCTGTGCGGCGGCACGAAAGCGCCGACGTTGCGGATCATGAAGACCTCGCCTGGCCCGGTGCCCGTCAGCTGGTAGGGCACCAGGCGCGAATCAGAACAGCCGATGAACAGGATGTTCGGGTGCTGGCCTTCCTTCACCAGGCTGCGAAACTGCCCTTCTGCCGCTGGAAAGTAGTCGTCATGAAAGCGCCTCAGGCGCTGCAAAAGTTCGTCAGCCACCGCAGGCGGTCAAAGGCGACTTACTGCACCAACGGCGTGTTCGCCGCATCGAGGTCGATGCCCTCCACCGTGGCCTGCCCCGCCAGCACCTGCAGGCACTGCCGCAAGGCCGTGACCCAGGCCTGTTGGCGCAGCGCCATCGCCACCGCGCCGCGCACGGCCTCGAAGCTCTGCGGCACGCCGCCCTCCCGCTCCAGCACCTCCACCACATGCAGACCGAAGCGGCTGTGCACCAAACGCGGCAGCACCCCCACCTCGACGTGACCGAAGAGTTCGCGCGCAAATTCGGGGGCGCAGTCATCGGGCTTCAGCCAGCCCAGCTCACCGCCTTGTTCGCCGCTGGGGCAGTTGGACAATTCACGGGCCGAGCGGCCGAAACCGTCGCTGGCCGTGCCATCGTGACAGCGCACGTCGAGCAGGCAAGTCTCGGCACGGTTGCGCAGTGCCACCACGTCGGTGCCCGGCGTCACCGCAAAAAGCACATGGCGAACGCGCACCTGCTCGCCCGTGCGGTAACGCGCCGGATGCGCGGCGTGATGGCGCCGGCAGGCTTCCTCTGAAGGCTCGGGCACCCGAAGCTCGGCCTCCAGCCAGGCGTCGATGGCCTGCGAAGCCGCTTCGCTGACGACGCCATCAACCGCCGCGGCGTCGTCCGAATCGAGTTGACCATCGCGAACGGCGGCTTGACGCAGAAGTTCGGTGTAAGCGCGTTGGCGCAAAGCCTCTGGCGCCAGGGCTTCGGCTTCAAGGTTCAAAGCCACGCCGTTGATGCGTGCCACACGCGTCGG
>JBBQXN010000078.1:0-14793 GCA_038209585.1 Burkholderiales bacterium
AACGGCAACCGAAACGCTAACGGCAACGGCAACGGCAACAGCAACAGCGCTGCCAACGCCATGCCCGGCATAGCGGCCGGGAACCGCGTTTCTGTTTTGTCCTCAGCCAGCGCCGGCGCTGCCACCTTGATTCAACAAGTGCTCATGCACCGCAACTGGATCGCCGCCCGCCGCTTTCACCGCCTCCAGTATCTGTTCAGGCGTCGCGCCGAAGTGCTCGCACCATCGCTGCAAGTTGTCGTCGTCGTTGGGGTCGACCTGATCAGGAAGAGGGTCGTTCAGCGTTGGTTGCACGGTTTGCGGCCAGAAGAAGTGGATGAATCAGGCGGTGTTGGCGTGCCTGCGGTGCGCGCTCTTCAGTGGGGCGCCTTGCGCACTTTTGTCAGCAACTGGCATGCCCAACAAACCTGATCAATTCTTTCCACGCGCCACGGGACCCCGAAGCAGCAAGGCTTTCACCGCCTCGATGTCAACCGGCTTGGTCAAGTGCGCGTCGAAGCCGGCGCTCCTGGCCTTTTCCTTGTCGTCGTCCCGCCCCCAACCCGTCAGCGCCAGAAGCAAGGTCTTGCTGAAGCGCGGGTCGGCGCGCAACTGGCGTGCCACTTCGTAGCCGTCCATGCCGGGCAGCCCGATGTCCAGCAACACGGCGTCGGGCAAGAAGGCCGAGGCGCGGGCCAGTGCTTCCGGTCCGCTGAAGGCGATGTCGGTCACATGCCCTTCGAGTTCGAACAGGATGGCCATGCTTTCGACACCGTCGCGGTTGTCGTCGACGATCAGCAGACGGCGTCCAGAAGGCGTTGGCGGCGTGGCTCGCTCTGCCCTCTCGGGCTGCGGCGCGTGGTTTGTCAAGGGGCCGGCCTGGGGCAGGCGGACGATGAAGGTACTGCCGTGGCCGACGCCCGCGCTCTGGGCACTGGTGCTACCGCCGTGCAACTCGACCAGCTTCTTCACCAGCGACAAGCCGATTCCCAAGCCGCCTTGCGCCTTGTCGATCGTGTCGCGGACTTGAGCAAACATGTTCCAGAGTGTCGGCAGTACCTCGGCTGCGATGCCCACGCCGCTGTCGCTGATGCGGACGACTACCGAATCACCTTCGCCCATCGTCGAGATGCGGATGCGACCCCCCGTCTCGCTGTACTTGGCAGCGTTGCCCAGCAAGTTGGAGAAGATCTGCACGACCCGGATGGCATCTCCGTCGACCTGAAAATCTTCAGCCGCGGGTTCGATTTCGACGTTGTGCCGGCCGGCATCGATGACGGGCCGGCAGGCCTCGACCGCCAGCGCGATCTGGCTGGCCAGGTTCAGGCGTTCGACATGCAGCGTGATCTTGCCCAGGCTGATGCGCGAGACATCCAGCAGATCGTCGACAAGGTGCACGAGATGCATCAACTGGCGGTCCAGCATTGCCACCGTGTTTTCGCTCGAAGTCCCCTCGACGCTGCGCCGCAGCAAGGCCAGGCCGTTGCGCAGTGGTGCCAGCGGGTTACGCAACTCGTGGGCAAGCGTGGCCAGGAATTCGTCCTTACGTTGATCGGAATCGAGCAGTGCGCGCTCTGCGTGCACCTGTTCCGTCCGGTCGACGCCGTGAATGAGGATGCCGTTGACAACGCCGTCACTGTCGCTCAAGGGCATGTATGCAAAATCGACAAAACGTTCCTCGATCTGCGCATCCGCGCCCCGTGCCAGTTTCACCGGCATGTTTTTGCCCTCGAATGCCTTGCCGCTGCGATAGACATGCTCGATCAGCGCCGGGAAGGGCTGATTGGCGATTTCCGGCAGCGCCTCCAGAACGGATTTCCCGATGATCTCGCGGCCGCGACCGACCAGCGCATGGTAGGGCTCGTTGGCCAGCTCGAACACATGGTTCGGCCCGTGCAGCACCGCGGTGAACGACGGCATGCGTTGAATCAGCTGCGAGAGACGGAACTCGTTCAGCCGCAATGCCGCCTCTACGGCCTTGCGCTGCGTGATGTCAAAGTTGATGCCGGTCACGTAGGCCGGCCGGCCGTCGGTCCCGACAACCGCCGTACCGTGGCCCACCAGCCAGAGGGTGCGGCCGCTGGGGTGATGGAAGCGGAACTCATGCATATACTGCCCGCCCTCCTGCATCACGCGCGCAACGTCGGCATACACGCGGGGAATGTCGTCGGCGTGGATGTGGCGAAGGAACGCGTCGGACCAGCCGGTTTGAAGGGCGGCATCGTCGAAGCCGGTCAGCACGCGCAGCGAATCGTCGCCATCCGATTCGCCGGTGCTGGGGTTCCATCGCCAGACGCCCATGCCGCCGGCGCGCAGGGCCAGTCGCAGTTGCTGTTCGCTGGACCGAAGGCGCGACTCGGCTTTGGCATGCCGAACGGCGGCCAGTGTGCGTTCAGCGGTTTCGCGTACCAGAGAAACTTCATCGGGCGTCCACTGCCGCGGCTGGCTCTGGTGAACCCCCAGCAGCGCGACCAGCATGCCTTCGTTGAAAAGCGGTACGGCCAGGGCCGCTGCCACTTCCACCGCCGCGTAAGCCGCCTTCTGTTCCGGCGTGAAACAGGGGTCGCTGTGCAAATCTGCAATGACGACGCTGCGTCCTGCCGCGAATTCCGCACCCAGGTAGTCGCCGTAATCCGACAGCCAATAACACCCGTCACTCTGGGCCACGCCATCGGTGTAGCCGCGCTCGACCAAGATCTCGCCATCGGGGCGCACCTCGCCGAACATGACACGGCTGGCCTTCAGGTGCTGGCCGAGAACACGTGCCGATGCGACCTTGACAGCCTGTGGATCGTCCAGTGCGCGCGTAGCCTCTGAAAGCGCAAGGAAGAAGGCGTCGCGCCGCGCGACGCGTCGCAGTTCGGCAGCGTGCACGCGCAGTTCCCGGCTCATGGTCCAACGCTCGATAGCGTTGTCGAGCGCGTGGGTTAGTGAAGCAGCGGTCACTGACCCCTTCTCGATGAAGTCCTGGGCGCCGGCCCTGATCGAAGCGCGGCCCGCGCCCAGTTCGGCACTGACCGTGATCACCACCGTGGGGCACGGCATTGCGCCTTCTGCGTCGAGCAGCGCTTCCATGACCTCGGGTGCGCGCATGTCGCGCAACTCATAGTCGAGCAACAGCGCGTCGGGCGCTTCCATGCCTTCTTGCGCGAAGGCGCGCAGGCAACTGGCGCCGCTTTCCGCTTCAATGAAGCTGTACCGCCGGTCACTGCCCTTCAGCAGCAGCCGTCTCATCTCGCTTCGGTCTTCGGCAACGTCGTCGACGACGAGGATACGCAGTGCCCGGGTCTCCAAACTCATGAAACGGCTGCTCGTTCGGGCAGCCGGGCACGGGCCAGCCAGTAATCGAGCAGATCGCGGACGACTTGCAGATGGTCGTTGTAATGAACCGGTTTGACATGAAAGGCATTGACGCCGGCGGCGTAGCAGAACGCGATGTCGCGCGGGCTTGACGACGTCGAGCACACCACGACCGGCAGTGCCTTGAGATGCTGGTCGCCCTTGATCGCGACCAGAACGTCGCGGCCATCGGTGCCAGGCAGATTGAGGTCGAGAATCACCAGCGCCGGCAGCGGTGGCGTCGAAGCCCGATCCCGTCCGTTGCTGCACTCATGCAGCAGCGACATGCAGGCGTCACCGTCCAGAACGCGCTGCAAGCGGGCTTCATAGCCGCCTTGGCGCGCAGCCTGACATATGGTGTCCCAATCTTCATCGGAGTCCTCGACAACGAGCACGGGCGTAGGGTGGCTTTCGGTCATTCAGGCCTCGCGTCAGCTGACAGGGTGAAATAGAACGTCGATCCGACACCCGGTTCGGAATCGATCCAGATCCGGCCCCTGTGCCGCTCCACCAGCTTCTTGACGATGGCAAGCCCCGCCCCGCTACCGCCACCGTAAGTGTCACGCGTGTGCAGGCGTCGAAACATTTTGAAGACCTGTTCGTAATGGCGGGCCGCGATGCCGATGCCGTTGTCGCGCACGTAGAAGATCGGCTGGCCAAGTGCATCCGGCGGGCAAAGCGGTCGGGCGTGCGGCTCGCTGGCGCCGATCCAACCGATCTCGATGCGCTTGTCGGCCCGGTCGCTGTACTTCAGCGCGTTGGAAAGCAGGTTGACGTAGATCTCTCGGCAGCGTACCCAGTCGCATTCGATGCCGGGCAGGGGTCGTGGCAGCACGAACTCGGGTTTGGACGCATCAAGGCGCGAGCCGACCATCTCGATCGCGTCGGCCACCACCAGATTGAGGTCACTCTGCGAAAGCTCGAGCAAAACACGCCCCACGCGCGAAAAGTGCAGCAGCGAGTCGAGCAGGCTGTCCATGCGCAGCGTCAGGCGCATCAGGCCGCCGAGCTGGCGTTGTGCTTCCGCATCGGTACTGTCGGTGCGGACCTGCAGTTGGTGCGCGTATTTGTGTATGCCCCGCAGTGGCTCTTTCAGGTCGTGGCTGGCGACATAGGCGAACGCGTCCAGGTCTTCGTTCGAACGCAACAGGTCGGCATTCAGTACCGCCAGCTGTTCGGAACGCTCAACCACCAGTTCGAGCACCGCAACGCGCAAGCGCGCGATGGCATCGAGTTCGAACATCAGCCACGGCGCAGACCGGCCGCGGACTGATTCCTGGAACAGATCAAAACTGGCGCGCGGTGTCAGTCTGGCGCCGTTGGGGCCGGGTACCGACGGCTTGTCGTCCGGATGCCCCGCCCAGCGAATCGTGCGCAGGGTTTCCGGACGGAACCAGAACATCAGGCTGCGTTTCGTCCGCGACAAAGGCACCGCCAGCAGCCCGCTGGCGACGCTGGCCAGCGCAACGCCATCGGGGTAATCGGCCGCAAGGTGATCGGTGGCGTAGATCGGGCTGGTGGCGGCCAGAAACTCTGGGCGCATGGCCACCCATGCCGCAAGCGCGTCCAGATCAACGTCGGACGGTGTTTCGCCCAGTCGCCACCAGCGCCCGGCATGAAACAGCGCTACGCCGCCGCAAGGCACCGCGTCGGCCAGGGTGGGTTCGCCTTCGAACAGGTCGGCCAGTTCGCCGACATGGCTGGCGGCCGCCAGCAGCTGCCGATGCACTTCTTCAAGCCGCAACCGGGACTCGAGCTGCTCGCGTGTCTCGGCCGACCGGCGTTGCAGCGATGCCACCTGGGCCAAAAATTCGCATGCCGTGCGCACGGGGTAGGAAACGAACTTGGGGCCGGCGTAGTGATGGCAGGCGATGAGCCCCCAGAGTTCGCCGTCTTGACGGATGGACAAGGTGAGCCCGGCAGTCACCTTCATGTTCTGCAAATATTCGGTGTACATGACCGATGCACCGCGCAACGCGCAGTGCGTCATGACCAGCGGCTTGTTGCTGACAGGGTCGGCCAGCGGAACCATCTCGGCCAGTGCGCCGCCCACATCGGGCGTGGGTCGAAGCCAGATCTGCTTGAAGACCTCGCGCGCGGGCTGCGGGATATCGGCCGCGGGGTAGTGCAGGCCCAGCCAGGGGGCCAGGGTGTCGAGTCGGCTTTCAGCAAAGACCTCGCCATGGCCGTCGGCGTGGAATTTGTAAACCATGACCCGGTCGAACCCGGTCATGGCACGCAATTCATCGACGGTGATGTCGCAGAACTCACGCAGGGTCCTGGCGCCCTGCATGCGAACCACCGACTTGCGCATGAGCGCGTAGTAATCAGGCTCTGCGGACTGGCCGCTTTCGGCTGTTCCTTGGGCCGGCCGCAGCGTGGCCTCGAACTCCAGCAGCAGAACCCCGCCGTTGCTGTGCACGGTGACGTCGAAGAGGCGGCCGTCCGCGCCGGGCACGCTCAAGACATAGAGCGGATTGCGTTCGACGGGCTCGACAGCGAGAAAGGTGCGCAGTCGTTCTTCGCCCTGCGCACCGACGACGACACCGACGCTCTGCCCCAGCAGTGCCGAGGCGTCGTGCCCCAGCAAGGCGAGCGTGTTCTCGCTGGCCTGCGAGATCACCAGGGTTTCGGGACGAAGCACGATCAAGGCGCCGTGCGCCTGCACGCACCCCGGGGTCTGCACCGGTTCGCTGTCGCAGTGGGCGAAGCTGGTGCCGTGGCGCTTGGTGCTGTAGGCCTGGCCGTGCCAGGAGGGCAGGTCGGTCGCGCCAGTCATGCGAAGGTTTCCTCGCTGCACCAGGCGCGCAGCGTACGGTACGTGTCGAGAGCTCCGGCAACGACGTCTTGCTGGTGCCCGGGCTCGGTGGCGAATGCGTTCAACGCCGCGCGAAAGCTGTTCCACATCGAGCCGGTTCGTGGCCCGTAGCCGGTGAAGAAACGGCTGCCGGTTTCTGGCGTCATGCCAAACGTGTTGTGCAAGTGGCGGCAGATCACCTGGCCACCCAGCGTGGACCCTTCCAGGACATACAGGCATCCGAACCGGTGGCCAGGCGTGTGCAGAAGCGGCAGCCGGGTGTTGCGACAGCGGGGACTGTTCGCGTCTTCCAGGCCCAGCTTGTGCAGGTCGGTTTGCAGCCACGTCAGCTTGCGCCGCGGCTCGGGATCGAGCGTGTTCGCGGGCCAGGCGCCATCGGCGAACAAGGCGTCTTCCAGCGGCGCATAAAAGCCTTCGAACCGCATCAGGTGGCGCTGGTAAAGCGGCAGCGTCAGCGACGGACCGACGAAATCAAGCACCTCTTCTATCGCCAGGTGTTCCGCGTTTGTCGCGACCTTGAGATGGTCAAGGAACTTCACAGCGTCGCCAGTCGACATCGGAGGAATCTCAATCCTGGTGCGAATGTGCTGACGCACGGGCTGACGGCGGGTGGGTCAATTCGGCGCTGATGACCGCACTCAAGCTGTTGCCGAATGTACACGGCATCCATGGGGGCCAGGGCTCGGCCTTGCTTGGGCACCGGCCTGTCGATAGCGGCAGGCGAGAGCGCAGCGAAGCCAGGTGCAGCACACCCCGACGCAGGCGGGCGGGTCGAGAAGTCTCGACACCCGCGCCGGTGTTCACCGACCGCCAGGCGCGCAGGCCTGCAAGCCCTCAGACCCGCAGACCCGCAGACCCGCAAACCTGCAAGCCCGCAAGCCCGCAGGATCACAGCCCTGATTCGAGCGCCTGCGCCATGCCACCGCAAGGGTGAGATTCCGGGCCTTCTTTCGGGCATTGCCCGCCGCCTGCATCCATAAATTTTTTTGCTTCCGGATGTGCTGAAAGGCGGGCGAATTCATCAATCGGGTGATGACTTTGTGCAACACCGTCTGCAGCGCCTCGTCGGTCGGTGCGGGCACCTCGACGAAGACAGGCTCGGCGTCGGTGTCACACCGGTACACGCCGTCCAGCACCAGGCAGTGAAGGTGAATGTTGAGATTGGCGGCCGAGCCCTTCATCCACAAGCTCGGCTGGATCAGCGTGACCGCGCCGCTGTCCGCCTGCTCGGCCTTCAGCCCGGCCTGATCCAGCAGGAAGCGCGTGATCACGCGGTGCACCACCTGCAGCACCGGCGTCACCAGCTTGGGCTGCGCGGCCACTAACAGGCGCAGCGGGATGGGCAACGAGAGGACCCACTGGCGCACCGGCACGAGCGGATTGACGTGGTCCACCAGGTGCGCCGCTGTCTGGGCCATGCGCCGGGCCCCGCACGACGGGCAAAAGCCGCGCCGCTTGCAGCTGAACGTCACCAGCTTGTCGTGGCCGCAGTCACCGCAACGCAGCGGCAGGAAGCCGTGGGCCAGGATGCCGCATTCCAGGAAGGCGTCGAACTCGTCCTTCACGAACTGCGGCAGGTCGCGCCGGCCGCCTCAATCGCCCTGTGTGCCGCCTACCTGTGGATGCCCACTGCTGCGGGGACACCTTCGGGGCCTCGGGGCCTGTGCGACCGGCCGCTTCGGGGCGACGAGTTCACGGCAGCGTATGTCGCTGAAGGGTCGTTTGCCGCCCGTCACTGCCGGGTCCGAACGTGAAACTCATGCCTGGGCGCTGCGAAAGCGCCGCTGCTGGCGCTTCAGTTCGTGCTGCCTCAACCCGCCGGCGCTTTGCGGTGCCGACCCAGCGCTTGTCGCCATTCTTTACATCGCCAGATGTGCCGTTCGTGTCCACCTTCACGAACCGTCGGGTCTGCCCGTGGTTTCGTGCCGAAAGCACGGTCGACAGAGTTTACAAACTAGGGGGGTGAGAAAAATAAGTCTTTCTAAATCAAGGACTTAAATTGCTGGCACGGAGGGTGCTGTTGACTGGCGTATCTAACCCCGACAGGACTCTCGATGAAGAACAGCAGCCTCAACCTGATCCGTGCCGCGTTCGTGGTGGGCGCGATCGGCGCCACTGCCAGCGCCATGGCGGCACCGGTAAAAGCACAAATCAAGGCACCGGCTCCGGCTCCGGCACTGTGCAATTCAGGCTCTGGAGATACCGACGTGATGGTCAACGGCCAAGGCCAGGCGGTCAGCGACGTGAGCTACCACGCCGTCAACGCCAACAACTGCTTCGGCAAGGTCGGTGGCAACGACGATGCCACTGGCTTGAACGGTCTGGCAACTTCCACGGGCTGGGGCATGGGTTGGGCCTTGGCTGCGCGCGACAACACGGGCGCCAACGAAACGGACATCAGCAACACCGTTGAAGGACTGTTGTGGAACGTGTCGGCCAGCAGCGCGTCTTTCGGTTCCTGGCTGCTGACGGCCACCGACACCAACGGCATCCTGCCGGCCAACCTGGGTGACAGCTTCGATTTCGTTTTTGGCCTGAAGGGCGGTAACGGGCTGGCGTACTACCTGTTCGACAGTGTCATCTTCGACGGTGAGGAGGGCGGCCGCTACGCCGTCACCTTCCTCAACAACGGAGGCCAGATTCCCGGGTTGTCGCACCTGTCCGTATACGCCCGCTACGACGGCCCAGGTCCGAGCCTTGGAGGCAGCAGCAGCGGCGGTGGAGCGCGGAACGACGTGCCCGAGCCCGCCAGCCTGGCGCTGGTGGCTCTGGCGCTGCTGGGCGCGGGTCTGACCACGCGACGCCGCGCCTGACCGATCGTTCAAGCTGGGTCAACGGGCCCGCTTCTGCGGGCCGCAGCTTCTTCGGGCATCGCCAGTCGTGCGGGAACACAGGCGCCCACTGGCGTTACCAGCGCCCTGGGGCACCGCCACTCCGTATCAGATGTAACAAGTGCGGGCGCCGCGTCCACCTGTGTGACCGTCGTCCACGCGCGCTTTTGCGTCGTTTTGATATCAATGCTGATAAGGGCAAACCCTGCGAAAGCAGGCGACGCAAAGGCATCGGTCTAAAGGACTTCGGTCCCAGGACGGCGAGACTGCCAGCGGGCCGAGGCGTGCATTAAGCGCGCCAAATATTCTCGACCCGATATCGCCTCGCGTTTTTTTTAAGCGCGCAGGAGATGGCAGTGGCTCGTGCTTGCTGGGTTCCGACCTGATCAGCCTCAGAGGGCTGCCCTTGTCATCGCCGACGAAAACCACGGCGAACGAGTTTGGGCTGCATAGCCTCAGCTCCCAGGCAAACACCAGCCTGTTTCGCGCTTCGATATTCGCCATGACCCCGACACTCCACGTGCGCAGACATGACAGCGGCCATCAGGCCACTGGCCTGATGGCAAGGGCACAAGGGTAAATTCAGGTGGCTGTTATTCATGCCGTAGCTCGTTCGACACCGCGCTGGTTTACCTTGCTGTTCTAAATTGCACAGTTGCTTCTTGGCCGAGCTGGTCCCAGCACAGTCGAGCGTCGACAAACTGGGTCAAAGGCGACCATGGTTGAGAAGACAGATCCGACCAACGCTGGCCTGACGGCGTTGACCACAGGCGGCACACTGCCGCTGTTTCGCCAAGTCTATGGCGACAGCCTGGCCGCTGCGCTGCTGATAGGCCCGGCGGGCGAGTTGTGCGCCACCAACGCCGAAGCCTGCACATTATTTGGCGCCACCGAAGATGCCATGTGTGCAGCGACCACAGGCGGCGCGCAGGCGCTGCTGGCGGATGCTGCTGATCCGCGTTCAGAGCGACTGCGAGCAGACAGCTTGACCACCGGTCGGGCTCGGGGTAACCAGCGACTTCGCCGGCTGGACGGCAGCCTGTTCGAGGCCGAAGTGGCGTCGTTCCCTTTTTTCGATGCCAACGGTCGCCAGAGCACGGTGATGACGGTTCGCGACCTGTCTGCCTCGCAGCTCGCCGAGCGCCTGGTGCGAGAGAGCGAGGCGCGCCTGGGTTTCGCGCTCAACGCGGCCGGGATAGGCGACTGGGACATGAACCTGCGCACCAATGTCACGAGGCGCTCGCTTCGGCACGATCAGTGCTTCGGCTATGTCCAGGCAGTGCCGCAATGGGGCTACGACACCTTCATCTCCCATGTGCATCCAGACGACCGAGAACGTGTGGCGAAGTCCTACGGCGACGCCATGGACAAGGCGCCCAACGGCGACTACGACGTCGAGTTCAGAGTCCTGTGGCCGGACGGCTCGTTGCACTGGCTCTGGTCGAAGGGACGTTTCTATTTTGACGAGACGGGCGTGCCGTATCGGGTGGCAGGCATCCAGGTCGACATCACGCGGCGGTACCTGATCGAGGATCTGCTGCGCCAGAGCGCAGACAGGACGCGCCGCATCTTGCACGCCGCAGCCATAGGGCTGTGGGAATGGAATTTGTTGACCGACGCGGTGTATTTTTCGCCGGAGTGGAAGCAGCAACTCGGATATGCCGATGACGAGATCGCCAATCATTTCGACGAATGGCAGAAGCTCGCCCACCCGGATGACCTTCCGCGCGCACTCGCTGCGGTGAGTGATGTTCGCGATGGCCGAGTGCCGCGCTATGCCGTCGAAGTCCGCCTGCGCCATAAAGACGGCTCCTGGCGCTGGATCTACGGGGAGGCTGACCTCGAACGCAACGACAAGGGCGAGCCGGTGATGATGCGGGGCAGCCAGATTGACATCACCGAACGCAAGCTGGCTGAACTGGCACTGCGCAACAGCACGGAATTCAACGCCTCGGTGCTGAACTCACTCAGCGAGCAAATTGCCGTGCTCGACGCTGACGGCGTGATCGTGAATGTGAATGCCACCTGGCGTCGTCGCGCCGTCCTGGGCGGTGCGAAGTCGCAAGATGACTTTGGGGTTGGCATCAATTACCTCCGTGTCTGCCAACAGGCGCTGGAGAGCGCGGCGGACGAAGTTGCGGGCCAAACGCTGGCCGGTGTCCGTTCGGTGCTGCGCCGGGAAGCGCCAGAGTTCCACCTCGAATACCCCTGCCACTCTGCAACAGAACAGCACTGGTTCCGCATCAAAGTCGTGCCGATGAAGGGTAATTCTCGGGGTGCTGTGGTCAGCCACACCGACATCACTGATCGCAAGCAGGCCGAGGAAGACACGCATCGGCTGGCCTACTTCGATGCCCTCACCGGGCTGCCGAACCGGCGGTTGCTGGTTGACCGTATCGAACATGCGGTGGGCTCAGCGCAACGCAGCGGTCAGGTCGGCGCGCTGCTCTTCATCGACCTCGACAACTTCAAGCAGATCAACGACGCACGCGGCCACCTGGTGGGGGACCGCCTGCTGCAGCAGGTTGCTCAGCGTCTGTCGGAGCTGCTGCGCGGCGATGACTCGGTGGCGCGCCTGGGCGGCGACGAGTTCGTCGTACTGGTCCCGCAGCTGGGCCACGACGTCGAAACCGGCGCGCGCCATGCGCGTGGCGTGGCCGACAAGGTGCGCGACATGCTGGAGCAGCCTTACGACATCGACGGTACGCTGTACAGGAGCGCGGGCAGCATCGGCGTCACGCTGTTCGCAAAGGGAGACGAACGCGTCGACGACCTGTTGCGCGAAGCCGATACGGCCATGTATCGCGCCAAGTCGGCTGGCCGTAACCGCATCGCCTTCTTTGAGCCCGAGATGCAGGGCGAGGTAGAGCAGCGACTGGCGCTGGAGCAGGACCTGAAAGAGGCGGTAGGCAGCAGCCAGATCTCGGTACACATTCAGCCGCAGTTCAACGCCGACGGCGCCGAGGTGGGTGGCGAACTGCTGCTGCGCTGGTGTCACCCCGACCGCGGCAATGTTTCGCCAGCGCAGTTCATTCCGATTGCCGAGGACACCGGGTTGATCCTGGCGCTGGGCAATTTCGTCATCCTCCAAGCCTGCGAGGCGCTGGTCCGAATGCAGGCCGCCGGACGTGCGTTGCCACTGTCGGTGAACGTCAGCCCACGCCAATTCCGCAAGGACGACTTTGTCGAGCATGTTCGCGCCGTGTTCGCCACCACCGGCGCACCGGCGGATGCAATGGTGTTCGAGGTGACCGAAAACCTGCTCATCGACGACTGGGAAGGCGCGCGGGCGCGCATGTCCGAGCTGGTGCAAATGGGTATTCGTTTCTCCATCGACGATTTCGGCACCGGTTATTCGAGCCTGGCCTACCTGCGCAAGCTGCCCTTGTTCGAGTTGAAGATTGACCGCAGCTTTGTGCGCGACACCCCGAACGACCCCAGCGACACCAGCATTGTCGAGACCATTTTGTCGATGGCGCGCAACTTGAATTTGCGCGTTGTCGCCGAGGGTGTCGAGACGCGGGCACAAGCCGACTTTCTGGTGGCTGCCGGCTGCCCAGTGCTGCAGGGTTTCCTCTTTGCACGGCCGCAGCCGCTGACCGATTGGCTCGCGCAGCGGCTGGCGCCGTGCGCGGAGGATTGACGGCGTCAGGCGTCAGCGCTGAACTTTTAGAACGGTCAGTGATGGGTCCCAGGCGCGCACGTTCCTGACACCTCTACGCAGCGCTTCCGCCTCGACAGTCAGACGCAGATCCGTCATGCACCGCGCTGCGGCCGTATCGCTGGCTTTCAGTCGCTTCATTGGAAGAGGGGGCTTTCAAGGCTCTGAGCGGTGCAAGCCGCTCAAGCGACCTGCTTCAGCTGACGGTCTGAACAGCCGGCTCATATCGCCCGGCCCACCCAAAATGACGATCAGCGGTGGACTTCCGATTCGACCCTGCAGCTGAGCGCATCGATTTCAGGTCGAGCTCACTTTTTGGCCTGTTCGACTTCGGCAAGAACCGATCCCGAATGCAAGAGCTCAGCTTGCGTTTCCAGATTCCGGGTTGATCGTCAAGGCGCACCGGTCTGGTCATACTCCGCTCGCTGCGCCAGCACACGCGGCAGGAGACCTCCATGTCCACGATGACCGGCGCGGCCCCACCCGCAACGCCTTACCGAGATGCCAAGCGCCACGCGTGGCTGCTGTCGCTGCTGGTTCCTGCCGCAGTGGGAGCCGGCCCCGCATTGCTGCTGTGGACAGGTGAACCGCTGACGCTTTGGCTGCCCGTTCTCTTCTTGTATGGCGTGGTGCCGCTGCTCGACTGGCGGATGGGTGTGGACCGCAGCAACCCGCCCGAGTCGGCCGTGCCAGAGCTCGAAGCCGACATCTACTACCGCCGTATCACTTACGCGCTGGTGCCGGTGCTGGGCATGGCGTTCGTCTTCTGCGCCTGGTTCGTGGCGCGGCACGAACTGCCCTGGAACGGCGTGCTGGCCAGCGTGCTGATGGGCGGCGCGGTGGGCGGTTTTGCGATCAACCTCGGACACGAGCTGGGCCACAAGCGCACCGCACGGGAACAGTGGCTGGCGAAGGCCGTGCTGGCGATCACGGGCTACGGCCACTTCCTCATCGAGCACAACCGCGGCCATCACCGCGATGTGGCCACGCCCCTGGACCCGGCTTCTTCGCGAATGGGCGAGAACATCTATCGCTTTGCGCGGCGCGAGATGCCCGGTGCAGCGCGTCGCGCCTGGGCTCTGGAAGCGAAGCGGCTGCGCGGCGCCGGTCTGCCGGTTTGGACGTGGCACAACGAAATCCTCCAGACGGCGCTACTGACGGCTGCGCTCTGGGGCGGCATCGCCTGGTGGCTGGGCGCGGGCGTCGTGCCGTTCCTGCTTGCGGTGGCATTCTGGTCATGGTTCCAGCTCACTTCGGCCAACTACGTCGAGCACTACGGCCTGCTGCGCAGCCAGGACACGAACGGCCGCTACGAAAGCTGCAAGCCGCACCATTCCTGGAGCAGCAACCACGCGTTCTCGAACTGGGCGCTGTTCCACCTGCAGCGTCACGCCGACCACCACGCGCACCCGCTGCGTCGCTACCAGTCGCTGCGCCACTTCGAGAACCTGCCGCAACTGCCCAGCGGCTACTTCGGCATGTTCGTCGTGGCCTACATCCCGCCGCTGTGGTTCAAGGTGATGGACCCGCGGCTGCTAAAGGTGGTGCAGCGCGACCGGGCGCGCATCAATTTCGAACCCAGCGAACAGGCGCGGCTGGTGCGGCTTCACGGGCTGTCTTGACGCATTGCGCCGGAACTGCTCAAGACAGACCCCTCAAAGCCGGGCCATCAAGGCTTGCGCACTGCGAGCATTCGCGTGCTCTGGGCTGAGTTGATTTTGCAATCGCTCAACACAAGGCGTCCTCAAAGCGCGTGCTTCAGTGCGCTGGCCGAGATCGAGCCATGCGTCCGGGCCGTGAGCCTGGATGGCTAGCGCATAGCCCCGGCGGAACAGCGCCTCCGATTCGTCGATGCGGTCAAGCAGCCGCAGCGCCTGTGCCAACTCGTGCAGCGCGGCCATGATGCGCGGGTGTTCTGCGCCAGCGTCGCGTTGAACCCGCTCCAACTTTCGCGCAGCTTCGCTATTCCGCCCACCAGATCACCGGTCTCGATCTGCGCCGCGCCGAAATGCCCCAACAACGGGATGATCGCCGATTCGCCCATCGGCTTCGGCGCGTCTGCGCGTGCGCGCCCTCTGCAACACAAGCAATCTTTTCGCGCGCCAACCCTTCGTCGCCCGCTTCAACGGCACGGCGTGGCAAATGCTGGGCGCCGGCGCACTCAA
>JBBQXN010000079.1:0-14613 GCA_038209585.1 Burkholderiales bacterium
GGAAGCGCCGGGGCCGGGTCTACAGCGTCAGCTATCGGGGCAAGGAGTGCTTTGCTCCTTACCAGTTCGATGCGCTGTACCAGCCCTTGCCCGTCACCCTGGCTGGTGCGGCGCGCCGATGCAGGTGCCGTGAACAACGCCCCGCCAGGACGCGCTGGAGCGCCGGGACGATGACAGAGTTTGGCGACGACGCCGCTGCGCGCCGAGGTGCTGGAGCTGGTGCGCAGCCTGGACCTGCGAGAGATCTGGTTGCCGACCCTGCCTACCCGCGCCCGACAAAAGGCATGTTCGTCGCCATCACCGTGGTGAACAGCACATTGGCCGACAAGGGCAGCCGCGCCATGCCGAGGAAGGTGTCCACCACGGCCTGCATGTCCATGCAGGGTTCTGGCTTCAAGTTGCCGTCGGGCTGCGGCACACCCAGGGTCATCTGCGCTGTCATGTTCGACGTGACGTTGCCGATGTCGATCTGGCCCACGGCGATGCCGTAGGCGCGGCCGTCCAGTGCGGCGGCCTTGGTCATGCCGGTGACGGCGTGTTTCGTCGCGGCATAGGCGATGGCACCGGGCCGTGGCACATGGGCCGAGATCGAGCCGTTGTTGATGATGCGCCCGCCCATGGGCGACTGCGTCTGCATCAGCCTGAACGCGTTCGACAAACAGTAGAAAGCGCCATTCAGGTTGATGTCCACCATGCGCCGCCAGTCGGCACCCTTCAAGTCGCCGGGCTGGGCGAAAGGCAGGGACATGCCGGCGTTGTTGAACAGCAGGTCCAGGCGGCCGAAGCGCAGCTGCACCTGGTCGAACAAGGCAGTGACCTGATCTTCCTGCGACAGGTCGGCCGGCATGGCGTGCGCGCGCTGGCCCCGTTCGCCGGCGTCCGTCACGGCCTGATGCAGTGCATCTTCTCGCCGGCCCACCAGCACCACGGTCCAGCCATCTTGCAGCAGGCCCAGCGCGCAAGCGCGGCCGATACCGGAACTGGCGCCGGTGACGATGGCGATGCGGGAGACGTTTTGTTCAGACATGGTCGAAGGCGATTTGTACTTTGAGTGACTGGCTCTTGTCGGCGGCCAGGTCGAATGCGCTGAGGGCATCTGCCAGCGGCACGACGCGGGTGATGACGGGTTTGCCGTCGATCAGGCCCTGGTTTAGAAACTGCACGGCGGTGGCGAATTCTGCGTGGAAGCGGAAGCTGCCGCGCAGGTCGATTTCCTTGGCCACGATCTGGTTCATCGGCAGGCTGATGTCGCCGCCCAGGCCGATGGCGACCAGCGTGCCGCGTGGCGCCAGCAGGTCCAGCCCGGTGCGCAAAGCGGCTTCGCTGCCCGAGGCTTCGAACATGACATCGAACTGGCCTTTGTCGGCCTTGTAGCGGTCCAGCGCGGCGGCATCGGTGCGCAGGTTGATCGTTTCGTCTGCGCCCATTTTTCGCGCGCATTGCAGCGGCAAATCCGCCAGGTCAACCGCCACGATGCGCGCTGCGCCAGCGCGGCGCAGGCCGCCGATCAGCAGCGAACCGATGGGCCCGCAGCCCGTCACCAGCACTTGACGCCCCAGCACGCCGCCAGCCCGCTGGATGGCGTGCAGGCCCACCGACAGCGGCTCGGCCAGCGCGGCTTCAGACAGGCTCAGGTGGTCGGCCACGGGATGGGCTTGATGCTGGTCGATGACCAGCAGTTCACTGAACGCGCCCTGGATGTGCGGAAACGGCATGGCGCTGCCGTAAAAGCGCATGTTCAGGCAGTGGTTGTGCTGGCCCATTTGGCAGAAGCGGCAGTGGCCGCACGGGCGCGAAGGCGAGACGGCCATGCGCTGGCCCAGCGCCAGCCCGCGCACGCCCGCACCCAGCGCCTGCACGACGCCGGAGACCTCGTGCCCCAGGGCCATGGGTTCCTGGATGCGCACGGTGCCGAAGCCGCCGTGCTGCTGGTAGTGCAGGTCAGAGCCGCAGATGCCGCCGTAGGCCACGCGCACCAGCACTTCCTGTGCGGCCAATGCGCCGGGCGCTGGCGCTTCTTCGATGCGCACATCGCGCGCGGCATGGCAGACCAGGGTTCGCATGGGTTGTGCCCTCAAAGCGTGGCGGTGACGCCGCCGTCGACATAGAGAATGTGGCCGTTGACGAAGCGCGAAGCTTCGCTGGCCAGGAATACGGCCGCGCCGCCCAGGTCTTCCACATCGCCCCAGCGCCGGCTGGGCGTGCGGCCCAGCAGCCAGGCGCTGAAATCTGGGTTGTCCACCAGTTTGGCCGTCAGCTCGGTCTTGAAGTAACCCGGGCCCAGGCCATTGACGTTCAGGCCCAGCGGGCCCCAGTCGATGGCCATGCCCTTGGTCAGCATCTTGACCGCACCTTTGCTGGCGGTGTAGGGGGCGATGCCGGGGCGGCCGAGTTCACTTTGCACCGAGCAGATGTTGATGATCCTGCCGCGACCGCGCGCGATCATCGGCCCGGCCACGGCCTTGCTGACGAAGAACACGCTGTCCAGATTCGTGCGCATCAGGCGGTGCCAGTCTTCATCGGCGAATTCGTGCAGCGGGTTGCGAATCTGCATGCCTGCGTTGTTGACGAGGATGTCGATGGCGCCAAAACGGTTTTCGATGTCGGCCACGCCTGCGCGCACGGCTTCGGCATCGGTGACGTCGAAGGCCGACAGTTCGACGGTGAGCCCTTCTGCCAGCAAAGGCTGGCTGGCGGCCTGCAGCTTGCCTGCATTGCGGCCGTTCAGCACCACGGTGGCGCCGGCCTGGCCCAGCGCCCGCGCCAGCGCCAGGCCGATGCCGCCAGACGAGCCGGTGATGAGCGCGCGCCGGCCTTGCAGGCTGAAGAGGTTGGGCAGTGTTGGCATGGACATGTTGGAAGGTTCAGGTGGGCGCACCAGCTGCGCCAGCCGGCCGTGGCCGGCAGCGCTGCACGACGTGGGCCGTCAACGCGGCCACTGGCCAATCGGCGGGCAGGGTCAGGGTGTCGGCCTCGTCGGGCGCGGGGCGCTCCAGGGTGCTGAGCTGGCTGTCCAGCAATTGCGGCTGCATGAAGTGCCCCGCGCGCTGCGCCATGCGTTGGTGCAGCAGCGCGGGGTCGCCGTCCAGAAACAAGAACTGCAGGCCAGGCACGCGGGCACGCAGGTGGTCGCGGTAGGCGCGGCGCAGGGCTGAACAGGCCACCACGCAGCCCGGGCCGCTCAACACGTCGGCCACGCGGTCCAGCCAGGGCCAGCGGTCTTCGTCGCTCAGTGCAATGCCGGCGCGCATCTTGGCCACGCTGGCCGGCAGATGCAAATCATCACCATCGACAAAATGCAGGTTGAAGGCCTGGCCCAGTGCCAGCGCCAAGGTGGACTTGCCGCAGCCTGAGGCGCCCATGACGACCCAACGCAGCGGCTCGCTGACGCTCATCCCTTCACCGCCCCGGCCGTCAGCCCGCTGATGATCTGCCGCGCGGCCACGAAGGTGAAGATCAGCGGCGGGATGGCGATCAGGCTGGCGATCGCCATCACCTTGCCCCAATCCACGCCCAGGTCGGTGATGAAAAGAGACGCCGCCACCGGCAGGGTGCGCGTCTGCCGGTCGGTCAGCACCAGCGCCAGGATGAATTCGTTCCAGGCGATGCGAAAGGTGAAGATCGAAGCCGCCGCCAGGCCGGGCGCCATCAGCGGCAGCAGCACCTTGGTGAAGATGCGGATCGGGCCGCAGCCGTCGATGGCGGCGGCCTCTTCCAGTTCCACCGGCACCTGCAGCACGAAGCCGTACAGCAGCCAGATGGTGAAAGGCAGATTCACCGCCACGTACAGCAGCACCAGGCCCCACAGGCTGTTGACCAGTTGCCATTCGTTCCAGATCATGAACACCGGAATGGCCAGCACCGCCAGCGGCACGGTGCGCAGCAGCAGCGTGGTGTAGGCGACTGCTTGGCGCCCGGGGAAACGGAACCGCGCCAGCCCGTAGGCCGCCATGCAGCCCAGCACCAGCGTGATGACGGTGGAGACCACGCCGACGAACAGGCTGTTCCAGAGGTAGCGATCCAATTTGTCTTCTTCCAGCACCGCGCGGTAGTTCTCCAGCGTGGGCATGAAGATGAAGTTCAGCGGTTCGGCGAAGATTTGCACCTGCTGGCGCAGGCTGGTGGCAAAGATGATGAGGATCGGCAGCACGCACAACAGTGCCAGCACGATCAGCACCGTGTAGTGGCCGACCACCAGCGGCAGCGAACGCTTCATCATTTCTCTGTCTGAGCGTTCATCGCTCTTCCTTCATCGGGTTGCTCAGGCGCAGCGCCCCCCAGGAGAGCAGGGCCACCACCACCAGCAGCAGCACGCTGATGGCCGAGGCCACACCCAGCTGCTGGCCGACGAAGGCGGTCTTGTAGATGTGAAGCGACAAAATTTCGGTGCTGTCGCCCGGCCCGCCGAAGGTCAGCACGTACACCACTTCCAGCACCCGGAAGGCGTCGATCAAACGCATCATCAGCGTGATGGCAATCACGTGCATCACCATCGGCAGCTTCACGCGAAACGTCATCTGCCACCAGTTGGCGCCGTCGATGCGCGAGGCCTCGATCACCGAGCTGTCCACGTTGGCCAGGGCAGCGATCATCATGATGAAGACGAACGGCGTCCATTGCCAGATGTCGGCGATGACGATGGCCATGAACGCCAGTGTCGGGTCGGCCAGCCAGGTTCTGGGTTCCAGACCGACCAGCATCAGTGCCGCGTTGATCGGGCCGAACTGCGCGTCGAACATGTAACGCCAGACCAGGCCCACCGCGATCGGCGCGATCATCATCGGCAGGATGAACAGCGTGCGGAAGAACGCCATGCCGCGCACCTTGTGCTCCAGCGCCAGCGCCAAGGCAATGCCCAGCGCCATCTCGGCCGACACGCACACCGCAGCGAAGAGCAGGGTGGTCCACAGCGAAGACCAGACCCGCTCGTTGCTGAAGGCCGTGATGAAGTTGTCCCAGCCCGTCCAGCGCGCACTCTCCCACGGCGTGCCCATGCTCCAGTCGTAGCCTGCGAGCTGAAAGGCGGTGAGCACCGGATACAGGCAAGCCGCTGCCATCAGTACGACGGCCGGCCCGACATAGAAGAACGGAACCCAGCGGGCGGTGCGCATGGTGCTGCTGGTTCAGACCTTGTAGCCGGCCTCGCGCATGATCGCGGTGACCTGCGGCACCACGCCGTTGAGCGCGTCCTCAGCGCTTTTCTTGCCCGTCAGCGCGTCGGAAATGGCCACGCCCAGCGCCTGCACATTGATCTGGTCCCACACCGGGATGATGGGGCGCCAGTCGGGGTTGCTGTACTTCAGCGCTTCGACGAAGGTGATGAACTCCGGGTACTTGCGTACCGCGTCCACATCGCGCAGCGTGCTGTTGCGCATGGGCGCGCCGCCCAGCATCGTCACCGCCTTGTCTTGCGTCTTCGAGGTCAGCCATTGCATCAGCAGGAAGCCGGCCTCGGGGTTCTTGGAGTTCTTCGGGATCGTCAACCCCAGGCCGCCCGATTGCGAAGCGCGACGCACGCCCTTGGGGTGCAGCGCCCAGCTCACCTTGCCCACCACCTGGCTGCGCGCCGGGTCGGCCACGACACTGGCGAACGAGGTGGTGTCGAGGTACATCGCCGCCTTGTTCTGCAGGAAGGCGGTGTTGGCCTCGCCCTGGCCGAAACCGGCAATGCCCGCCGGGCCGGTGGCCACCACCTCCTGCAGGAATTTCAGTGCATCGACACCGATCTTGTCGTTGAAGCGCGGGCGCCACTGGTCGTCGAACACGCTGCCGCCCAGCGGGTTCAGGTGCAGCAGCCAGGCGTGCACCGCCTGGTGCCCCGCCTGGCCGCGACTGGTGAGTGCGCCCATGCCCGAACGTTCTTTCAGTACGGGCAGCAAGGCGCGGAACTCTGCGTAGGTCTCAGGCGCCTTCAGCTTGAGCTCGTCGAACACGTCCTTGCGGTAGGCCAGCACCGAGGTCTCGGCGCCGTAGGGCAGGCCGTAGAGCTTGGCGCTGGGGCCGGCCAGATAGCCTTTGGGGCCGCCGACGAGACCCAGATTTTCCAGGTAGATCGGCACGATGTCTTTCATGTCGTAGGCCGGATCGGCCAGGGCCGCGTTGGCGAAGAAGGGCTCCAGCGGGTGGATCAGGTTCTTGGCGACGTACTCGCCCTTCCACATCACGATGTAGCAAGCGAGGTCGTAGTCGCCGCTGGACTTGGCCATCTCCAGCAGCTGCTTCTCTTTGAGCCGGCTGATGGCGACCTTGTCCACCTCGACCTTGATGCCGGTTTCCTTGGTGAACTGCGGCAGCAGTTTTTGCATGGCGTCGTAGTGCGGGTGGGCCGGGATGTTCATCACCACGGTCTTGCCGGCGTACTTCGCATAACGGTTCTGTGCCATGGCGCCGCTGTAGGGCAGGCCCGCGCCGAAGACGGTGATGGCGGCGGTCTTGATCAGGTTTCTGCGTTGCATGCTGTGGTCTCCAATGATTTCAAGAAGGAAAGGATCAGGGCCGCAGCGACTGCCCGCTGGCGGTGTCGAAAACATGCAGGTCGGCGGCATCGGCCACCAAGCCCAGGGGGCTGTGCAGCACGCTGTGGGCGTCGCCGGGCAAGGTGGCGGTGATGCGCTGGCTGCCCGCGCCTTGCAGCATGCCCACCACCTGGCTTTCCGTGCCCAGGTACTCGACGACATCGGCCAGCAGGATCAGTGCGGGCTTGGCTGCGTCTGAAGCGGCGACCGGGCGCAGTACCTGCGGCCGGATGCCCACCGTCAGCGCCTGCCCAGGCGTCTTGAGCCGGTCACGCAGCCAGTCGGGGGCGGGCAGGGCGAAGCCTTCGCCCTGCAACTGACCTGAGCCTGGGCCCGGGCCTTCAAGGAAGCGCGCATCCAGCAGGTTCATGCTGGGCGTGCCGATGAAGGCGGCCACGAACAAGGTCTGCGGGCGGTTGAACACGTCGCCGGGTGTGCCCACCTGCTGGATGCGGCCCTTGTCGAAGATGACGATGCGGTTGGCCAGCGTCATGGCCTCGACCTGGTCGTGCGTGACATAGACCGTGGTCTTGCCCAGGCGCTCGTGCAGCAGCGCCAGCTCCGCGCGCATGTGACCGCGCAACTTGGCGTCCAGGTTCGACAGCGGCTCGTCGAACAGGAACACCCGCGGCTCGCGCACGATGGCCCGGCCGATGGCCACGCGCTGGCGCTGGCCGCCCGACAGCTCCTTGGGCTTGCGCTGCAGCAGGTGTTCGATGTTCAGGATCCTGGCTGCGGACTGCACCTTGGTCTTCACCTCGGCATCCGGACGGCCGGCCAGGCTGAGCGCAAAGCTCATGTTCTGTGCCACGTCCATGTGCGGGTACAGCGCATAGTTCTGGAACACCATGGCGATGTCGCGGGCCATCGGGGCGATGTTCGTCACCTCGCGCCCGGCGATCATGATCTGCCCTTCGGTCACCTCTTCCAGCCCGGCGATCATGCGCAGCGTGGTGCTCTTGCCGCAGCCCGATTCGCCCAGCAGCACGACGAATTCGCCCTCATGGACGTCCAGGTCCAGCTGCTGCACGACCGTGATATCGCCGAAGCGCTTGACCACGTTGCGCAGCTGCAGGCCTGGGGCAGAAATCGTCGTGGTGCTCATCGGCCGTCGGTTCGCGTGGCGGCGCGGCGACGCACACCCCAGCCGGTGGGCCGGAGTCGGTTGCCCGGGTGCGCAGGGTCGGGGCCCCAGATGGCCTGGTAGGTGTCGATGCAGCGACCCTGGCGTTGCCAGCGCCAGGCCAACGCCGCCAGCAGCGACCACCACAGCGTCAAGCCGCCGGCCATCCAGCGCGGCGCGTCGGCGGCCACGAGGCCCAGCACGATGACGGCAACCGCCAGCAGCAAAGCGGCCCAGCCCAGGCCTTTGTGCCAGCGCTCGAAAGCGCGGCGGTGGTGCGTCATGTCGTAATGGTCGCCGCGCAGGTGCGGCTCAGTCGGCCCGCCTTTGCTGCCGCGCAGCCACGCGCTGAGCAGTTGCGCGGCGCCGGCCACCACCACCACCCAGCCCAGCCAGTGATGCCACACCGCAGCCGTTGTGGCTTGCCCGCCCTGGTTCCAGGCCAGGAAGAGGCCTGTGGCCACCAGCGCCATGCCCAGATACTGCAAGCCACGGTGGGCATGCCACCAGGCCCGGTTGTCTACCTGCCGCGGCCAGTCCTGTTCCAGTGTGACTTTGAAGAAGCGCGCTGCCAGCACGCCCAGTGGCAGCAGCACGGCCCAGGCTGCGACCATGGTGCGGGCATGCCACACGGCCCAGTCGGGCAGATGGTGGACAGTGGCGCCTGAGAGCGGCGCCAACCACCAGGCCAAGCTGAACCAGGCGGTCATGGTTGCTGAACCCCGCGCGTGGAAAGCCGCACGCGATAAAGCGAGCTGCTGGCGGCGATGTAGAGCTCGTCACGCGCTGCGCCGCCAAACGTCAGGTTGCCGACTTTCTCAGGCACTGCGATGCGCCCGATGCGCGTGCCGTCGGGGTGGAACACCTGCACGCTGTCTTCGCTGCTGGTGTAGACAAAGCCTTGGTCATCGACGCGAAAGCCGTCGGCCAGCCCGGGGTGAACGACGGCGAAGACGCGCGGGTGGGCCAGGTCCTGGCCGCCCACCACGTCGAAGGCGACGATGTGGTGGTGGCCACTGCCGTCGATGCGCAATGCAGCCGAGGTGTCGGACACATACAGCAGCGACTCATCGGGCGAGAACGCCAGGCCGTTGGGCTCTTCCAGGTAGTCGCTGACGATGCGCAAGCTGCCTGTGGCCGGGTCGAAGCGAAACACATAGCAGCGGCCCAGTTCGCTGTCAGCGCGGTGGCCTTCTCGGTCGGAGACGATGCCGTAGGGCGGGTCGGTGAACCAGATGCTGCCGTCGCTCTTGACCACCACGTCGTTGGGCGAATTGAAGCGCCTGCCCTGATAGCTGCTGACGACGATTTCGTCGATTCCGCCATCGAGCCCGCCCGCGCCGAAGCGCGTGCGCACGATGGCGCGCTGGCCGTGCGAGCCATGCAGCAGGCTGCCGTCGGCTTCGCGCGTGTGGCCGTTGACGAAATCGACCGTCTCGCGCCACACGCTCATGCCTTCAGCGGCATGCCAGCGCAGCATGCGGTTGTTCGGAATGTCGCTCCACAGCACCGAGTCGTCTTCATGCATCCACACCGGGCCTTCGCTCCAGAGGGCGCCGGTGCACAGGCGTTCCAGCGTGCCCGCGCCGGCTGCCACGGATGCAAACCGCGGATCGAACACTTCGATCATGCGCAGGCCAGCACCTGCAACTCGGGCACCATCGTCAACACCGGCCGGCCGGCCGTACCGGCCTGCATGTTGGCCAGTGCCAGTTCGGCCATGGCCTGGCGCGTTTGCGTGGTGGCGCTGGCGATGTGGGGCGTGAGCACCACGTTGGGCATCGTCCAGAACGCTTCCGGCACGCGGGGTTCGTCGGCAAACACGTCCAGTCCCGCGCCGCGGAGGCCGCCGTTGCGCAGCGCGGCGATCAGCGCGTCTTCGTCGACCACGCTGCCGCGCGCCACATTGATCAGATAGCCGTCGGGGCCGAGGCCGGCCAGGACATCGGCGTCGATGAGATGGCGCGTGGCCGCACCGCCGGGGGTGGAGACGACCAGAAAGTCCACCGCACCGGCCAGGCTCTTCGCCGTGGCGTGGAACGTCAGGCCGCTGGCGGGCTTCTCAGAGCGCGCGGTGTAGGCCACCGACATGCCGAAGCCTTGCGCGCGCTGTGCGATGGCCTGCCCGATTCGCCCCAGCCCCACCACGCCCAGCCGCGCACCAGACACCTTGCGCCCCAGCGGCAGGCCGCCGGACGGCCAGCGCCCTTGGCGCACATGTTGGTCGGCCTGCGGCAAGCCACGCGCCACGGCCAGCACCAGCAGCAAAGCCAGGTCGGCGACATCGTCTGTCAGTACGCCTGGGGTGTGGGTGACGGCGATGCCGCGCTCGCGCGCCGCAGCCACGTCGATGCCGTCGTAGCCCACGCCGAAAACGGAAATGACCTTTAGCGCCGGCAGTTGCGCCATCAGGCTGGCCGGCACCTTGGATTCGCCCGAGGCGGCCAGGCCGGTGATGCGCGGCGCCAGTTCGGCAAAGCCTGCCGGGTTGGTTTGCGTTGGGTCCACATGAAGGCTGAAATGCGCCTGCAGCGCCGACATGTAGAAGGGATGCAGGCCGGCGACGGCGTAAATGTCTGATGAGGGCACGCTGGGCTTCCTGCGCAGTGAATCAGTGGCGATCCCCGTCTCGAAAGGCGTGGACAGCGCTATCCTAAGGAGATCGAATGATCTGATTGCTTAGCAGTTACCCTGGGGAAGCTCCCCAGCCAACCGCAAACCCGCCTGAAAACCTGCCTGAGAACCTGCCTGCCAACCCCCGCCTGTGAACCCCCGCCTGTGAACCCCCGCCTGTGAACCAGCCCCTCAACTCACCCGTCAGGAAAGCCCGCCGAACAACCGGCCGCGTCACCCTGCATGACGTGGCGGTGGCTGCCGGCGTCAGCCCCATCACCGTGTCGCGCGCCTTGCGCGGCGAGCGCGCTGTCGATCCGCTGCTGGTGGAACAGGTGCAGGCAGCCGCCGCCCGTCTGGCCTACGTGCCCGACCCGGCGGCGCGCGCGCTGGCGTCGCAGCGCAGCAACCATGTCGCCATCCTCATTCCGAAGCTGTCGAACGCACTGTTCGTGGACCTGCTGGATGCGGCGCAGCAGACCTTGCGCGCGGCGGGTTTTCAGGCACTGATCGGCGTGACGCATTACGACGCGGCGCAAGAAGAGCAGCTTTTGACCGAGCAACTGATGCACCGGCCCGCCGGTGTGCTGTTGACGGGACTGAATTCCAGCCCTGGCACCCAGCAGCTCCTGAAGCGCAGCCGGGTGCCCTGCGTGCACTTGATGGATTTGCCTGCTCCCAGCCGCACCAGCGAAACCGGCCATCAGTTCTGCGTGGGGTTTCGCCAGATCGACGCCGGCGCCGCCATGACGCGCCACCTGCTGGCGCGCGGGCGCCGTCGCATCGCCTTTGCCGGCGCGCAGCTGGATGAACGCGTGATGCAGCGCCTGTACGGCTGGCGCCAGGCGCTGGAAGAGGCCGCACGCTATGACCCGGCGCTGGAATGGCTGGACCCGGCGCCGTCTTCACTGGCCATGGGCGGCCAGATGTTTCAGCAGATATTGGCGGACCGGCCCGATGTGGACGCCATATTCTTCTGCAACGACGACCTGGCTCAGGGCGCGCTGCTGGCAGCCCTGCGCACTGGCGTACGCGTGCCGCAGCGGGTGGCCATTGCCGGCTTCAACGACCTGACGGGCAGCGACCAGTTGCTGCCCGCCCTGACGACGGTGCGAACGCCCCGCACTGAGATCGGCCGCACTGCAGCGCTGCTGCTGGTGCGCCTGATTCAAGGCCTGGATGACGGGCCGCGGCTGATCGATCTGGGTTTCGAGCTGATGGTGCGGGAGAGCACCTGAGCCTTTTGGATCGCGCTGGTCGCTGGACGGCGGCCGCAGGAAGCCGGTAAGCGCGCCCCAGCGCGCTGGCCAACTCATCCAGCTGGCGGTCCAGGGTCCACAGCAGGGCACTGCCGCTCAGCACGGCGGCGGCCAGCACGCTGAATCGACCAAGCCGCAGCCGCGCCCTGACAGCTGATGGCGGTCGATGAAGGTCAGCAGTTCGGCAGGCGTGGCCACGGTTGTCGTTTGCGGCAGGCCCCGCATGCGCACGATCTCGCCCCTGCTGGGCGGCGTGCGCTGAGCCGCCCAGGGCCGCCAGGCAACGCGCGGTCTGTCGCGATGAAGGCGACCACGCATGCCTTCAGCCAGCCGGATGTCGTCCTGCCTGGCTTGGCCAAGGCCTGCGCTTGCAGGAACAAGCGGTCGTCAAGGGTCAGGGTGGTGCGCATCCCCGCTTCTCATCGAAAGCAGCATCAACTCACATCATTCAGGTGTCGACTGGACTCTGCGCGCGAAAAAAAGCCCCGCAGTGCGGGGCTCCTGGTCAAGGTTCAGGCTGCAGGTGTCAGCCAGCCCGTTGTTCGAACGGCAATTTCATCTGGGACAAGTCCTTGCGTGTTTCCACCAGCACCAGCGGGCCTTCGTCGGCCACGACCAGCGGCTTGGGCTCGCGCGGTACGCGAATGGCTGCCGGCTCAGCCGCCATCGCGGCATGAACGGCTGCGATTTTCTCGGCGTCGGAGTTCACCCATTCCAGGCCAGCTTGTGCCGCGAGGCCTTGCAGGGCCTGGGTAGGCAGTGCATAGGGTTCAATGCCAGCCGGTTGCGGTTGCGGTTGTGCTTGCGGCGCGGGTGGGGCCGCTTGCGCTGCAGGTTCAGGCACGATCACCGGCTCATTTGCCGGTGCTGGCGCGTCTTGCGCCGCCGGCTGAATCTCAGGCTCAGCGTGCGCTTCAACTGATGCGGCTTCAGAAGCAGCCGCAGCCGCATCCGCATCCGCAACCTCTGCACCGGGCGCAGCCATGGCCTGCGACAGCGCAGAAGTCGTGGCAGTCTCGATGCCTGCAGACGCAGCGCCCGAATCCTCAGTCGCAGGTGCCTCAGCACGGTTTTCAGCCGTTTCACCTGAATCGCGGCGGCCGCGGCCGCCACGGCCACCCCGGCTGCGGGGCCGGCTGGTCTCCATGGCCTCGCCAGCTTCAGCCACTGGGGCATCGGCTGAAGAAGCTTCTGCGGCATCACCGCCTTCGCGCTGGTGGGGCGGTTCCTGGCCGTTCTCGGTATTGCCTTCTCCAGCCAGCTCGGCACCGGCCTCGTTGCGGTCACGACCACCCCTGCGGCGGCGGCGGCGGGCGCCTTCGCGTTCACCAGCGGCTGCTGTGTCGGCGCCGGGTGCCGTGTCGTCGAAGCCGACGACAGCATCTGGCGCTGCCTGGTCCATCTCAGCCAGCGGTGCGACCGTGGTGGCTGGCCGATCCTGACGATCCTGACGTGGGCCACGTCGGCCTTCGCCCGTGCGTGGTTCACGAGGCTCGCGCGGTTCGCGGACTTCACGGGCTTCGCGTGGTTCGCCACGCGGCGGGCGCTCGGCGCGCGCTGCAGTGCTGCCGTCGCGGGTTTCCGGCTTGTCGCGGTTGCCACCGCGCGGTCCGCGCTCTGACCTTTCTCCTCGCTCGCCACGCCCACGGCCTTCGCCCGTGCGTTCACTGCGGCGGCCGTCTCGCTTCTCGCTGCCGGCAGCTGCCGGCGCCGTCACGGGTGCCACAGGGGCCCGCACTGGCGCGGGTGCGGCCACTGGCGCGGGCGCAAAGAGGTTCTTGATCCAGCCGAAGAAGCCGGTGCCCGGCGCGGGCGAAAGCGCCATCGGCGCTGGCACGGGTGCAGCCACCGGCGCGGCCACTGGCGCTGGCGCGGGCGCCGGCACCACACGCGCCGGCGGCGCCGGGGTGTCGGGCAGCACGCCCTTGATGAGCGGTTCCTGCTTGGGCTTGGCTTTTTCGCGCCGCGTGATGCCGACCTCGTCGTCCGGCTCCTCGATCATCGTGTAGCTGGCCTGCAGGCCTTCCAGGCGCGGGTCGTCGTGGCGCAGGCGTTCGAGCTTGTAGTTCGGCGTCTCGATGTGCTTGTTGGGCACCAGCAGCACGGTCACGCGCTGCTTCAGCTCGATCTTCGTGATCTCGCTGCGCTTCTCGTTCAGCAGGAAGCTCGTCACTTCCACCGGCACCTGCACATGGACGGCGGCGGTGTTGTCCTTCAGTGCTTCTTCCTGAATGATGCGCAGGATCTGCAGCGCGCTGCTTTCGGTGTCGCGGATGTGGCCGGTGCCGTTGCAGCGCGGGCAGGTGATGTGGTTGCCTTCGCTCAATGCCGGGCGCAGACGCTGGCGGCTCAGCTCGAGCAGGCCGAACTTGCTGATGGTGCTGAACTGCACGCGCGCACGGTCGCTGCGCAAGGCGTCGCGCAGACGTGTCTCGACCTCGCGCCGGTTCTTGCTCTCTTCCATGTCGATGAAGTCGACGACGATCAAGCCGCCCAGGTCGCGCAGGCGCATCTGGCGCGCGATCTCGTCAGAAGCCTCCAGGTTGGTGCGGGTGGCGGTTTCCTCGATGTCGCTGCCGCGGGTCGAACGCGCGCTGTTGACGTCCACACTGACCAGTGCTTCGGTGTGGTCGATGACGATGGCTCCGCCCGAAGGCAGGTTCACCGTGCGGCTGAAGGCCGTCTCGATCTGGTGTTCGATCTGGAAGCGTGAAAACAGCGCCGCGTCGTCGCGGTAGCGCTTCACGCGGTTGGCGGTCTCAGGCATGACGTGCGTCATGAACTGCAGCGCCTGGTCGTAGATGTCGTCGGTGTCGATCAGGATCTCGCCGATGTCCGCGGTGAAGTAGTCGCGGATGGCGCGGATGACGAGGCTGCTCTCCTGGTAGATCAGGTAGGCGCCCTTGCCGCCCTTGGAAGCGCCGTCGATGGCGTCCCAGAGCTTGAGCATGTAGTTCAGGTCCCACTGCAGCTCGGCGGCGCTGCGGCCGATGCCGGCGGTGCGCGCGATCAGGCTCATGCCCTTCGGGTATTCGAGCTGGTCGAGGTTTTCCTTCAGTTCTTCGCGCTGCTCACCCTCGATGCGCCGGCTGACGCCGCCACC
>JBBQXN010000080.1:0-14597 GCA_038209585.1 Burkholderiales bacterium
GGCCGACGCGGCTGGCGCACAAAGGTGCGTGTCCTACAGACGTGGGCCGCGCGCTGGTGGAGCCTGTGGCATGACCCCGGGCCAGGCCTGGGGCGCACTCTCAACGCGGAGACCTGCCATGACCCAGCCCACACATCCTTCCCGCCAGGCACTTTGGAGCGACATCAAGAACTGCAAGTTCGCGATGTTGACCACACGCCACGCCAACGGCCATCTGCATTCGAGGCCGATGACCATGCAAAACGAAGCTCTGGCTGCCGACGACAGCCTCTGGTTCTTCATGTCCAGACAAAGCGATCCCGTTATTGAGCTCACCACCGAGCCGTCGGTCAATGTCGCCTTCTCGCCCCCCGGCGAGGCCTGCTGGATTTCTGTCACTGGCATGGCGCGGGTGGTCGAGGATGGCGACAAGGCCAAGGCTCTGTGGAGCCGCTCGGCCGACACCTGGTTTCCCGGCGGCCCGACCGATCCGGATCTGGCAGTCGTCCAGGTGTGCATCGTTCATGTCAGCGAATGGGAGGCCAGCACCAACCCAGGCGCCAGGCCGTCACTGCGCAGTGAAGACGTTGGCTTCCGTCCGCCCAACCACTTGCCGTCGGACACCACACCGACGAGCGAGAACGTGGCCTTGATGTTCGAGCGGTCCTGAGACGGGGCCATTCGGTTGGCACAACGACAGGCGCTGCTGGCAACACGTTTGCCTGCGGTGCAGCAACACCTCAAAAAAAATCAGCACCATGAACCAGCCCGCTCGAATGTCTGACGCCGACCCGATGGTGGTGGCTACCGCTGCATCGCATGGCGTTCGCCTGTCGTGGAGCGCGGTGTGGAGCGGGTTCCTGGTTGTTGTGGGTTTGATCCTGCTGCTCAGCGTGCTGGGGTTGGCGGTGGGCGTGACAGCGGCGAGCGTGGCAGCGGTGGACATGTCGCTCGAGGTCGCGGAAAACGGTCTGAAGGTCGGCATCGGCGCTTTGGTGTGGTGTGTCGGCAGTCTGCTGATCGCGTTGTTCATCGGTGGTCTGGCAGCCAGCCGCAGCGGCGTGGTGGTCGACGCAGCAGCCGGGGCCATCAACGGGTTCCTGATCTGGGTGCTGACGGTCCTGGCCTTCGTGGCCATGGCTGCCAGCGGCTTGGGGGCGACGGCGCTGGCCATGTTCAGCACCCTGGCCAGCATGGGCTCGGCCGCTAACGCGCCGCCTGCGCTGCCAGATGCACAGGCCATCTTGTGGTCGACGCTGGCGGCGATGGTCGCTACGCTGCTGGCTGCCGTGGCCGGCGCCGCCGTCGGCCGGCGCCAACTGAAGAAGCGGGCAACCGCCATTCGTATTCATGACGCTGTCGGTTCAGACTCGCCACTGACCATTACCAGGGCGGCCAGGCCAGCGCCTGGGAGCGCGCATTGAAACGCGGTGCCGGCAACGCCGAGCAAGCTGAAACCACGATCCCGGTGGTTCAGGAAGAGCTGCATGTGGAACGGCATCAGATCGACACCGCCACCGTCAGCGTTCGCAAAGTCGTCGAGGCGCGTGAAGTGGAGGTTGACGTCCCGCTGATGCAGCAACGGGTGCAGATCGAGCGCGTGGCGGTGAACCGCATCGTCGAGGCGATGACGCCGCCACGCCAGGAGGCTGGCAAGACGATCGTTCCCGTTTATGAAGAAGTGCTGGTCAAGCGCTGGCTGCTGAAGGAAGAGCTGCACATCAGCCTGGCAGCGCATGCGGTCTCCAGCGGCCCGGTGCAGGCGGTGCTTAGGCGCGAGACCGTAGACGTGGTGCGCACGCCAATTGCCCCTGAAGAGGCTCCCGACAGATCGAAAAACGATTCGTCGCCTTCCGACTTTCCGTCTACATGAAGGGTTTGAAATCATGACGATCATCACTCTGGTCGGTGTCTTCGACACCATGAAAGAAGCGCAACAGGCGCGCAGCCGTCTGCAGGAAGACGGCGTGTCCGACGCCTCGATTCGCGTTGAATCCGGCACCGGTGCCTCTGCGTCCACAGCCCCCACGCCGACAGCCGCCCACAGCGGCGATGAGGTCGATCGGCGCGGTTTCTGGGACAAGATGTTCGGCTGGATGTCCGATGACGAAAACGACGATGGAGATCGACGCGCTTCGACCCGGCACTACGACGAAGCTGTACGCCGGGGCAACGCGCTGGTGATGGTGAGCCTGGACGACCCATCGCACGCCGACCACATCAGCGACCTGCTCAACCAGTGCGGCGCGGTGGACGTGGATGAGCGCGTGGCGCAATGGCGCACCACCGGCTACGACGGTCCTGCAAATGCGAATGCGAATGCGACTGCGACTGCGACTGCGACTCCGACGGCGTCGGCGACCGCTGCGGGCAGCGCCGACGGCAATCAGACCCTGCAATCGATCGAGGAGCAGCTGAAGGTCGGCAAGCACACGGTGCAGCGAGGGCGCGTGCGCATCCACCGCACCATGAGCGAGCGGCCGGCTGAAGAGCAAGTCTCGCTGCACGACGAGCGTGTGCATGTCGAGCGCAAACCTGTAGACCGTGCGGCAACAGAAGCCGATCTGTCGGGTGCGTTCGAAGACCGAGACATCGAGCTCACCGAAACCACCGAGGAAGCGGTGGTCGCCAAAACCGCCCGTGTGGTGGAAGAGGTGCAGTTGCGCACTGAAGCAACCGATCGCATCGAAACGGTTCACGGCACGGTGCGCAAAACCGAGATCGATGTCGAGAAAGTGGACGACGGCCCCGCTGCGACCCGAAGCGATCCTGCTTCTGGACAGGTCGGTCATCTGGGCCGCTCTGGCAGTTCGGGCAGCGCAGGAGATTTGGGTAAGTCAGGGCAGGCCGCCGGCTCCAGCCGCATGGCGGGTGGCGCTTTTTCCGGCTCGGCCGGTGGGGGCTATCGCGCAGGCAAGGGCGGCTATGGTGGTGCTGAACGGCGCGGGTCTGCAGACGCCAGCTATCGCGGCCCGGAGCGCCGCATGTCGGCTGCTTGAACTCAGTGAAGCGCGCCGGCCGTCGGCGAGAGCAGACGGAACCTTCGGCCGGCGCTGAACGCTGAACGATCGATGTGTCAGACAGGGTCGTTCGGCGTGTTCGCGTCGCGCACTGCATGGCGCGCACGCGTGGTGCTGCGGCCGGGTGAGGTGCCTTCGCCGTCCACGCCGCCATCGGCATCGGGCAGCTTCGGCTCGAGCTGGTCGCGGCCTTCGCGTTCTTTCGCCGCGTCCTTGCGTTCCTGCAGCGGGCTGCCGGGGCCTGAGGATTTACCTGCACTGGACATGATGAGTTCCTTTCCTGGGGAGTGGTGTCCGTAGCGAGGGGCAAGGCGCGTGCCGCGAGGCGCGGATTACGACCCAATTTGTCTAGATCATCAGGTCGCGGCCACTGCCAGCAGTGCCTTCGCTGTTGATCTTCTTGATCTGGTACATCGCTGTGTCGGCGCGGCGCAGCAGCGACTCGGCCGTGTCGCCAGCTTGGGCCTGTGCCAGGCCGATGCTTGCAGCCAGGGCCTTGTGCTTGCCTTCTGTTCCCCAATTGATTTCTGTCACGGCCAGTGCAATGCGCGCGCAGATCTGCTGCGCCAGCGCCAGCTCGGTGCGCTCGAACACCACCACGAACTCGTCACCGCCGATGCGTGCCGCCATGTCGCGCTCACGCAATTGCGACGACAGCACCTGCGCCAAGCGCTGCAGAACCAGATCGCCTGCGTCGTGACCGCACTCGTCGTTGATGCGTTTGAATTCATCAATGTCAAACAGCGCCAGGGCCAGGGGCTCGCGTGTCCCAGGTGTGCCAGGTGTGCCAGGTGCAGCGTCCAGCAGCTGCGACAGGTGCAACTGCAGACGGCGCCGATTGGCGATACCCGTCAACGGGTCTTCGTAGGACAGGCGCTCCAGAGCCAGGGATTCGCGCTGCAACGCGCCCAGGTCAGCTCGGGCGCGGCGGGCTTCCAGTTGCCACTGCACCACTTGCGCGCGGCCCAGCAGCGCCTCGTGCCGGTTGGCCTGTTCGCGCTGGCGCAAAGCACGCAGTTCGCGTGCGGCCTGTTCGTGCTGGTTTTTCTCAGAATGAAACTGGGCTGCCAGCAGGTGGCTCAGGCAGGCCAGCTGTTCGTGCTCGATCGCGACCGCGCGCTGGCGCAGCTCGATCAGCCAGCCGTGCATCTGGGCGCGCTCGCCAGTGACACGGCAAATTTCCGCCTCGGCCCAGCAACTCGCAGTCTGAATCCAGGAAGCGAAAGCAATCGTGCTGAGCCAGCGGTGCAGCTGTTCGATGGCAGCGCGGGCGTTTTCGGTGTCGCCAGTCCAGGCATGCAGCAGGCTGGCAATCAGGCATGACAGCGCTCTGAGCGGGCGCTGAAAACCGTTGAGCAAGGCGTCTGCGCGGCCTGCCGTTTCTGCATCTTCACAGCGCTGTACCAGTGCGCGCAGGTGCTGCAACGGGTCCGTATGCTGGTCTGCGCTTGCTTCCGGCAGCTCGGTCGTGGCGCGACAGGCGGTCAGTCGCATGATTTCCAACCATGCCCGGTTCACATCCAGCTGGTATTGCGGCAGCGGCGGTTGGCAACGGCCAGCCAGGTCGCTGGCCGCGTCCAGCGCTTGCAGCGCAGCCGGGAAGTTGCCGCTCCAGCCATGGGTCACGCCCAGCGCGTTGTAGGCCAACACAGCGTGGATACCTGGCGGGGCCAGACATCCCAGCTCGACGCTGAGCAGCGCAGATTCGACAGCGTCTTCGGGCCGTGCCAGCACGACGGAAGCGTTGGCATGGCTGGTGTGGGCGATGGCTTCATCTGCCAGGTCGCCCAGAGACATGAACAGCAGCGCAGCGCGCGCAGCACCGTCGGCGGCGCGGCGGTTGCGCGAACAGAGGCGGTCTATGTTGGCCAAGCTTGCAAGGGCGTGGGCTTCCAGCCGAATATCGCCAGCAGCCAAGGCGCGCTTCATGGCGGCATGAGCCAGATCGCGCGCGCGGTCTGCCTGGCCTGTAGCGATGGCTGCGCCAGCGGCCAGGATGTCGGGGTCAGTGCAGAAAATGGTGACGTTGGCGCTTGTCTGCATCTTGAGTGACGAAACTCTAGCAGCAGGCTCGCCAGTTTTCATGGGGGATGGAGGGCAGGATTCGTGGCGGATTTGGGCTGAATTTGGCCCGGGTTGGGCCGAGCGCTGATGTTGGCCCTGCGCATCCGATCCTCGGCTTTCTGGATTCTGTCGGTCGACAGCTCGATGCAGACCCTCACGGGGTGCGCCATGAACGCCGACGGGCTGGGCGACGCGCATGGCCTCAACACACTGGAGCATCAGCCCGCCAAGGTGCTGGCTATGGATGACTACTACCAAAGCCGACCCGGAAGGCGCACCGCTGAGCCTGTTGGGCCTGCCCACCTGCGCTGAAGGCCGGGGCGACTTCGCGGTCGAGATTCCGAAGCTGTGCTCTGAACGGTCTGGACACCGTGCCGGCATCCGACCACCCGACCATGGGCGTGGTGTTCTGGTCCTTTCGCATCACGGTCGGGCGGGATTTCTTGATGGCCGGCCTGGGCCTGCTCAGCCTGCTGGCTCGCGCCAAGGGCAGGTTGTAGGCATGGAGGTGGTTGCACCGCTTCGCGCTGGTGATCGGCCCGGCTTGTCCACTGGCCCGCGGCTTGTTCCTGTCGGCCCCGTTCGCGCCCATCATCGCCATGCGGCTGGCCCTGGTGTTTCGCGGCGTGGCCTGGTGGCTGAGTGGGGCCGGCCTGACGGCCATCGTGGCAGTCCTGCTGTGCTTCATCGGCCTGGCGCGTTCGCGCTGGAGGACCGGCATCTGGGCTGCCAGCACCACGGCGCTGCTGGCGGTGGCCATGGTGCTGCGCTGGGTGTTGAAGAATCGAACCCCGACGACTCTCTAACCCGCAGGCCTTAAGCCGCTTGCCAAAACACCATGAAAACTGCCCACGATCTCGTTCTGGCTGCCAAAAGCCATTGTCGTGAAGTCTCTGTAGACAAAGCCCAGGCGCTGGTGCTTTCAGCCGATGTGCTGATCGACGTTCGCGAGGCCGACGAATATGCCGCAGGCCATCTGGCAGGCGCCGTGAACCTGCCGCGCGGCTTGCTTGAATTCAAGCTGTCGGCAACGCCCGCGCTGGAAGCTCGCGACTTGAAGGTGGTGCTTTACTGCAAGACCAGCGGCCGGGCTGCGCTGGCAGCCAACAGCATGCAGAGCATGGGCTACCTGAATGTGACGTCGATCGACGGTGGCTACGACGCCTGGTTGGCGGCTGGCAAGCCCGTGGTGAAGCCTGAACCCGCGTCATTCGACTGAGCCCCTGGGGCCCCCAGTGCCCGGCTCTATTTCAGCGTGAAGCGTGCCGTGGACGGCTTGCCCGCCACCGTCACCAAGCGCCTCGGCGTTGCTGCTTTGCATCAGCCGTTGTGCAGGCTTGCGCCCGAACAGCCAGAACATCGCGGTCGTGAGGAAGGTGTCGAGCAAGGCCGAACTGATCAAGCCACTGAAGATGACCACGGCCACCGGTTAAAGCACCTCGGTGCCCGGCCGTTCGGCTTCGGACAACAGCGGTGCCGGTGCGAAGCGATAGAGCGGGCTTCATCAGGCACGCGCACCACCAGCGCGAAGCGCCGGCTGCCTTCGACGATTTGCGTGATCGTCTGGCTTTCCACCAGCGCCTGCAGCGTGGCCAGCACCTGAGGTGCTGGCCATGCCGCATTGCGCCGCGGCCGCATGGTCGATGCGCACCTTGATCTGCGGCTTCAGCACCTGCTTTTCGATTTGCAAGTCGACGATGCCCGGGATGGTGGCCAGCCGTGCGCGCAAGATGTCGTCCTGGCTGCGCAGCGCGTCCAGGTCTTCGCCGAAGATCCGGACAGCATTCTGCGAACGCACGCCAGAGAGCATGTGCGATCTCGTCCATGCTGCGCGTCAGCTCTGCAGTCGGTTTCAGACCCACGTAGAGATGGCGGACATGCACGCCTTCTGCATGCTCGTCGAGTTCGGCCCGGTCGCCACCGCCGCCCAACTGAACTGGAGCGGCAGTAACGCAAGCAGGAGGATGGCAAGGAAGCGACGCACAGGCCGGAGGTTAGCGGCTGCAACCAATGTCTGTGCTGCCCGCGCCGCGTGTGTCCGCGCTGAAAGGCGGCAATAGCTGGACAGCCGCCCTGTCAAAATCCGGCATGCCAGACGATTCCGCTCCCTCGCCCGACCAGCCGCGCAACCCACTGCATGGCGTCACTCTGGAGGCCATGCTGCAGTCGCTGGTCGTTCATTTCGGTTGGCCCGGTCTGGCTGAACAGCTGCCGGTGCGCTGCTTCAGCCAGGACCCCAGCATCAGCTCCAGCCTGAAGTTCCTGCGCAAGACGCCCTGGGCGCGCGAGAAGGTCGAGAGTCTTTATCTCTTCATGCTGCGAGATCAGCGGCGCGCGCGTTCATAGCCACGCCTGTCGTCCGGCGCCTACAAACACTTGCGCACTCGTTTACCTGGTTGATACGCGTCGGCTCCATACGATTGGTTTAGCGATGTGATGTGCCCACAGGACTCCGCCGCTGATCAACCTGAAGGAGACGATCATGAATAACCGCGCCACGGAAGCACTGCATCACGTTCACACCGCCACCAACGATGTTTTGAAGGGTTATGGCGCCATGCTGGAACGCGCAGAGCCGGAAATCCAGGCTGTCATTCGCCGCCTCGTCACAGTGCATCAACGTCATGCGTCTGAGCAAGAGGCTGAACTGCAGCGCTTTGGCGACACAAGCACGGGTGACACCTCGTTCCAGGGAACGATGAACAAAGCCGTCATCGTGATGCGCGATTGGGTATCCGATCTCGACCGCGACGCCCTGCCGGCAGTGCGGCAGGGTGAAGAGTCATTGCGCGACGAATACAGCAAGGCACTGGCAGACCTGCAGGTGAGGGAGCATGCGCCCGTGGCAGCGCTGCTGAAATCGCAGCACGACGACATCGTCAGCGAAATCGTTCGGCTGCCTAAAGACTAGGCTGCCGAACGGTTCAGCAGTGCGTCAAAGCGCGGCTGCAGAAGCCTGAACCTGACGGGCCTTGCGAGCCACGCGGCGCGCGGCGTTCGAGGTTTGCGTCGCTGTAGCGGCAACCGCCTTGCTCACGCGCTTGGCCGGGGTCTTGATGACCTGCTGCTTGACTTGCTTGGTGACACGCTTGCGCGTAACTGCGGCCTTGCGCGTGGTGGCGCTGAGCTTTCGCGTCGCCACGGCCTTGGCCGGCATGTCGTTCCCGGCAGCGCGCCTGACCAGCGCACTGCTGCCAGCTTCGATCCGATCTGCCACCTGGCTCACCACGATGGCTGCCGGCATCGCCATGCGATTCAGCAATTCCAGGGCGTTCAGCTTGGCCACACGGTCCAGGCGCTCGGCGTTCGATGCCACCAGTTGCACGCCCTTGGTGGCCAGGTCTACCGCTGTGCCCACCACACGCTGCGCACCGCTGGTGCCCAAGTGCAGCGCTTTGACGCTGGCGCTGTTGATGCGCCCACGGCCGTCCGAGATGTCTGAACGAATGCTGGCGTTGAATGGAGATGCGCCGCGCTTGGCCACGCCCGCTGCCCGCTGGTCAACGTAGCCCAGCATGCGTTCACCGCCAAAACGAGTGCTGTTGATGACGTTGGTGGCCGTGATGCCGTAAGCGGTGATGACGTCGGTGGCAACGGTGGAAAGATTCTTCTTGGACATGCAGATCTCCTGAGGTTTGAGTCGTGGTGCTGAACCAGCAACAAACGCCAGCTTGCCTGCATCCCTTAGAGGAAGCACCCCAGAAAGACCTGTATTCGTAGAGCGGCCTCCCTAGGCGCTTGCTTCGTGCGCAGCTTCAAGCACCTTCGATGAAAAACTGAATGACCGACTTGGCGGCAAAGCCTACCAGCCCGAAGCCCAAGGCCAGAAGCAGAATGAAGGTGCCGAACTTGCCCGCCTTCGATTCACGTGCCAGCTGCAAGATGATGAACACCATGTAGAGCATGAAGGCGCCGACGCCGAAGGTCAGGCCGAATTGCGCGATCTGCTCTTCGCTGTAGCCCCACATATCAGCGGCCGCCTTGGGGCTCTGGCTCGGTTGGAACCAGGTCGCGGTATGCGTGCCAGCTGGCATGCGCCAGCCAGGGCACGATGACGATCAGGCCCAGCATGAAAGTGGCCATGCCGATCAGCGTCAGCGTGAGCAGCAGCGTGGCCCACAGTGCCATGGCTTGTGGGCTGGCCAAAACTGCGGTCACACTGGTGGTGACTGCGGTGAACACGCTGCATTTGCGGTCCAGCAACATCGGGATGGCGACTACGCTGCTGGCAAACATGGGTGCCGCCAGCACGCTGCCCAGCAACAGCCAGCCCTCGAACAGGAAGCCTTGGTCTGCCAGCACCACCACCTGCAGAAAGTCCAGCGGGCTGTCTACGGGCTCAACTGCAAAGCGGGTGATCAGTGCAGCCGAAGTCAGCACCCAGCCGGTGCCGGCCAGGGCCAGCAGCACACCGAAGACGACCAGCCGGTGATCTTGTGGCTTCCAAGCCGTCAGTGCGGTGGCCATCGTGCCCGGCTGCCCAGCTTCAAGGGCACGGCTGACGGCGTACAGGCCTGTAGTCAGCAGCGGTGCCACCAGCAAAAAGCCACTGAAGCTGCCGGCAAGAAGCCAGAAACGATCGTGCACCAAGACCAGCAACAAGACCCCGAAAACAGCCGCAGCCAACCCGTGTGCCAAGCCCGGCAAAGGGCAGCGCATCAGATCGCCGAAGCCGCGTGCCAGCCAGACCCAGGGGCGGCTGGCGGGAACGGACCTGACGCCAGAAACGCTGTGTGCTTGGGGCTCTTGAGGGTCTCGGGGGTCTCGGGGGTCTTGGGGGGAGGGCATCGGCTTGTCGCGTGCAGCTGTGGTGCAGTGTAGGCAGCCCGGCCTGCGCCGGGCTTGCGCAAGATCAGCTTGTGATCGGTCGGGCACTTGCCCTGTGCCCTGTGCCCTGTGCCCTGTGCCCTATGACCTTTGCCGCGATGCCGCGATGCCAATTTCCAGCCTCATCTGTGCGGCCCAGCCATGCATCGGCAAGCGGCCGAGTTTCGGATTTGTCCTACCCCGTGCTGGCGTGTCAGTCCCTGGGCTAGTTCGGGCGCGCGCGCTACCTTCTCATTTCAGCGTCGCATCGCGCCGCGCCCACACCAGATTAGGAAAATCACATGAACCAACTACGCAAAACTGCCCAGACCGCCTGCCTGCTGTGCATGGCTGCAAGCGCTGGCCTTTGGACCGGCGCTGTGCAGGCCAGCAACCATGTCATGGGCACCAAGGCCGGGCAGGAAAACACCGTCCGTGGTCAAGCGCTGCCATACAGCGACCGCCAACACATGAAGGCTTACGGCAGCGATCGCGAAGCGTTGCAAGCGCGCCTGAAGTCCGGCATGGACGCTGCGAGCTACCGCCAGCAGCTGACCGACATGGGCTACAAGATCACTGCAGTGAACGACAAAGAAAACGACTATGTGGAATACGAGGTGGTGAAGGGCAACCTGAGTCACGAAGTGCAGATCGATCTGGACAAATCCAGTCGCAAGGCCACCAAAATTGAAGTGGCGATGAACCTGTGGCGCGCTGACGCGACGAAGGCAGCTTTGTCGGGCAAGCCGTATCAGCTGGCTGCTACTTCCACGACGACCTACAGCGACCGCGCTTACGCGAAAACCTGGAACGACGAAAAAGACACGCTTGAAAAAGCGCTGGGCACGGGCCAGGACCGCGGCTACTACGAGCAGCGACTCAAAGCGCTGGGCTTTACCGTGACTTCCACGAACGAACGCGATAAGGACTACGTCGAATATGAAGTCGTGAAAGGCAATCGCACCTATGAAGTTCAAATCGACTTCGACAATGGCAGCCGCAGGGCTACTGAGGTTGATGTGACGACGAACATGTGGAATTCAGAGGCAACCGAAAGGGCGCTGGCAGCAGGCAAGTAAACCTTTACCTGACTGAGGGGGTGGCTGATGGAGCCGGTGTCATATTGCCGATGAGTGGCAGATACATCGTGCTCGCTCGCTCGCGAAGCAGGCTATACTCGTTGGCTGTTCCTCGATAGCTCAGTCGGTAGAGCGCCGGACTGTTAATCCGTAGGTCCCTGGTTCGAGCCCAGGTCGAGGAGCCATAAGAATCAACAACTTAGCCCAGCCCACAAGGTTGGGCTTCGTTGTTTCTGGGGCTCTTACAGACTTTTTACAGACTGCGGTACAGAGTTTCGGGCCATGTCGCCCGGTTCAGCTGGCTCCCAAAGCGGCGAAAGCGGCGCCGGAATGCGCCACGGTCAGCGCAACAGCGCGGCCAGCACGGCGGCAAGCGTTCGCGCCGCAGCAGCATCAGCAGCAGGGGCCACCGGTTCGGGCAAGTCTTCGATGCGCTGAAGGAACCCGGCGCGGGCGGCGGTCGCGTGTTCAGTCGGTAGCGCCTCGGCCAGCGCCAGCACGGCGGCTTCCAGTACGTCTATGCGGGCGACGGTGGCTTCGTGCTTCATGCCTCTATGGTGCCCAGCATCGCCGCCGCCGCCATCTCCGCCACTAGCCCCGGAAGCCCTCCAGCACTCATCAGCACTTTGCCGGCCCCAATCCCGGAAGCTCTGCCGTTATCCACCGTTTTTTAAAGGTGGGAGTCCCGGACTCTGGCGCCACCGGCCAGGGCCCAAGTGTTTGTCAGCGGGCTCATTTTTGAACTGACTTCCCCCCGGCCTGGGGCCTGCTTCTGGAGGCCGGCTCCTGGGGGGCTTCCCGGGCCGCCTGACTTCGCGGAACAGTACTCACGGGCGCGCGTGCGCGTACTGGTAGTAAACGCTGCCCACGCCCTCTAGGCGCTCCAGAAACTCAAGGCAGCGCACATAGGCCCTCGGGCAGCTTCCAGCGGCTACGGTCGCGGCCGTACAGCGCGGGCGGCTTCCACGGCGGATGCCGCAGGGCGGCCAGCCCAACGATGACAAGCCGGTCAATCAGCGCCTGGGCGTTGTCGGCCGGGTGCAGCGCCTGGGCGGCTTGCAAGGCTTCCAGCGCGGCCGGGCCGGGCATGTAGTCGATGCGTGTGCGGTTGGCTTTGATCATGGGTTGATTCCTTTGATTGTTTTTCAAGCCCGCAAGGTGGCGCGGTTGTTCTTGCTCCAGTGAATGCGCGTCAAGCATCGGCGCCCCCTGCGGTTGCTTCCGCGGTGACTTCGTGCGGCGCGGTTTCCCCCACACCCCCTAGCGGCGAAGTCGCCGCAGTGCCCGCAGGCGTTGCGGGCTGTGCGTCTGGTGCGGGAACATAGGAAGTTGCCGCAGTGCCCGCAGTGCCCGCAGCGATGCCAGCAAAGGCGGCGCCGGCCTTGCTGACTTGCCACCGTTCGCGCGTGTGCCGGTCGGTGCCTCTGAACTCCACGCGTTCGAGATACCCCGCACGTTCGGCGCGGCGCAGCAGGTCGAACACCTCGCCATCCTTCACCTTGGGATAGGTGGCTTCTTGCTTCAGCAGCTTTGCCGCATGGGTGCGCGAAGTGGTGGCGGTCGTGACGAACTCGCCCCGGGCTGCGAACTCCGCTATCAGCTTCAGCAAGGCTTTCGTGCGTGTGCGGTCGGAGATGCCTTGCACCATCGGCCCCGGGGCTTCGTCGGCCTGCGGAATGCCGCCCTCGGGCCACAGCAGCCGCAGCGGTCAACATCGATCGAACTGGGCATGCGTTCTTTTCGGCATGCGCCCTCGCCAGGTTGAGTGTACAACCACCGTGTTTTCAGGTACTTTTTGGCGTTCAGGACCCAGTCGCAAGCAAATGTTTTTAAGTTCGATGCGGCCGATGCGCAGCGGGTGGGCGCTTGGCAAGCGCTCTCAATGCATCGCCTGAAGTCAATTCGGCGACACGTGCATCGGGATGCTGGCCGACCCGCCGCAGGACTTCGATGAGGTGTGTGCACGGGTCGACACCCGGCAAGCGGCAAGCGGCAAGCCGGAATCGGAAGGTGACAAGCGGCGATCAGGCGTTGAACGATGCCGTCGTGATTGCCGCCAACTTCGGGGGAGCAGAAAAGCCAGTTGTTTCGACCCGTAGTTGTCGGGCGCAGCGCGCGCTCGAAATGGCTTGTCTCGATGGCCGCTTCGGGGTCGCCCTGGAAAAAAGCCTTCAGCCCCACGTGACGCCCGCGCACGCGGGCCAGCGCCTTCGTCAACGGCTTGCTCGGGAGCAAGCCCACCCAGTTGCCAGCACTGCTCTTGTCAACCAGCAGCCCGACGATGAAGTCCGCGCGGCGCGGCTGCCCTTGATGATGCCCACCGGTACCGGTGCGCAGTGCACGGTCTGCATCAACGCAAGCATTGCGGCGCTGGAGGACGGGGGGTGTACTTGAGAACGACGAAACTGTCTGGGCGCAGAGCCAATCAAACCGCTGAGCTTGTGGCCAGTGACCGCGCACTGCTCGGGCGCAAGTTCTCGTGCCTCGGCGTTGGACAGCTGGAGGGTGTTCACCGGCACCACGGCCTCGTCGAAGAACGGAGCGCCGGGTTTTTAATCAGCGAAGTCGCTGCGCGTTTTGCTGTGTTGCGTGCCATGGCGCCATCACCGCCACGGCCACCGCCACCGCCGGCGGCCTCGGCGGCACGGCGAACCACTAGCTGGCAGGCTTGGTGCGCACGGGATTGGCGTACAGCGTGGCCAGCACGTCCCAGAAAGCACGCGAGATGGAAGCGCCGGAGCCAAAGCCGTCGAAGTGATTGCCCAGGCCCAATGCATGGCCGAACTCGTGGGTGACGATGTCCTGCGTGACTGCACCTCTGCCGTTGCCCAGATTGATCCAGGCGACGCAGTAGTTGAGGATAGGAAATTCAAACGCACTTTTTCTCCCCAAGGCCCCTTGCCAGACACCCACCGGATACCCACCGAGCGGTCCTTGGGTTCGACAGCGGCCTGTTGAGGGTCGACCGCAGCCCTGAAGGGCGTCATTCGTAGCGGCCACCGCCGGGTTTCCCCGTGCAGTGAGGCCCCGATCCGCGGCTCCACGAAGCCCTGGCGCAGCCAGTGTCCGCGGCCCTGGGCACCGAGCAGCCTGAAACGTGTTGGCTGGTGGATTTCAGGCCGCTTGCAGCTGCGAAGAAGACCGCCCCGCGGCGCACGGCGCCGGCCATGCCCAGACGCGCCACCCAGCGCCGGCAGACGAAGGTGTCGGCCAGATAGCTGGCCGAGGCCGATGCCATGGCCAGCCCGTAGGCCTGGGCCGACAGCCCCAGTACGTCGATGTAGACGAAGGCCGAACCCGCCAGCACCGTGAACAGCCCGCCGTAGATGAAGCTGACCAGCAGCGTCCAGGCCACGAAGGTGGGGTGGCGCGCGATACGGCCCCAGGTGGCCAGCAAGGGGCCTGGGGAGGTCGCGCGCGAATTCTTGTCGCGCAGCGTTTCCGGCAGGCGCAGCGCGACGAAGAACAGGGTTGCGGCGCCCATCGCTGCCACCAGGCCCAGGGCGGCACGCCAGCCCCAGGCCCCCGCCACCAGGCCCCCACGAGCGGGCCGGTGATCGCAATCACGCCCAGGCCGGACAAGCCGAGCGACATCACCTGCGCCCGCTGTTGTGGTTCGTACAGGTCGCGCAGCATGGCGCGCGCGCGC
>JBBQXN010000081.1:0-14542 GCA_038209585.1 Burkholderiales bacterium
CGACAACAAGGCTGTGATGCTGGACTTCGGTGCGGCGCGCGAGGTGCTGTCCAAAGAAGGCAACTTCATCCGTCCGATGTACACCCCGGGCTTTGCTGCGCCCGAGATGTATCGCCGCGACGGCACGCTGGGCCCGTGGACCGACATCTACGCCATCGGCGCCTGCATTTACGCCTGCATGCAGGGCTACCCGCCTAACGACGCACCTCAGCGCCTTGAAAAAGACCGCCTCGCGCTCAGCTTGAGCCGGCTTCGCAATATCTACAGCGACAACCTCATCGAGGTCACTGAATGGTGTATGTCGTTGGACCCGTTGTCGCGCCCGCAAAGCGTGTTCGCTTTGCAAAAGGAACTGGCCCGCGAGACCGAGCGGCGTTACACCAAACTCAGTTTCAGCGAACGGTTAAAACTGCAGCTGGAAACACTGAAGACTGGGCAAAAGGCGTGAAGCCGTGATGCGATTTTCGGTGTATCAGGTCAGCCGCAAGGGCGGGCGGGAAAAGAACGAAGACCGCATGGGCTATTGCTACACCCGTGATGCCGGCTTGTTTGCGCTGGCCGACGGGATGGGCGGGCACCCCGAAGGCGAAGTGGCCTCACAACTGTCGCTGCAGACGTTGGCTGCGAGCTTTCAGCGCGAAGCCAAGCCCAGGCTGGCCGAACCGCTGCGATTTCTGAACGAAGCCATCATTGCCGGGCACCACCAGTTGCTGCGCTACGCCACGGAGCGTGCCTTGATAGATACCCCCCGGACTACTTTGGTGGCGTGCTTGCTGCAAGGCAATTCCGCCTACTGGGCGCATTGCGGTGACTCCCGGCTCTACTTGGTACGCGGCGACAAATTGGTGGCCCGTACCCGCGACCATTCCTATACCGAACTGCAAGAAACACTGGCTCAGGTGGTGCCCATTGGCGACCGATTCAACCGCAATGTGCTTTTTACCTGCCTGGGCAGCCCGGGCAAGCCGGTGGTCGACACCGCCGGGCCGCTGCTGATGCAGCCGGGCGACCGTGTGCTGCTTTGTTCTGACGGTTTGTGGGGCAGCGTCAGCGACGCCGACATCACGCAAGTGCTGGCGAACTACGCCATTCCCGACGCAGTGCCTGAACTGGTTGAACGCGCTTTGCGTGTGGCTGGCGATAAAAGCGACAACGTCACCGCTTTGGCGGTTGAATTCGAGGCTGCAGAACTGGATGGCCCTGCTACCGGGGTTTCCACTTCTTCACTGGGTGAAGAGGTTTTCGCCTCCACCATCCAGGCCGGCATAGGCACCGAATCGGCCGAGGAACTGGATGAAGCCGAAATCGAACGCTCGATTCGCGAGATCAATGAGGCCATTCAGCGCTCTTCCAGCAAGAGACGCTAAGCCGCGCGGCTATTTTTTTCCCGGCCAAGCTGGGTATCCCCTTTGGAGCAAATGATGACTTTTCACAGAACCGGCGGCCGCGCTGCCGACGCACTGCGCCCCGTGCGCCTTCAGCGCGGTTTCACTTGCCATGCCGAGGGCTCGGTCCTGGTGGTCTTTGGCAATACCCAAGTGCTGTGTACGGCGTCAGTCGAAGAAAAAGTGCCGCCGCACAAGCGTGGCAGCGGTGAAGGCTGGGTCACGGCCGAATACGGCATGTTGCCGCGCAGCACGCACACGCGCAGCGACCGCGAAGCCGCGCGCGGCAAGCAAAGCGGGCGCACCCAGGAGATCCAGCGCCTGATCGGCCGTTCCATGCGCAGCGTGTTCGATCTGAAGCTGCTGGGCGAACGCACCATCGCGCTGGACTGCGACGTGCTTCAAGCCGATGGCGGCACGCGCACGGCAGCCATCACAGGCGCTTTCGTGGCAGCACACGACGCGGTGAGCTGGCTGTTGGCGCAAGGCAAGATCAGCCAAAGTCCGATTCGCGACTTTGTGGCTGCGGTGTCGGTAGGCATCGTCGAGGGCACGCCCTTGCTCGACCTGGAATACACCGAAGACAGCGGCTGCGATACCGACATGAACGTGGTCATGACCGGCAGCGGCGGCTTCGTCGAACTGCAGGGTACGGCGGAAGGTGTCACCTTCAACCGCAACGAGCTCGACAGCCTGTTGGCCCTGGCCGACCAAGGCATCAACGAGTTGGTGGCGCTGCAGCGCACCACGCTGGCGCAAGCGCTGTGACCGCAACCATCACTTCAGCTTTGCGCCTGGTGCTGGCGTCGAACAACGCCAACAAGCTCAGCGAACTCTCAGCCCTGCTGTCGGGTTTGAACATCACGCTGGTAACCCAAGGCGAACTCGGTATTCCCGAGGCACCTGAACCACATTGCACCTTCGTCGAAAACGGCCTGACCAAGGCTCGTCACGCTGCGGCGGCAGCCAACGGCCCGGCCCTGGCCGACGACTCCGGCGTGTGTGTGGAAGCACTGGCCGGCGAACCCGGCGTGAACTCGGCCAACTTTGCCAGCGTCGCTTTGCCCGGTGCACGCAAGAGCGCGCGTGAAGCCGATCGCGAAGCTCGCCGCCGTGTACAAGATGCTGCCAACAACGCCATGCTGCTGCAGCGCCTGCACGGTGCTGCAGACCGCCGCGCCTATTTCGTCAGCACTTTGGTGGCGGTGCGCCACGCCGCCGACCCCGAGCCATTGATCGCCGTAGGTCGCTGGCCAGGCGAATTGCTGACCGAGCCGCGCGGCGAACACGGCTTTGGCTACGACCCGTTGATGTTCATTCCTGAACTCGGGTTGACTGTTGCCGAGATGGACACGGAGATGAAAAACGCCCACAGCCATCGTGCGCGCGCGATGGCCAAGATGCTGGTCTTGCTGCGCGAGGTTTGGCACCGTTGAGTCAGCCGGTGCAGGCCGCTGATGCTGCGCAGGTGTACCTGCGTCCGGGCACATTGCAACTGGCCGCCCTGCCGCCGTTGTCGCTGTATATGCACCTGCCCTGGTGCATCAAGAAGTGTCCTTACTGCGACTTCAACAGCCACGAGGGCCAGGGCGAACTGCCAGAGCAACGCTATCTGGACGCCCTGTGTGCCGACCTGGAGGCGGCGCTGCCGCTGGTCTGGGGCCGGCGCGTGCAAACGGTGTTCATCGGCGGTGGCACGCCCAGCCTTTTTTCGCCAGCGGGCATCGACCGGCTGCTGGGCGACATCCGCGCACGATTGCCGCTGGAGCCTGCGGCCGAGATCACGCTGGAGGCCAACCCAGGCACCTTCGAGCGGCAGCGTTTCAAGGCATTCCGCGACGCCGGCGTCACACGTTTGTCCATCGGCGTACAGAGCTTCGATGATGCCGCGCTGCATCGCATTGGCCGCGTGCACGACGCGGCTCAGGCGCGCGCAGCTTGCGAAGAAGCTGCCAGCGCTTTTGACACCTGGAACCTCGACCTGATGTATGCGCTGCCAGGGCAAAACCTGGCGGCACTGGCGCTGGACCTGGAGACTGCGCTGGCCTTCAAGCCGCCGCACTTGTCCGTCTACCACCTCACGCTGGAGCCCAACACGCTTTTCGCCAAACATCCACCGGTCTTGCCGGACGATGACCTGGCCTCAGACATGTTGGACCTGATTACCCAGCGCACCGCTGGAGCGGGTCTTGAGCGCTACGAAGTCTCGGCCTTCGCGCGGCCCGGTCATCGCTGCGCGCACAACCTGAACTACTGGCGCTTTGGCGACTACCTTGGCATCGGCGCCGGGGCTCACGGCAAGCTGAGCTTTCCGCACCGAGTGCTGCGCCAGGTGCGCTGGCGCGAACCGGCAGCCTATATGCAACAGGCTGCGGCGGGCAAGCCGGTATCGAACGAGAACGAAGTGTCTCGCCGCGATTTGCCTTTCGAGTTCATGCTGGGCGCGCTGCGGCTGCGTGAAGGCTTTGACCTGACGCTGTTCGGCGAGCGCACCGGCCTGCCGCCTTCCAGCGTGCAGGTGGGGCTGGAAACTGCGCTGGCGCGCGAGTTGTTGGTGTTGGAGGGTGGCCGTTTGCGGCCCACCATCAAGGGGTTTGATTTTCTCAACGATTTGCAGGCGATCTTCCTGGCTGCTTGACACGGCTGGCCACTGTCAGCCTTTGGCCATCCCGGGATGGCCAAGGCAGCCCGGGGCGGCCGGCCTGAGCGCCTGGCGCGGTCTAGACCCGTGTCATGGCCGCACCCGCATTCGCGCGCAGCCATTCCATCAGGCGCGGCGCAATCTGCTTGAGCGGCAGCACTTCGTGGGCTGCGCCATGCGCGATGGCTTCGCGCGGCATGCCGAACACGACGCAGCTGGCTTCGTCCTGAACCAGGTTCCAGCTACCTGCGTCGCGCATGGTGCGCATGGCGCGTGCGCCGTCTGCGCCCATGCCGGTCAGCATCACGGCCAGGGCGTTGCGGCCGACGACGCGCGCCGCGCTGTCGAACAGCACTTCCACGCTGGGCTTGTGGCGGTTCACGGGTTCGCCATCTTGTACGCGGGCGAGGTAGTTCGCGCCACTGCGTTCGACGCTCAGGTGGTGCCCACCCGGGGCGATGTAGGCATGGCCTGGCAGCACGCGTTCGCCGTCGCGCGCTTCGGCCACGCTGATGCGGCACAAGCCGTCCAGCCGCGCCGCATAGCTCTTGGTGAAGCCGGGCGGCATGTGTTGGGTGATCATCACCGCAGGTGCATCTGCGGGCAGCTGCATCAGCACCTCGCGCGTGGCTTCGGTGCCGCCTGTCGAAGCGCCGATGAAGATGATTTTTTCGGTGGACAAACGCCCCAGCGATGCTGGTCCCGCTGTCGGTACGGGTACCGATCCCGATGCTGTTGCACCGTTGACGCCAGCGCGCGCTGCGGGCAATGCTGCAGCAGGTGAGGGCAGACGGTGCACGCGGGCCATCGCGGCAGCGCGAATCTTGTCGGTGATGTCGGCGCCCAGTTGCCGCAGGCCGTCGCTGACGCCGATCTTCGGCTTGGCCACGAAGTCCACGGCGCCCAGTTCCAACGCCTTGAGCGTGACGTCGGCGCCGCGCTCGGTCAACGTGCTCACCATCACCACCGGCATGGGCCGCAACCGCATCAATCGCGAAAGAAAGTCGATGCCGTCCATGCGTGGCATCTCGATGTCCAGCGTGATGACGTCGGGGTTCAGGTTACGAATCATCTCGCGTGCCACCAGCGGGTCGGCTGCCGCGCCCACACAGCACATGTCGGGCTGGCGGTCGATGATTTCAGTCAGCAGACTCCGCACCAGGGCGGAGTCGTCCACCACCACCACGCGGATTTTTGTTGCCGCCATGTCTCTTTGCTTCTTGAATTAGAAAAGGTCCACCGACCCGCCGGTGCTGGCGGCTGTGGGTTTGCGCGTTGCCGCAGCGCGTTCCTGCGCCGCCAGTGCCTCGGTATTGGCTGACGCCAGGCGCTTGACCATGGCCTTGCCGCTGGCCGGCAGGAAGCACACCTTGCGCGGGTAGATGTCCAGCACGTCTTTGCTGACCACACTGATGCGTTCTGTACGCAGGTAGTCCAGCACGAAAGCGGTGTTGCGTTCACCGACGTTGATGGTGTTCATGCCGCTGATGACGGCGCCACCGCCGAAGATCTTGGCTTCCATGCCGCCGCGCGTGGCGCCGCGCTTGATCAGCTCGCCGATCAGCAATTCCATGGCGTAGCTGCCATAGCGCCCGCTGTCGCTGCCGCCGCCAGCGTCTGGCAGCAAGAAATGGTTCATGCCGCCTATGCGCTTGTCGCGGTCCCAGATGCAGGCCGCAATGCAGCTGCCCAAGGTGGTCATGACGAGGATGTCTTCGTCGTAGACGAAAAACTCGCCGGGCAGCACCTTGACCGCTTCGTTGCGGAAGTGCGCGTCGTAGAAGAAGAAGCTGGCTTCGCCGGGCTTGCGCGGCGCTGCTTTTAGTTTTTCCAGGCGTGCAGTGCCGGCGCTGGCCATGGGCCGGGCAGGGGGGAAGGAGGGTACGGCGCTGGCGAGCATGGTCTGTGTGGGTTGTCGGCCTGTGCAGCAAGAAGTTGAATCAAACGCGTTCGTAGATCGTTTTGCCGCGCAGGCGGAACAAGTCGCGCGATTCGGTGAAGTTTTCTGAATGCCCCACATACAGCAGCGAGCCGGGCGTCATGGCGGCGTGCATGCGCTCCAGCACTTTGCGCTGCGTGGGGTTGTCGAAATAGATCATCACGTTGCGGCAGAACACCAGGTCAAAAGGCTCGCCCAGACTGGCCCAACTGGCGCTCATCAGGTTGAAAGGGCGGAAATCCAAGCAGCGCGACACCTCGGGCTTCACGCGCACGAAGCCGGCATTGGCCCCGGTGCCACGCATGAAGTGGCGCTTCAAGCGCTCGGCGTTCAGGCCGCGGGCATCAGCCGGATACACGCCGCGGCGGGCGCTGGCCAGCACCTTGGTGTCGATGTCGCTGCAGACCACCTTCACCTGCGCCGACATGCCCAGGGTTTCGGAAACGGTCATGGCCAGCGAATACGGTTCTTCGCCTGTGGAAGCAGCGTTGCACCAGATGCGTATGGGCCGCGCGGCGCGTGCTTTCAGGTCGTCGACCAAGGCAAGAAAGTGGTGGTCTTCGCGGAAGAAGGCGGTCAGGTTGGTGGTTAGGCAATTGACGAATTCCTGCCACTCCGCGTCGGCTTCTGCGCCCGTGGCGCGTTCCAGCCAGCTCAGGTAGTCGGCGAAGGTGGTGCGTCCGGTTTCACGTAGCCGGCGCGACAGGCGGCTGTAGACCATGGCCTGCTTGCCCGCATGCAGGCTGATTCCTGCGCGCTGGTAGATGAGCTGCCGGATGCGTTCGAAGTCGGCGGTGGAAAGCGCGAACTCGGGTTCGGCCAAGCCGTTGGAAGATGCGATGACGGCGCTCATGGGGCTCCAGCGTGGGAAGATTCTCTGGCGGAGTGTGGCCGCGGCCTTGCTCGCAACATGTCGCGAAATGGCCTGCTTGTGCCGGTCTTATCTGCCCTTATCCGTGGCCACGGCAACCAGGCCGACTGCTAAACTTGAAGGCGAACGCCGCATCTAAGTGGCATCTTCAATGGCCCTTAGTTTGGACAGCTCTGACGCCCCTATGCATTCCGACGGCTACGACTTGCAGCTAGACAAAGCACTGCAGTTGTTGGGCGCTTCGGGGCATGAGCTGCCAACCGGCCCGCGCGGCAGCCCGGCCTTTTTGCAGGGACTGGTCAGCGCGCTGGTAGAGCTTTCCAGCCGTGACGCGTTGACGGGCCTGGCCAACCGCCGGGCTTTCGAGCTGGCGCTGGAACGCGAGATCGACCGCGTGGCGCGCAGCGGCGAGCCGGCCTTGTTGTTGACGCTGGACATCGACCATTTCAAGCGCGTCAACGACAGCTTCGGCCACAACGCGGGCGACGGCGTCATCAAGGCCGTGGCCATGGCGCTGCTGGACAGCGTTCGCCCCATGGACCTGGTGGCGCGCGTGGGCGGTGAAGAGTTCGCCATCATCCTGCCCAACTGCGCCACTTCTTTCGGCGAAGCCGTGGCCGAGCGCGTGCGCCGGCGTGTGGAAAACATGCCCGTGGTCGTCGGGCCGGGGCAGGAAATCGCTGTCAGCGTCAGCATTGGCGGCGCGTTTGCTCCGCAGTGGGTGCGCTCCACGCCCGCCTTGTGGGTAGAGCGCGCCGACCAGCAGCTCTATCGTGCCAAGCGCCAGGGCCGCAATCTGGTGCAACTGGAACCTACGGCGGTCTCGGTCGTCAGCACTGAAGAAAAGCGCTTGCTGTTCGACAGCTTCCAGATACAAGACCATGACTGAGCGCTTCATGCCAGACACTTCGACAGCGCCCGCTCGCGGCTCGCAGCCGCGCAACATCCTGGCCATTACCAGCGGCAAAGGGGGCGTAGGCAAGACCTTCGTTGCCGCCAACCTGGCCGCCGCCCTGGCGCGCGCCGGGCGCAAGGTGTTGGTACTGGACGCTGACCTGGGCTTGGCTAACCTGGACGTGGTGCTGAACCTGTTCCCCAAGATCACCCTGCACGACGTGTTCACCGGCAAGGCCACGCTGGCAGACGCCATCCTCCCTGCGCCTGGTGGCTTTTCAGTGCTGCTGGCCGGCTCGGGCATGGTGGAGTATTCGCGCATGACGCCTGAGGTGCGCGATCAGCTGCAAAAGGTGATCTCGGAAGTCACGCCGAAGTTCGACCATGTGCTGCTGGACACGGGTGCGGGTATTTCCGATGTCGTGCTTTACACCGTGTCACTGGCTGGCGACGTGCTGGTGGTGGCCACGCCCGAGCCCACGTCGCTGACCGATGCCTACGCCACCATCAAGGTGCTGGCCACCACGCAGGGCTGGCGCCGCATCGGCGTGCTCGTCAACCAGACGCGCAAGCCCGGTGAAGGCCGGCAGGTTCGCCAGCAGTTGCAGCAGGTGGTGGACCGCTATGTCAACCCGCAGCTCGACAGCCCCGTGCGCCTGGAACTCATAGGCGAAGTGCCAGCAGACCCTGCCGTGCGCGACGCCGTGCTGCGCCGACAGCTGGTGCTGGAATGGCTGCCCGGCACGGCGGCTTCGCTGGGCATCGTGGCGGCGGCGGCCAAGCTGCTGCAGCCTTGAGCCTGAACGATCCTGGCCCAGTCACCGAGGCCACGCCGTTTGAGCAGATGGGCGGTGAAGCGGGCGTGCGCGCCTTGGTCGATCGCTTCTACGACTTGATGGCGCTGGAACCGCAGTTCGCCGGCTTGCAGGGTCTACATCCGCAAGACGACAGTGGTTCGCGCGACAAGCTGTTCTGGTTCTTGTGCGGCTGGCTGGGCGGCCCCGACCATTACGTCAGCCGCTTCGGCCACCCCATGCTGCGTGCCAGACACCTGCCTTACGCCATTGGCAGCAGCGAGCGTGACCAGTGGATGGCCTGCATGCTGCTGGCCATGGAAGACAGGGCGGTGCCAGAAGCGCTGGCCCGGCGCCTGGGCGAATCGTTCATGGGCACGGCCGACTGGATGCGCAACCGGCCGGGTTGATCCGTTGCAGGTGCGTACGGATTTCAGCCCACCAGCAACACGATCAAGGCGCCTGCGCCGCCCTGCGGCCCGCTGGCCTGGGCGAAGGCCAGCACTTCTGCGCTTTGCGCCAGCCAGCGCTGCACCTTGCCCTTGAGCACCGGCTCGCGGCCCGGTGAGCCGTGGCCCTTGCCATGCACCACGCGCAGGCAGCGCCAGCCCATGCGCCGGCTATCGCGCAGGAACAGCGCCAATTCGTCGCGCGCTTCGTCGCGGCGCATGCCGTGCAGGTCCAGGCGGCCCTGGATGGACCAGTGCCCGCGCCGCAGCTTGGTCACCACCTCGGGCCCGACGTCGGCGCGGCGAAAGCTCAGGCCGTCGTCTGTCAGCAGCAGCGACTCGACATCGACTTCATCCGACCAGGCCTCCCGCAGGGCTGCTGCTTCGTCCAGGTCGCGCTGGCGTGGCACGGGTGCCGGGCGTGGTGGCGTCAAGTCGACTTGGTTGGGCAGGGGCAGCGGCGTCACGGGGCCCACGGTCAGGGCAAATACCTGGCGCGCGCGCTCTGCTGCGGCGCGCGCAGCCAGCTCGCGTGCCAGCTTCTCGGCCGCTACACGCTCGCGCTGCTGCAGCGCGTCGCGCAAGGGGCCCAGGTCTTTCAGGCTGCCGGCCTTCATCAATGGGCCGTCATCAATTGGGCTTCATAACAGGCCACGCTCCGCCATCGACACCGCCTGTCCGCGGCCGACGACGATGTGATCGAGCACGCGCACGTCCACCAGCGCCAGTGCGCTGCGCAGCGTTTGTGTCAGGTACTCGTCAGCGCGTGAAGGCTCGGCTGCACCTGAAGGGTGGTTGTGTGCCAGAACCACACCCGCTGCGTTCAGCGCCAGCGCACGCTTGACGACTTCGCGCGGGTACACGCTGGTCTGCGCCAGGCTGCCGCGGAACATTTCTTCCAGTTGCAGCAAGCGTTGTTGCGAGTCCAGAAACAACACTGCGAACACTTCGTGTTCATGGCCGCCCAGATGCAGGCTCAAGTAATCCTTCACGCTGCCGGGTGAATCGAACACGGGTGCTTCCTGCAAGCGCTGGGTCAGCGCCCGGCGCGCCATCTCCATCACCGCCAGCAGTTCTGCCTGCTTGGCAGGGCCCAGCCCCTTGATGCCCAGCAGCCGGCCGGGGTGGGCTGAAAGCAACCCCGCGAAACCGCCGCAGCGCAGCAGAACCTGTTGCGCCAGCATCAACACACCCGTGCCAGCCGTGCCGGTGCGCAGCAGCAGGGCCAGCAGTTCTGCGTCGGCCAGGCTGGCTGCACCTTTGGCCAGCAACTTCTCGCGCGGGCGCTGGTCGGGGGGCAGGTTCTTCATGGGCGAGGGTGCAACATCAGGGCGTCTGCCGGGCTCGATAGAATCTGTGCCTCAGTCTATTCGACCCCGCCTTGGGGCACCCCGCAGCATGAATTTGGTTCAGGCCGGCTCATTTCTGACTTTGCACTACCGCCTGTCGGGGCCCGACGGGCGCGATGTGGTGAACACATTCGACGACAAGCCGGCCACACTTTCTCTAGGGGCAGGCCAGTTGGCCCCGGCCATCGAGCAACATCTGCTGGGGCTGGCCGAAGGCGCACACGAAAGTTTTGATTTGCCCGCAGGGGCGGCATTCGGCCAACGCAGCCCAGACATGTTGCAGCGCGTGAAGTTGAGTCTGCTGCGCGAAATGGGTGAGATCGGGGCTGAATATGCGGTGGGCGATGTGGTGCAATTTCCCACCCCAGACGGGCAGGGCGTGTATGCCGGCGTCGTGCGCGAAGTCAGCGCCGACTGGCTGCTGTTCGATTTCAACCACCCGCTCGCCGGCCAGGCGGTGCGCTTCGAAGTCAAGCTGTTGGGCGTCATGTGAAGGAAGAATTGAAAGTGTCGATCGAAGAAGTTCTGCTCGCTGAACCGCGCGGCTTTTGTGCCGGTGTGGACCGTGCCATCGAGATCGTCGAACGCGCACTCAAGCGCTTCGGCGCGCCCATCTATGTGCGCCATGAGATCGTGCACAACACCTATGTCGTCAACGACCTGAAGGCCAAGGGCGCGATCTTCATCGAAGACCTGGCCGACGTGCCCCCGGGCGCCACACTGATCTTCAGCGCCCATGGCGTGAGCCAGGCGGTGCGCACAGAAGCGGGCCAACGCGGATTTCAGGTCTTCGACGCAACTTGCCCGCTCGTCACTAAAGTGCATGTGGAAGTGGCCAAGCTGGACAAGGAGGGCTACGAGTTCATCATGATCGGCCACAAGGGCCACCCCGAAGTGGAAGGCACGATGGGGCAGTTGAGCGAAGGCATCTACCTGGTCGAAGACACCGCCGACGTGCACAAGGTGCGCCCCCGTGGCGACAAGCTGGCCGTGGTGACGCAGACCACGCTGAGCGTGGACGACGCGGCCGAGATCCTGGCCGAAGTCAAACGCTGCTTCCCGCATGTGCGCGAACCCAAGAAACAAGACATCTGCTATGCCACGCAAAACCGGCAAGACGCCGTGAAGGTGCTGGCACCCAATGTGGATGTGGTGGTGGTGGTGGGAAGCCCCACCAGCAGCAACAGCAACCGCCTGCGTGAACTGGCCCAGCGCCTGGGCACGCCGGCCTACATGGTCGATGCTGCCGATGACCTGGAAGCCGAGTGGTTCGACGGTCGCCGCCGTGTGGGCCTGACCGCTGGCGCCTCAGCGCCTGACATCCTGGTGCAGCAAGTCATCGTGCGCCTGCGCGAATTGGGTGCCTTGAGCATCCGGCACATGGAAGGCGTGGTCGAGGCGGTGCACTTCCCGCTGCCGCGAGGGCTGGGTGACCGCAGCATGGCGGAATCGGTTGCGGCTGCCCAGAATTCACCGCCGCCTGTGCCCAAGTCTGCTGCGCCCGGGCCATGATCGACATCAATCTGCTGCGACGCGATCTGGAAGGGGTCGTTGCGCAACTGCAGCGCCGCAAGAACCCACAGCCTTTTCTAGATATAGCGCGCTACAGCGCGCTGGAAACCGAACGCAAGCAACTGCAGACGCAGACCGAACAACTGCAGGCTCAGCGCAACGGCTTGAGCAAGCAGATTGGGCAGCTCAAGTCCAAGGGCGGCGACACGGCAGCCGTGATGGCAGAGGTGGCGGGCATCGGGCAGCAGCAAGAGGCTGGCGCGCAGCGGCTGGAAGGCATCCAGACGGAACTGCAGGGCATGCTGATGGCCTTGCCCAACTTGCCGCAGGCAGAAGCGCCAGACGGCCCAGACGAGCAGGGCAATGTGGAAGTGCGGCGCTGGAGCCCCAGCGGCACCGAGCCTGTCGCGTTGGCATTCACGCCCCAGGACCATGTGGACTTGGGCGCACCGCTGGGATTGGACTTCGAGGCCGGCGCGCTGCTCTCGGGCTCACGTTTTACCCTGCTGCGCGGGCAGATCGCCCGGCTGCACAGGGGCTTGGCGCAGTTCATGCTGGACGTGCACACACTGCAGCATGGTTATACCGAGTGCTACACGCCCTATATCGTCAACCGCGAAGCGCTGGAAGGCACAGGCCAACTGCCCAAGTTCAAGGAAGACCTGTTCTGGGTCAGCCGGGGTGGGGATGAGACCCCGACTGAGCAGTACCTGATCCCGACGTCAGAAATTCCGTTGACCAACACTGTGCGCGAGCAGATCGTGGATGCAGCAGTGCTGCCGATCAAGCTGACTGCGCACACCCCTTGCTTTCGCAGCGAGGCTGGCAGCGGCGGCCGCGACATCCGCGGCTTGATCCGCCAGCACCAGTTCGACAAAGTCGAAATGGTGCAGATCGTGCAACCAGAGTACAGCGATGCTGCGCTGCAAGAGATGGTCGGCCATGCCGAAGCCATCCTGAAGAAGCTGGAATTGCCATATCGCGTGATGGCGCTTTGTACGGGCGACATGGGTTTCACAGCCACCCGAACCTATGACCTGGAAGTATGGTTGCCAGCGCAGAACGCTTACCGCGAGATCAGTTCTTGCAGTAATTGCGGCGCCTTTCAGGCGCGGCGCATGCAGGCGCGCTTTCGCAATGCACAAGGCAAACCTGAACTGCTGCACACGTTGAACGGTTCAGGGCTGGCCGTGGGCCGAACGCTGGTAGCCGTGCTGGAAAATCATCAGCAAGCTGACGGTTCGGTGCGCATTCCTGCAGCCTTGCAGCCCTACATGGGTGGAGCCACCGAACTGCGCGTTTGATACGCTAAACTCCAAGGCTTCGCCGACTGCGAACCCGAATACCTGGAGAGGTGGCAGAGTGGTCGAATGTACCTGACTCGAAATCAGGCGTACCGCAAGGTACCGTGGGTTCGAATCCCACCCTCTCCGCCAGACAGCACTTGAAACGGGCCCCTCGAGGGCCCGTTTTTATAGGTAAATCGACCTGCGGTTTGTCCCGCATCGTCCCCCGAAGTCCCACTCAATCCCAATTTCTTGAGTGGGTAGGTAAGGGGTAGGATGGCGACCCTGGAGGGTTCCGTCATGCCCCGCAAGGCTCGTGAATTGTCGCCGTTGAAGGTTCGACGCCTGTTGCAGACAGGTCGCTGGAGCGTCGGCGGTGTCGACGGCCTGGCGCTGCAGGTGACCGCGACGGGTGCGCGCAGCTGGGTGCTGCGACTGTCGCTGGCAGGCAAGCAGCGCGAGATGGGGCTTGGCAGCTTTCCAAGCGTGACGCTGGCCGAGGCGCGCGAAAAGGCCCGCGCTTATCGGGCGCAAGTCCAGACCGGCGATGACCCGATCGCCCGGCGCGTCGCTGCTGTCAGCGCCGCTGCAGCCGAACGCAGCCTGTTGCAAACCTTCGACAAGACCGCCGAGGCCTACATTGCGCAGCACGAAGCCAGCTGGAAGAACGCCAAGCACGCCGCGCAGTGGACCGCCACGCTCCAAACTTACGCCTACCCAGTGCTGGGCCGGATGCAGGTCCGTGACATCACCGCCGCCCACGTCATCAAGGCCATCGAGCCGATCTGGGCCAGTAAGACCGAGACAGCCACCCGCGTGCGATCGCGAATTGAACTGGTGCTGGACTACGCCACCGCGCGCGGCCTGCGCCAGGGCCCGAACCCGGCACGCTGGCGTGGCAATCTTGATGCCGCGCTGCCCAAGGCATCCAAGCTCACCAAGGTCGAACACCACGCCGCCGTGCCAGTGGTCGAGGCGCCTGCCTTCATGCACAGCTTGCGGCAGCAGCCAGGTATCGGTGCGCGGGCCTTGGAATTCGTCATTCTCACCGCCGCACGGTCTGGGGAAGTGCGTGGCGTCACGTGGACTGAGATTGACCTGCAGTCGGGGCTATGGACAGTGCCCGCCGCGCGCATGAAGGGCGGCAGGGAGCACCGCGTACCGCTCAGCCGGGCCGCGCTGGCGCTGCTTCGCGTCATGGGGCCGCGCGAGGCTGGAGATGTCATATTTCCCGGCCTGAAGGGCTCTCTGTCTGACATGAGTTTGACGGCAGTGCTGCGTCGGATGAAAGTTCAAGCCACCGTCCACGGTTTTCGCAGCACCTTCAGGGACTGGGTATCCGAGTGCACCCATTTCCCCGGCGAAGTGGCCGAGATGGCGCTGGCGCACGCGGTTGGTGACAAAGTGGAAGCGGCATATCGG
>JBBQXN010000082.1:0-14233 GCA_038209585.1 Burkholderiales bacterium
CTGCAACGCCCGCAGCAGGACCTGAGTATCGGCGAGCGGCGCGTCGGCCTGGGAGAAGGCGACGCAGCCGGCCTCGGACAGCTCGCCCATCTCGGTGATGCTCTCGCCCGTGAGGCCGACGGTGAGCGCGCCGACGGGATAGACGTGGGCCTGGTTGAGCGATCGGGCGCGATGCTTGAGCATCTCCACCAGCCCCGGCTCGTCCAGCGGCGGGTCGGTGTCGGGCGGACAGGCGAGGCTCGTCACGCCGCCGGCGATCGCGGCCTCCAACTCGGACTCGAGCGTCGCCTTGTACTCGAAGCCGGGCTCGCGCAGACGCACGGAGAGGTCGATCAAGCCGGGCGCGACGACCAGCCCCTGCGCATCGATCACCCGCGTCGGCTGCCAGTTCGCGGGCGGCGCGCCGATGGCGGTCACCTTGCCATCGGCGATGAAGACCGTGGCTTCGCAGTCGACGGCGTGAGCCGGGTCGATGAGGCGGCCGTTGGCGATCTCGATGTTCACGCCGGGCCTGCCAGGATGCTCATCACCGCCATGCGCACGGCGATGCCGAAAGTCACCTGCGGCAGGATGACGCTGTGCTTGCCGTCGGCCACCGAAGAATCGATTTCCACGCCACGGTTGATGGGCCCCGGGTGCAGCACGATGCAGTCGGGCTGGGCCAGAGCCAGCTTTTCGGGTGTCAGGCCGAAGCTCTTGTAGAACTCGCCGGCGCTGGGCAGCATGGCACCGCTCATGCGTTCGTTCTGCAAGCGCAGCATGATGATGACGTCTGCATCGCGGATGCCTTCTGCCATGTTGTGGCAAACGCGCACGCCCATCGCTGCCAGGTCGGCGGGCACCAGGGTCTTGGGGCCGACAGCGCGAATCTCGGGCACGCCCAGGATCGTCAGCGCATGGATGTCTGAACGCGCCACGCGCGAATGCACGATGTCGCCGACGATGGCCACGCGCAGCTGCGTGAAGTCACGCTTGAAATGGCGGATGGTGTACATGTCCAGCAGCCCCTGCGTAGGGTGCGAATGCCGGCCGTCGCCCGCGTTGACCACATGCACATGCGGCGCCACATGCTGCGAGATCAGATAGGGCGCGCCGCTTTCCGCATGGCGCACGATGAACATGTCGGCATGCATCGCCGAGAGGTTGGCAATCGTGTCGAGCAGGCTTTCTCCCTTGGCCGTGCTGCTGCGGTTGATGTCCAGGTTGATGACGTCGGCGCTGAGCCGCTTGGCCGCGATCTCGAACGTGGTACGGGTGCGCGTGCTGTTCTCGAAGAACAGGTTGAAAACGCTCTTGCCGCGCAGCAGCGGCACTTTCTTCACATCCCGGTCGTTCACCGACAGGAACGTGCCTGCGGTGTCCAGAATCTGCGTCAGCACGGGCTTGGGCAAACCTTCGATGGACAGCAGATGGATCAGCTCGCCGTGCTTGTTCAGTTGCGGGCTGCGGCGCGACAGCATCAGGCGGCACCTTCCTGGCTGTCGTTGTCAGGGCCCCGCAGTGCGAACTGCAGGCCGCCGTCGTCCGTGCGCTCCAGGGAAAGCCGCTGCACATCAGGCAGCGAAGTACTGAGCGCGGCAAAGGCTGCAGCCACCGGCAGCTCGCGCCCGCCACGGTCTACCAGCACGACCAGCTGCACGCTGGCCGGGCGGCCGAAGTCGAACAGTTCGTTGACCACGGCGCGCACGGTGCGGCCGGTGTGCAGCACATCGTCCACCAGCACGATGTGTTGGCCGTCGATGGAAAACGGCAGGTCGGTGCAGTCGGTTCCGGCGGACAAGCCACGCGAACGGAAATCATCGCGATGCAAGGTGCTGCTGATGACGCCATGCTTGCCGGGCCAGGCCAGATCGCGGTGCAGACGTTCAGCCAGCCAGGCGCCGCCCGACCAGATGCCCACCAGCAGCGAGCCGGGCTGCAGCAGTGCAGGCAGGCCCGCACGCAATTCGGCGTACAAGGCTTCGGCGTCAAGCTGTGGCATCGGGCAGGCGCTGGGTATTGAAAAACTGATTCAGGATGATGGCCGCACTTTGCGCATCGGCCGTGCTTTCGCTGGCGCCTGAGGCCAGGGCTTCGGTGGTGCTGTAGCGCTCGTCCACTTCATGCACCGGCAGGCGAAAGCGCCCGTGTAGCTGACGTGCAAAGCGGCGCGCGCGAACAGTGTTCTCGTGCGCCGCGCCGTCGGGGTGGAAAGGCACGCCCACCACCAGGCCGGCAGGCAGCCATTCGGCGATCAGCTTGGCGATCTCGGCGAAATGCGCCTGTGAACCGGCCTGCACGGCGAGTGCCCCGCGCGGGCTGGCCTGGGCCAGCAAGGTGTTACCGGTGGCCACGCCAATGCGGCGGGTGCCGAAGTCGAACGACAGAAAGGTTTGTGCGCCAGCGTGGGCGTCAGGCATGTCCCGCTTCCTGCGACAGCATGCTGGGGTCGAAACCCAGCAGCGATACGGCGCGCTCATAGCGCTTTTCGATCGGCGTGTCGAAGATGATGGCGACATCGGCGTTCACCGTCAGCCAGCCATTGCGCCCGATCTCGTCTTCCAGCTGCCCGGCCTGCCAGCCACTGCAGCCCAGGGTGATGAGCACGCGTTTGGGGCCGGCGCCTTCGCTCATGGCTTCCAGCACGTCTTTGCTGGTGGTCATGGCCAGACCACCCGGCACGGACATGGTGCTGCTGTACGGGCTTTCTTCGTCGCTGCCGCCCAGCTTGTCGTGCAGCACGAAGCCGCGTTCGGTTTGCACCGGGCCGCCGAAGAACACCGGCTGTTCGGCCAGGCCTTCACCCGGCACGCGCAGTTCGACTTTCTCGAACAGGTTTTTCAGCTTGATGTCGATGGGCTTGTTGATGACCAGGCCCAGGGCGCCGCGCTCGGTGTGTTCACACAGGTAGATGACGGTGCCGGCAAACGTATCGTCGGCCATGCCAGGCATGGCGATCAGGAAATGATGCGTGAGGTCGATGCGGTGGCCTGTAGACATGTACGGAGTTTATTCCGCAGCCACACTCCGGGGCGTGAACAAAGCTCAAACCCCCGCCGTCACCCCCGCCGTCGCCCCCGCCCCCACCCTCGACCGCGCACTGGACCGCGCCCTGGTGTGGCTGCGCCGCGACCTGCGCACCGACGACCACGCCGCCCTGCACCACGCCTTGCGCAGCGCGCGACACGTGTGGGTGGCTTTCGTTTTCGACCGCGACATCCTGGACCCGTTGCCGCGCGCCGACCGGCGTGTGGAATTCATCCGCGACAGCCTGGTTGGCGTAGACGCTGAACTGCGCGCACTGGCAGCTTCGCATGGCGTCGAAGGTGTACAGCTGCTGGTGCGCCACGGCTGGGCGCATGAAGAAGTGCCGGCACTGGCTGCCGCGCTGCATGTGCAGGCTGTCTACGCCAGCCACGACGACGAACCCGCTGCACTGGACCGCGACGCGCGCATTCGCGGCCTGCTGGCCGATGCTGGCGTGGCCCTGCACACCAGCAAGGACCATGTGGTGTTCGAGCGCAGCGAGGTGCTGACGTTGAACGGTGGCGCTTTCTCTGTCTTCACGCCCTACAAGAACGCGTGGATGAAGAAGCTGCAGCCGCAACACCTGGAAGCCTGGCCCGTCGCGTCGCTGGCCGGGGGCCTGGCGCGGGTTCCTGACGCGATCCAAGCGGGCGTTCCCAGCCTGCCTGACATCGGCTTTGAGCCCACCAACCTGCACAGCCTGAAGCTGCCCAGCGGCCCGGCGGGCGCGCAAGAGCTGCTGAAAGACTTTCTGCAGCGCATCGATGACTACAAGGACACGCGCGACTTCCCCGCCATCAAGGGCCCCAGCTACCTCAGCGTGCATCTGCGCTTCGGCACGGTGTCCATCCGCGAACTGGCGCGCGAAGCACAGGCACGCGCACAAGCGGGCTCGCGCGGCGCCGAAGGCTGGTTGTCAGAACTGATCTGGCGCGACTTCTATCACCAGGTGCTGCACCACCACCCGAAGGTGACCGCAAAATCTTTCAAGGCAGATTACGACCGCATCGCCTGGGAAAAAGGCAAGACGGCAGAGGCGCTGTTTGCGGCCTGGTGCGAAGCGCGCACTGGCTACCCGCTGATCGACGCGGCCATGCGCCAGATCAACCAGACCGGCTACATGCACAACCGCCTGCGCATGGTGGTGGCGAGCTTTTTGACCAAGGACCTGGGGCTGGACTGGCGCTGGGGCGAGCGTTACTTCGCGCAACAGTTGAACGACTTCGATCTGGCCGCCAACAACGGTGGCTGGCAGTGGGCGGCTTCCAGCGGCTGTGATGCGCAGCCTTACTTCCGCATCTTCAATCCTGTGGCGCAAAGCGAAAAGTTCGACGCGCAAGGGCGCTTCATTCGACGTTACGTGCCTGAACTGGCCGAGTTGCCGGACAAGCTGATTCATGCGCCTTGGCGCGTCTCGCCGCTGGAATTGCAGGCCGCGGGGGTGGAGCTGGGGAAGACCTACCCGTTGCCGGTGGTGGACCATGCGCAGGCGCGGGAGAAGACTTTGGAGAGGTATGCGGTGGTGAAGGCGAGGGCGGGGGCGGGGGCGGGGGCGACTGGCAAGTGATGCGACGCGGGCCCGCCTGATGTGCGGGCCCGCACTCACGCCGGCGCGCTGAAGCGCGCCAGGATGGCTTCATGCCGCTGCGGCCAGGCCGCCAGAGCCGCCGCGTCACCGCCCAGCACGCTGCGCACGAAGGCCAGCGTGAGCGCCTGCGTGGCGGCCTTGACCTGGGCATTCAGAACCACGCCGCCGGTGCCGGCGCGGTCGGTGAACATGCTGTGCGAGCCGCCTTCGAACACCGCCAGCCATTTGCGCTGGCTGCCGGTGGCTTCGAACACCGCCACGCGGTCGTCGGCACCGCTGAAGTAGCCGGGGATGCGGATCACGTCTTCGGTGGCCGTGATGTGCAGGCTGGGCACGGTCACGCCAGCCAGCACCTTCTTGGGTGCGCGTTCGCCGTAGAAGGGTGGCGCGGAGATGACGATGGCAGCGCGCACGCGCTCATCGCGCAGGTCGGCAGCGCGGCCGTTGCGCACCACGTTGGCACCTGCCGCCAGCAGCGTGGTGTTGGCACCATAGCTGTGGCCGGCCGCGACGATGCGGCTGGCGTCGATGCGTGGGCCCAGGGGCCCGGCCAGCAGGCTGTCCAGCGCAAAACTCAGGTCCAGGGCACGGTCGATGGCTTCGCTGCTTTGCGCAGCGTCTTGCAACCGGCCCACCAGGCCGAAGATGTTGCCCATCCACAGGTTGCGGTCGCTGCCCACATGCTGCAGGTGCAGGCTGGCCACGCCGTTGCGCGCGAAGTGCTGGCCCAGATAGCTGTAGCCGCGGCGTGAACCACCGATGCCGTGCGAGAACACCACCAGCGGAACAGCGCCGCCCGGCTCCAGTGCAGCGCTCGGCAAGGGCAAAGTCAAGGGCAAAGTCAAGGGCAAGGGCAGGTACAAGCGCACAGGCACCGGGCGATTGCGCGTGGGGTCTTGCCAGTCCAGGTCCATCACGTCGAACGAACGAGCGACCTGCGCTTGCACCGCCTGCACCGCCATCAGCGCCATCGCTGCCGCGCCGGTGGCGGCTTGCAGCACCCAGCGTCTCTGCAGGTTTTGCTCGGGCTTCAATCGGCTGTACCGGGTTCGGCGGTTGCCCGGCCTGCGCGCGGGTCGGTGGCGGTGGCCGTGGTGGTTGCAGTGGCAGAGACCGGCTTGCCCCGCCGCAACCACCGCAGCAGCGCCTTCTCGCCGTCGTCCACGAACGTGAACAGCACCGGGATCACCAGCAGGCTCAGGAAGGTGGACGTGATGAGCCCGCCGATGACGACGATGGCCATCGGCGCGCGAAAGCTCGGGTCCGTGCCCAGCCCCAGCGCGATCGGCAGCATGCCCGCGCCCATGGCAATCGTGGTCATGACGATCGGCCGCGCGCGCTTGTGGCAGGCATCCAGGATCGAGGCCCAACGGTCCAGCCCATGGTCGCGGCGCGCGATGATGATGTAGTCCACCAGCAGGATGCTGTTCTTCGTGGCGATGCCCATAAGCATGATCAGGCCGATCATGCTGGGCATCGTCAGGGCCGTGCCGGTGACAAACAAGGCCAGGAAAGCACCCGGGATCGACAGCACCAGCGCGCCCAGGATCGTCACCGGCTGCACGAAGTCCTTGAACAGCAGCACCAGCACGATGTAGATGCACATCACGCCGGTCAGCATGGCCAGGCCGAAGCTGGCGAAGAGTTCGGTGAAGGCTTCTGCGTCGCCCACTTCCGTCTGGCTGACACCGGCGGGCAACTGGCGCAGGCTGGGCAGGGCCAGCGCCGCCTTCTGCACGTCGCCCAGCGCCTGGCCGTTCAGCTCGATCTCGAAGTTGATGTTGCGCTGGCGGTTGTAGCGGTCGATCTGCGCCGGCCCGCTGGCCATCGACAGGCTCGCGACATTGCCCAGCGTCACCGGGCCGTGGCTGCCGGGCACGGGCAGGCGCGCCAGCAGGGCCAGGTCGGTGCGCGCCTCAGGCGGCAGGCGCACGACGATGGGCACCTGGCGCTGGCTCAGGTTCAGCTTGGGCAGGCTCTGGTCGTAGTCGCCCGCCGTGGCGATGCGCAGCGTGTCGGCGATGGCCGCACTCGTCCCGCCCAGGTCGGCAGCGCGGGCGAAGTCGGGCCGCACGATGAGTTCGGGCCGCACCAGGCTGGAACTGCTGGTGACGTTGCCGATGCCGGACAGGGTACGCAATTCGCGTTCGACGACGCTGGCATGGGCTGTCAGCGCGTTGCCGTCTTCGCCAGCCAGCACCAGCACGTATTTCTCGGCGCTGGCGCCGAAGCCGACCTTCACGCGCGCGCCGGGAATGGCCACCAGGGCCTCACGCAGCTGGGCTTCGATCTGTTGCTTACTGACGCCCGAACGTTCGCCCCGCGGGGTCATGTTCAGCGTCAGCGTGGCCACGCGCACTTCGGCCGCGCCGCCGGGGCTGAAGCTGTCGGCGCCGGTGTTGCCGCCGCCCACTGCGGTATAGATCAGCTGGATGTAGTCGTTCTTCTGCACCAGGCTGCGCGCCTGTTCGGCGGCGGCCAGGGTCTGCTCGAAGGTACTGCCGGGCGGCAAGGTCACCGTCACCTGGGTTTGCGACAAATCGTCGGGCGGGATGAAGCCGGTGGGCAGCTTGGTCACCAGGTAGATCGAGCCGCCGAAGAACACCACGGTGGCCAGGATCGGCACCCAGCGGTGGTGCAGGCACCAGTCGGCCCAGCGGCCATAGCGCGTCAGCCAGGCGGGGTCGGCATGGTCGGCCTTCGGCGGGCGCAGGATGTAGGCCGCCATCATCGGCGTGAGCATGCGCGCCACCACCAGGCTGAAGAACACGGCGATGGCCGCCGTCCAGCCGAACTGGACGAAGAACTTGCCCGGCACGCCGGCCATGAAAGCCGTGGGCAGGAACACGGCGATCAGGGTGAAGGTGGTGGCGATCACGGCCAGCCCGATCTCGTCGGCCGCTTCCCTGGCCGCCTGCAAGGGCGGCTTGCCCATGCGCAGGTGGCGCATGATGTTTTCTATCTCGACGATGGCGTCGTCCACCAGGATGCCCACCACCAACGACATGCTGAGCAGGGTGACCGTGTTCAGCGTGAAGTCGAAGACATAGTGCATCACCGCGAAGGTGGGAATGATCGACAGCGGCAGGGCCGTGGCTGCCACCAAGGTGGCGCGCCAGTCGCGCAGGAAGAACCAGACGACGATGACGGCCAGCACCGCGCCCTCCAGCAACAGCAGCATGCTGCCGTGGAAGTTCTCGACCACGGGGTCGACGAAGTTGAAGGCTTCGGTGACGGTGATGTCCGGCCGCACGGCACGGAAGCGTGCCACCGCCGCGCGCACGCCTTCTGCGACATCCACTTCGCCCGCGCCCTTGGTGCGCACGATCTCGAAACCGACCACGGGCTGGCCGTTCAGCAAGGCCGTGCTGCGCTTCTCAGTCACGGTGTCCTGCACGCTGGCCACCTGGTCGAGCCGGATGCGCCGGCCGTCGGACAGGCTGATCTCCAGGGCCGCCAGCTCTGCCGCGCTTTTGACCGTGGCGATGGTGCGCACGCTTTGCTCGATGCCGCCCACGTCCACGCGCCCGCCGCTGGCTTCTTGCTGCACGGCGCGCAACTGGCGCGAGATGTCGGCCGCGCTGGCCTGCAGCGCCAGCAGCTTGCCGGGGTCCAGATTCACCTGCACTTCGCGCGTGACGCCGCCCACGCGCGACACCGAGCCCACGCCGCGCACGGCCAGCATGGCCTTGGTGATGTCGTTGTCGACGAACCAGGACAGCGCTTCTTCGTCCATGCGCGTGGAAGAAACGGTGTAGGTCAGGATGGGCGAGCCCGACAGTTCCACCTTGCTCACCACCGGGTCGCGCAGGTCGGTGGGCAAGTCGCTGCGCACGCGCTGCACGGCCGCGCGCACGTCGTCCAGTGCTTCCTGCGTGGGTTTTTCCAGGCGGAATTCGGCCGTGACGTTCGCCGAGCCATCTTGCACCTTGGTGTAGATGTTCTTCAGCCCCTGGATCGAGGCGACGGCGTTTTCCAGCTTGCGCGCCACCTCGGTTTCCAGCTGCGCCGGCGCCGCGCCGGGCAGGCTGGCGCTGATGTTGATCGTGGGCAGGTCAATGTCAGGAAAGTTCTGCACCTTCATCTGCTTGAAGCCGACCAAGCCCAGCACGGTCAGCAGGATGAAGAGCATCACCGACGGGATGGGGTTGCGGATGCACCAGGCGGAAACGTTCATGGCAGGCTCCTGACGTTCAAAATTAAGGCGCTGTGATCTTCGGCGGCGTTTCGACCAGGCGCACCGTGTCGCCGTCGCCCAGGAAACCCGCACCGCTGGCCACCACGCCCGCATCAGCGCTCAGCCCGCTGATGATTTCGATGCGCTCGCCCAGCCGGCGGCCCACCTCTACCTTCATCTGCTGAACCTTGTTGTCAGCGCCGATCTGGAAGACATAACTGAAGCCGTCGCGCAACAGCACCGCCGACTGCGGCAAGGTCGTTGCCGCCGAGCTGCCGACCTCGAATTCACCGCTGGCAAACATGCCTGCGCGCGCGCTGCCGGGCTGCGGCAGATCCACATAGACCAGGCCGTTGCGCGTGGCCGCGTCCACCGTGGGGGCCAGCATGCGCACGCGGCCGTCAACTGCAGCACCACCAGCAGGCGTGACGCGCACGGGCATGCCGGGTTTGAGCTGCGCCAGCTCTGCACTGGCGACCTCGGCGCGCCATTCCAGCCGGCCCTGGCGGATCAGGCGAAACAGCTCTTGCCCGCCGCTGACCACGGCGCCCACGGTGGCCGCGCGTGCCGAGATCAGGCCGTCGTCAGGCGCCAGCACCTGCGTCTGCGCCACGCGCAGCAGCTGCGTTTGCAGCAGCGCGTTCTGCGCTTGCAGCCGTGCCTGCGCCGTGGTTTCTGCGGTCAGGAACTGGTTGATCTGCTGCGCGCTCAGGGCGCCGCTTTCCTGCAGACCGCGCGCGCGCTGGGCATTGGCCTGGGCTTCAGCCAGCGTGGCTTCGCTTTCAGCCAGCGCGGCGCGTGCTTGCGCCAGGTCGGCTTGCGGCAGGCCGGCAGCGAAGGTGGCGAGCACTTGGCCACGCTTGACGCGGTCGCCCACGTTCACGCGCACCTCGGCCAGGCGCAGGCCATCGCCTTCAGCGCCGACGATGGCTTCCTGCCAGGCCGCCACGCTGCCGTTGGCCTGCACGCGCAGCGGTATGTCCAGGCGCTGTGGCTTGGCCACGGTCACGGTGAGTGCCGGCTTGGGCGAGGTCGCATCAGCAGCAGGGCCAGCAGCAGCGGCCGGCGGCTTTGGCGCGGAAGAGCCGGGCTGGAAAAAGAAGAACGCGCCAGCGGCGATCAGCAGCGCGGCGCCAATGCCGATCCACAGGGCTTTGCCGCGTGACAGGGAGGGCGTCGGGGTCGGGTTCATGGTCGGGTGTTCGGTGTCGTGGAAGCCAGGGGTGTGTCCATGGACAAGTCAGTGGGCAACTCAGTTGGCAAGTCAGCGCGCCAGCCCGCACCCAGGGCGCGCACCAGGCTCACCCAGGCCGCAGCGCGCTCGCGCTGCAGTTCGATCAAGCCGCTTTGCGCAAGCAGGGCATTGCGGCGCGCAGTTTCCAGGTCCAGCAGACTGGCCAGGCCGCCTTGCTGGCGCGCCTGGGTGGCCACCAGGGCGGTTTCGAAATCGGCTGCGGCGCTGCGCGCATCTTCCTCCCGTGCGGCCGTGCTTTGCAGGGCCACCAGGCTGGTTTCCACCTCGCGCACGGCGCGGCGCAGGGTGGCGCGGTACAGCGCCACGGCGGCATCGTATTCAGCGCGGGCCGCAGTGACATTGGCTGCGCGGCTGCCGCCGTCAAACAGCGGAAAGTCGACCGTCAACGGGCCCAGGGACCAGGTCGCGCCCCGCTGGTTGAACCCGCCTTGGCGCAATGCGAGGCCGCCGATGCTGCCGCTGAGCGCAATGCGGGGCCATTGGCGCGCTGCAGCCTGCTGGCTGTCGGCCGCTGCGGCTTGCACGGCCAGCGCAGCGTCTTGCAGATCGGGGCGCTGGGCCAGCAGGTCGGCCGGCAGGGCCGGCGGCAGCACGGCTGGTGGCTGGGGCAGTTGTGCGGTGGCAGCACCCAGCTGCCGACGCAGTTCGGCTTCAGCCAGGCCGGTCAGTTCCGCCAGCGCTTTCACCAGCGTGTCGCACTGCCCGCGCTGCTGCGTGGCCAGGGCCCGGGCCTGGGCAGCGCCGGCGCGCGCCAGTGCAGCGTCGGCCGGGGCGGTGAAGCCAGCTTGGGCGGTCAGGCCTGTCAGGCGCGCGGTTTCAGCGCGGCTTTCGGCATCTTGCTGCGTGGTACGCGTCTGGGCTTGGCAGGCGCGCAGGCTGGTCAGCGTGGACGCGACTTCTGCGTCCACTGCCGTGCGTGCATCGGCCAGCAAGGCTTGCGCGCCGCGCAAGCGCGCAGTGGCAGCCTGGCTGCCGGCGGCGTTGGCGCCGAAGAGGTCGATTTCCCAGCCCGCCTGCACGCTGGCACTGGCTGTGGTGGCTGCGGGCAAGCCGGCCGTGATGCGAGCGCGGCTGAGGCCGGCGCCCGCGTTCACCTGGGGCAGCAGGAAGGCATCGGCTGAGGTTTGCGTGGCCCGTGCGCGCGAGATGCGCGTTGCAGCCAAGGCTACGCTGGCACTGGCGCTGCGGGCCGCTTGCAGCATGGCTGGCAGGGCAGGGTCGCCGAAGCGTTGCCAAAAATCCACCAGAGGCACGGCCATGCCGGAACCGGAACCGGAACCGGAGCCTGGCCCAGGCCCAGGTACGGACCCGGGCACTGACCCGGGCAATGGTGCTTGCCACCCCGCTGCGACTGGCGCAGCCTTGATGGCCGCAAGGGGCGCAACCGGCGGCACCGAAGCGCAAGCCGCCAGCCCCAGAAAGGGCGCCAAGACCACCCAAAGGCGACAACGTTCGTTCATGCAACACCGTCCTGTTTCAGCACCACACCGCGCCGCGCGGCCTCTGCCTGCACCATGGCCAGGCCGAACATCACCAGGCTGTCCGACCAGCGCTCGATCTGTTCTGGCCCCGCCATCGAGCCCGGGGCCAGGATGTCGTTCATGTCATAGCCCACATGCAGGTGCACGCCCAGGCTGGCCAGGCTGATGGCCAGCCGCTGCAGTGCGTCGTCTGCCACGGAATGGGCTGGGTCCAGGCCCAGATGGCGGCTGAGCACCAGGACCAAGCCGTCGTGCAAGGGCTTGATGCCATGCGCAGCGTCGGCCGGCCACAGGCCCGTGGGTTCCAGCATTTCGCGCAGGTGCATCTTCATGCCCAGCCGCACCAGGTCGCCCTGCAGCAGCGGTTGCACGAAGCCGGCGTAAAAGCCGTGCAGCGCGCCGGCCAGGCTCAGCTGCGGGCTGCTGTAGCGCGCCAGGTCGGCTTCGGGCGCACCACCCAGCGGCTCCAGAAAGACAGCGCGGTACAGGCCCGCCTTGTCGCCGAAGTAGTAGCTGATGGCCGCCACGTTGACATGCGCGGCCTCGGCCAGTTCACGCGTGCTGGTTTTGCTGAAGCCTTGCTGGGCAAACAGGTGCAAGCCGGCCAGCAGCAGGCGCTGGCGGGGTTCTTCCACCGGGTGGGTCGGGGGTGCTTTGCGGGCCATGGGCGCCGAGTCTAACGCCTAAAATCAAACGTTTGATTGACTCGGGGTTGACCACCAAAATCAACGTCCGGGCGCGCAGGGCTCAGGCCATCGCAGCGGGCCGTGCAGCCGCATCGGTGACGACGTAGCGCGCCACCAGCGACAACAGCAGCTCTTCGGAATACGGTTTGCCCAGGTAGTGATCTGCGCCCAGCTCGGCTGCATAGTCGCGGTGCTTCTGCGCCGTGCGCGAGGTGATCATCACCACCGGCAGGCCCGCCAACCGTGCGTCAGCACGCACGTTGCGCAACAGGTCGAAGCCGTCCATGCGCGGCATTTCGATGTCTGACAGCAGCACAGACGGGCGCTCTTCAGCCAGGCGTTCCAGCGCTTCCAGGCCGTCTTTGGCCAGCACCACGCGGTAGCCCTCTCGCACCAGCAGACGCTGGGTGACGCGGCGCACGGTCAGCGAGTCGTCGACCACCATGACCATCGGCGTACGGTGCTGCGGTGTGCCGCCGCCCTCGCCTGCTGGCGTGCCGGTGCCGGGCGACGATTGTTGGCGCATCAGGGCGCGTGCAGCGTCGGCATAGACCGCCGCCAGGCCCACCGGGTTGTAGATCAGCGAAACCACGCCTGAAGGCAGCAAGGTCACGCCAGCCAGGCCAGGCAGGCGCGCCAGTTGCGGGCCCACGTTCTTCACCACCACTTCCTGGTTGCCCACGACCTCGTCCACATGCAGGGCCACACGTTGCGAAGCACTGCGAATGATGACCACCGACTGTGAACGCGACCGGCTGGAACCCGCATGCGCTTCCTGCAGCAAGGCAGGCAGCCAGAAGAAGGGCACGGACTCGTCTGCAAACTCGAACTGGCCACTTTCGTAGGCCGCCTCGATTTCAGCCACGGGCACGCGGCGCACCACTTCGACCAGGGTGGAAGGCACGGCCATGCTCATGACGCCGCAGCGCAGCATCACCACCTGCGTGACTGCCGTGGTCAGCGGCAGCAACAAACGCAGCCGCATGCCCTTGCCGGCGGTGCTGTGCACCTCGATGCGCCCACCCATGGCGTTGACTTCTGCGCGCACCACGTCCATGCCGATGCCGCGACCCGCCAGTTCGGTGACCGTGGTGGCGGTGGAAAAGCCGGGCGCGAAGATCAGCTGCGAGAGTTCGTCGTCGCTGGTTGCCTGCTCGGCCTGGATCAGGCCGCGTTCGATGGCGCGTTCGCGGATGCGCGGCAGGTCCAGCCCGCCGCCGTCGTCGCCAAATTCAATCGCCACTTCGTTCCCGGCCTGAACGACCTGGATCGACACCTGACCTTCAGCAGCCTTGCCTGCAGCACGCCTGCGTTCAGCGGTTTCCACACCATGGGCCACGCTGTTGCGCAGCAGGTGCTCGAAAGGGCCGGTCATGCGTTCGAGCACGCCACGGTCGATTTCGATGGCGCCGCCGATGATGTCCAGCCGCGCCTGCTTGCCCGCTTCCTTGGCCGCCTGGCGCACCGTGCGGTACAGGCGGTCGGCCATGCTTTCGAACTCGACCATGCGCGTGCGCAGCAGGTCGTCCTGCAGTTCGCGCGTCAACCGCGCTTGCGCGGCCAGTTCGTCTTCGGTGCTTTGCAACGTGCGCTGCAGGCTGCGCTGCACGGTGGCCACGTCGTTCACCGACTCGGCCATGAAACGCGTGAGTTCCTGGAAGCGCGTGAAGCGGTCCATCTCCAGCGGATCGAAGGCTTGCGACTGCGCCTTGGCCGCTTCGATGCGCGAAGAGATCTGCGTTTCTGCCTGCAGTTCGATGTCGCGCAACTGGCGCCGCATGCGCTCCAGGCTGTCGGTCAGCTCGTGCAGGCTGCCTTGCAGGATGCGCACATCGGCGTCGATGCGGGCACGGGTGATGCTCACCTCGCCAGCCTGGTTCACCAGGCGATCGAGCAGACCGGCGCGCACACGCACGGCGCCTGTGCCTGCGGTGTTGCTGGCGCGCTCTGCTGGCGCTGGCAACGTGGCGCTGGCCGGCAGCGGGCGCTGGAAACGGGCCCAGTCGATGGTGGCGGGCGCTGCCGGCGTTGCAGTGGCCT
>JBBQXN010000083.1:0-14119 GCA_038209585.1 Burkholderiales bacterium
CGCGCTTTTTCGGCGCCGTAAGCCAGGGCCTTCTTCGGAATGTCGTCGTAATCGGTTTCGTCGGGCTGGCCCAGGTGTGCGGTGTAGGCGCAGGGAATGGCGCCTTTGGCCCGCATCCAGTGCACGGCAGCGCTGGTGTCCAGGCCACCTGAAAAGGCGATGCCGACGCGTTGGCCGGTGGGCAGGGTTTGCAGAATGTGGGTCATGGCATGGGCACGGCGGCGGCTCTCGGAAGGCGCTGAGAATAGAGCACAGCCTTTGCACCCTCCCGCCGATGACACACAGCCTGCACCGTGGCCGCACGCCCTTGCTCCTGAGCATTCCGCACTGCGCCACCGAAGTGCCGGCGCAGCTGGCCGCCCGCCTGGTGCCGCGCGCGCTGGCTTCTGAAGACACCGACTGGTTTCTGGACCGCCTGTACGCTTTCGCCCGCGATTTGGGGGCCGGCGTGCTGCTGCCGCGCTACAGCCGCTTTCTCATCGACCTGAACCGGCCCAGCGAGAACACGCCGATGTACCCGGGCCAGAACAACACCGAACTCTGCCCCACACGCTTTTTCACAGGCGAGCCGCTGTACCGGGAAGGCCAGGCGCCAGACGCCGCTGAAGTGGCAGAGCGCGTGGCGCTGTATTGGCGCCCCTATCACCAGGCGCTGAACCAGGAAATGACGCGGCTGCGCGCAGAACACGGCCACGCCGTGCTTTTCGACGCGCACAGCATCAAGAGTGAACTCCCCTGGCTGTTTGAAGGCGAGTTGCCGCACATGAACCTGGGTACGGTGGACGGCAGCAGTTGCGACCCCGCGCTTCGTTCGGCGCTGCAAAGCGTGCTGGCGTCCCAGCCGCGTTACAGCACGGTCACCGATGAGCGCTTCAAGGGCGGCCACATCACCCGCATCCATGGCAGGCCTGCCGAAGGCTGGCACGCCGTGCAGCTGGAAATGTGCTGGCGCAGCTACATGGACGAAGAGCCGCCGCGCTGGAATGACGCACGCGCTGCCGAAGTGACCCCGTTGCTGCGCCAGCTGCTGCTGACGATGCGCGACTGGCGGCCTGCCCCGACTTCAGCTGCAGCGCCCGGCGTCAACCCAGGAAATCTGCAATCCGGCTAGTGGTTTTCCGCCGCTGGCGCCGCAGTGCGCTGGCGGCTGCAATCTTGAAGATGAAATTACCCTTCTCCCTGCTCTTGATTTCCGCCGCCTCGGCTGCTGCCGTAGCCCAGACAACGCCCAGCCAGGTCGTCATCACCGGCTCGCCAGTGCAAAGGCAGGCCTTCGAAGCGCCCTACGCCATCACCGTCATCGACGCCCAGACCCTGCGGTCCGCCGGGCCAATGATCAACCTGAGCGAAGCCCTGGTGCAGGTCCCCGGCCTGGTGGTGAACAACCGGGGCAACTACGCGCAGGACCTGCAGATCAGCGCCCGCGGCTTCGGCGCACGCGCGGGTTTCGGTGTGCGCGGGCTGCGCCTGTACGCCGACGGCATCCCGGCCACCGGTCCCGACGGGCAGGGCCAGGTCTCGCACTTCGACATCGCCGGTGCCGAACGCGTGGAAGTGCTGCGCGGGCCGTTTTCGGTGCTCTACGGCAACAGTTCGGGCGGCGTCATCGCCATCTTCACGGCGCCGACGACGGAAAAACGCTGGGATGCGGCGCTGGACATGGGCAGTTTCGGCCTGCGCCAGCTGCGCGCCGGCATCGCCGCACCGCTGGGTGGCGGCTTCGATGCCCGCATCAGCGCGTCGCAGATGGAGATCGACGGCTTCAGGCCGCAAAGTTCGGCGAAGAAAGGCACGGCCCAAGCCCGGCTGGGCTGGCGTGGCCAGCGCGACACCGTCAGCCTGGTGCTGAACCATCTGGACCAGCCTGCCGACGATCCGCTGGGCCTGTCGCGCCAGCAGTTCGAACTGGGTCCCGAGCAGACGGCGCAGCAGGCCATCGACTTCAACACGCGCAAGACGGCGCGCCAGACGCAAGCCGGCGCCAGCTGGCAACACCGCTTCGACGACGGCGCGCTGCGCGAGAGCACGGTGGCGCTTTACAGCGGCCGGCGCAGCGTGACGCAATGGCTGGCCATTCCGGCGGCCACGCAAGGCGGCGCGCGCCATGGCGGTGGTGTGATCGACTTCGACCGCAACTACAGCGGCGTCGACGCCCGCTTGCGCTGGGCCTGGACTCTGGCCTCCGGCATGGGCCTGGACCTGGTGACCGGCGCTACGCTGGAACGCCAGCGCGACGCGCGGCGCGGCTTCGAAAACTTCACCGGCACGGGCGCCAACCGGGTGCTCGGCGTGACCGGACGCTTGCGCCGCGACGAGAACAACCGCGCCGACACGCGCGATGTCTATGCGCAGGGCGAACTGGCCTTCAGCCCCACCGTAAGCGCCACGCTGGGCGTGCGCAGCGGGCGGGTCCGGCTGTCGGCTGACGACGCCTTTCTCTCCAATGGCGACGACTCAGGCCAGCTGGAATACAGCTACACCAACCCCGTGCTGGGCCTGCGCTGGCAGGCAGCCCCGGGACTGCAGGTCTACGCCAGCCTGGCGCGCGGCTTCGAGTCGCCCACGCTGGGTGAACTGTCGTACCGCCCGGACGGCAGCGGCGGCTTCAACGCCGGCCTGCAGGCGCAGAGCAGCCGCCAGGGAGAAGCGGGTGTGAAGTGGCGCGATGGCGCCATCAACGTCGAAGCCACGCTGTTCCAGGTCGAGACCGACAACGAGATCGCCGTGGCCACCAATGCCGGCGGGCGCGCGTCGTTCCAGAACGTGGGCAGCACCTTGCGCCGCGGGGTCGAACTGGGCGCCGGCTGGCGGCCGGCAGGGCCGTTGCGTGCCCAGTTGTCGCTGGGTTTGCTGCAAGCCAGCTACGAAGACAGCTTCCTCGTCTGTGCCGGCATTCCTTGCAACGCACCCACCGTGCTGGTGCCCGCCGGCGGCCGCATTGCCGGCGCGCCGCGCGGCAACCTGTTCGCCGAAGTGGCCTGGATGAACGCGGCCTGGGGCGAAGCCGCGCTGGAAGTGCGCGGCACCGGCCGCGTGGCGGTGAACGACCGCAACACCGACTTTGCCGCCGGCTCTGCCCTGGGCGCCTTGCGCTGGAGCAAGACCGTGGCCGTCGGCAGCAGCGGCACGCAGCTGACCTGGCTCTTGCGGGTGGACAACCTGTTCGACCGCAGCCATGCCGGCAGCGTCATCGTCAACGACGGCAACGGCCGATTCTTCGAGCCCGGCGCGCCGCGCGCCGTGCTGCTGGCATTGCGCCTGACGGGCGGCTTCTGAGCACCTGACCGGCCTTCTTCGGCAATTCGGCCTGCCAGCGCGTCGAGCTGGCGATCGAAGTATGCATTGTTAATGCATACTCTTTCTTTCCGAAATCGCGAGGTCACGCCATGCAAGCCATCGTTGCCGAACGCGGACAGATCACCCTGCCCAAGGCTGTTCGAGACGCACTGGGCCTGAGCAAGGGCACCAAGCTCAAGGTCGAGCTGGAAGGTGGGCGCATCGTGCTGCGCAAAGAGGTGGACGACGCCTTGTCACGGCTGCGCGGGCGCTTCAAGCTGGCAGACGGCTTCGCCGACACCGACGAAGCCATGCGCGCCATCCGGGGGCATGCACCGGGCGACCCGTACCTGCTGCCAGAAAAGTGATTGCCTGCGACTCGTCGGTCCTGATCGATCTGATTGGTGGGGGTGGCCCGCACTCCGATGGCGCCAGCCACGCCATCCGCGCAGCACTGCAAGCCGGCCCCGTGGTGCTGTGCGAAGTGGCGCTGGCCGAACTGTGCACCGCGCTGCAAGGCGGAGCGCAGGTGCTGGAACACCTGGAACAGGTGGGCATCGTCTACAGCGCCATGGAATCCAAGTCTGCGCTGCGCGCTGGCGAGATGCAGCGCCGCTACCGCCAGCGCGGTGCCAACCGCTCCCGCACGGTGGCCGACTTCCTCATCGGCTCGCACGCCATGATGCAGTGCAACGCCCTCGTCACGCGCGACGCCGGCTTCTACCGCGACTATTTCAAGAGGCTGAAGATCATCGTGCCGACCTGATCTTCATGTTCGTCGGCCGCCCTGAACCGCTGCGAATTCGTTCCAACTTCTGAAGAGAAATTCCATGCTGCAAACCTATCGCCAACACACCGCTGAGCGCGCCGCGCTGGGCATCCCGCCGCTGCCGTTGAATGCGCAGCAAACCGCCGCGCTGATCGAGCTCATCAAGGCCCCTCCGGCGGATGAAAACGCCTTTCTGCTGGACCTGCTGACCCACCGCGTGCCGCCCGGTGTGGACGACGCGGCCAAGGTCAAGGCCAGCTTCCTGGCCGCGGTGGCGCATGGCGACCTGCGGGTCGGCCTGATCGACAAAGCCAAAGCCACCGAGCTGCTGGGCACCATGGTGGGCGGCTACAACGTGCACCCGCTGATCGAATTGCTGGACGACCCGGAAGTGGCCACCGTGGCCGCCGCTGGTCTGAAGAAAACGCTGCTGATGTTCGACTTTTTCAACGACGTGGCAGCCAAAGCCCAGGCCGGCCACAGCGTTGCACAGGACGTGATGAACAGCTGGGCCGATGCCGAATGGTTCACCAGCCGCCCCGAGGTGCCGCAGACCATCACCGTGACCGTATTCAAGGTGCCTGGTGAAACCAACACCGACGACCTGAGCCCGGCCCCTGATGCCTGGAGCCGCCCGGACATTCCCCTGCACTACCTGGCGATGCTGAAGAACACGCGCACTGGGGCGGCTTTCAAGCCCGAAGAGGACGGGCGTCGCGGCCCCATGCAGTTCATTGAAGAGCTCAAGGCCAAAGGCCATCTTGTGGCCTATGCGGGCGACGTCGTGGGCACCGGCAGCAGCCGCAAGAGCGCCACCAACAGCGTCATCTGGGCCACAGGCCAGGACATTCCTTTCGTGCCCAACAAGCGCTTTGGCGGCGTCACGCTGGGCGGCAAGATCGCGCCGATCTTCTTCAATACGCAGGAAGACAGCGGCGCCCTGCCCATCGAGGTGGACGTGACGGCGCTGGAAATGGGCGATGTCATCGACATCCAGCCTTATGCCGGCAAGATCATCAAGAACGGCCAAGTGGCAGCCGAATTCAAGCTGCGCAGCGAGGTGTTGTTCGACGAAGTGCGTGCCGGTGGCCGCATCAACCTGATCATCGGCCGCAGCCTGACAGCCAAGGCGCGCGAGTTTCTGGGCTTGCCGGTCAGCACGCTGTTCCGTCTGCCGCATGTGCCTGCGGCCACGAAAGCCGGCTACACGCTGGCGCAGAAGATGGTGGGCCGCGCCTGTGGCCTGCCGGTGGAGAACGGCGACCAGGTGGGCATGCGCCCTGGCACATATTGCGAGCCGCGCATGACCAGCATCGGCAGCCAGGACACCACCGGCCCGATGACGCGTGACGAACTGAAAGACCTGGCCTGCCTGGGCTTCAGCGCCGACCTGGTGATGCAAAGTTTTTGTCACACCGCCGCCTACCCCAAACCGGTGGACGTGACCACGCACCGCGAGTTGCCGGCCTTCATCGCCAACCGAGGCGGTATCAGCCTCAAACCCGGCGACGGCATCATCCACAGCTGGCTCAACCGCATGCTGCTGCCCGACACCGTGGGCACCGGCGGCGACAGCCACACGCGCTTCCCCATCGGCATCAGCTTCCCCGCCGGCAGCGGGCTGGTGGCCTTCGGTGCGGCCACGGGCGTGATGCCACTGGACATGCCGGAAAGCGTGCTCGTGCGGTTCAAGGGAAAGATGCAGCCGGGCGTGACCTTGCGCGATCTGGTGCATGCCATTCCACTGTTCGCCATCAAGGCAGGGTTGTTGACGGTGGCCAAGGCCGGCAAGGTCAACGCCTTCAGCGGCCGCATCCTGGAAATCGAAGGCTTGCCCGATCTAAAGGTGGAACAAGCCTTCGAGCTCAGCGATGCAAGCGCCGAGCGCAGTGCCGCAGGCTGCACCATCCGCCTGAACAAGGAGCCGATCATCGAATACCTGAACAGCAACATCGTGTTGCTGAAAAACATGATCGCGCAGGGGTACGAGGACAAGCGCAGCATCGAAAGGCGCATCGCCAGGATGCAGGAATGGCTGGCGGCCCCTGCGCTGTTGCAGCCCGATGCCGACGCCGAATACGCGCACATCATCGAGATCGACCTGGCGGACATCAAGGAACCCATCCTGTGCTGCCCGAACGACCCTGACGACGCCAAGTTCTTGAGTGAGGTGGCCGGAACGAAGATCGACGAGGCTTTCATCGGCAGCTGCATGACCAACATCGGCCACTTCCGCGCCGCCAGCAAGCTGCTGGAAGGCAAGCGCGACATCCCGGTGCGCCTGTGGATCGCCCCGCCCACCAAGATGGACGAAGCCGAGCTGACCAAGGAAGGCCATTACGCCAACTTCGGCAGCGCCGGCGCGCGCACCGAGATGCCGGGCTGCAGCTTGTGCATGGGCAACCAGGCGCAGGTGCGCGAAGGCGCCACCGTGGTAAGCACCAGCACGCGCAACTTCCCCAACCGCCTGGGCAAGAACGCCAACGTGTTTTTGGCATCGGCCGAACTCGCAGCCATTGCTTCCAAATTGGGCCGCCTGCCCACCGTGGCCGAATACCACGCCGACATGGGCGTGATCAATGCCGACGGCGACCAGGTCTACCGCTACCTGAACTTCGACCAGATCGACACCTACGCCAACGTGGCCAAGGCAGTGACCACCTAGCCGCAGCGGCCATCAGCCGCCGGCCCCTGTTTAGCGGCGCTGTCCTACATCCTGAAGACGAGCACGCGTCTAACTTCGGTTCGGCCGTGCCTGGCGCACCGCCACAAATCGTTCAGGAGTGGTTGACCATGGTGCAAGACGAAACACTGCCGCATGCCCCCGGCCCTGCAGGCGGATGGGGGTCGATGAAGGGCATCGTTCGCATCTTCGGCGAGACCTGGTCCAGCCCGGGCGCGGTGGCCGAACTGGGCAGGCTGAACAAACCCAAGGGCGTGATGTGCATCTCTTGCGCCTGGCCCAAGCCCGCCAATTACTCTGCATTCGAGTTTTGCGAAAACGGCGCCAAAGCGACCTTGTGGGATTTGACCAGTGCTCGCTGCACGCCCGACTTCTGGCAGGAAGACGCCCACACCGTCAGCGCCCTGCGCAGCTGGAAAGACCACGACCTGGAGAAGACGGGCCGGCTGACGCACCCGCTGCGCTACGACGCGGCGACCGACCGCTATGTCGAGGTGTCGTGGGAAAGCGCCTTCAATGAGATCGGCCAGACGCTGCGGCAACTGCCCCGCAACAGCGCCGTGTTCTACGCCTCGGGGCATGCGGCACTGGAAGCCTCCTACCTGTACGCGCTGCTGGCGCGCAAACTGGGCACCAACAACCTGCCGCAAAGCTCGAACATGTGTCACGAGACGACATCAGTGGGGCTGACCCAGGTGATCGGCTCGCCCGTGGGCACCATCGTCTGGGACGACCTGGAAAAAACGGATGCCTTCTTTTTCTTTGGCCAGAACCCGGGCTCCAACAGCCCGAGGTTTCTGCACCCGCTGAAATCCGCCAAAGAACGTGGCGCCAAGATCGTGACCTTCAACCCGATCATCGAACAGGGACTGGTCTCTTTCGTCGATCCGCAGAACCCGGCAGAAATGCTCACGGGCAAGGCCACGCAGATTTCTGACCAGTACCATCAGCTCAAGGCCGGCGGCGATGTGGCCGCCCTTCTGGGCTTGTGCAAATGCGTGTTCGAGGCCGACGCCCTGGCGCAGGCTGCGGGCCAGCCAGCCGTCATCGACCACGCCTTCGTGGCGCAGCACACCACCGGCTTCGACGGTTTCGCGCAGAGCTGCCGCGACGCGACCTGGCTCGACATCGAACAGGAAAGCGGCTTGACCGAATCGGCCTTGCGCGAAGCGGCTGCCGTCTACATGGCCGCCGAGAAAGTGATCGGCGTCTACGGCATGGGCCTGACGCAGCACACGCATGGCGCGCTGAATGTCGCCTTGCTGGTGAACCTGCTGCTGCTGCGCGGCAACATCGGCCGTCCTGGCGCGGGCTGTTGCCCCGTGCGCGGCCACAGCAATGTGCAGGGCCAGCGCACGGTGGGCATCGCCGAGAAGGCGCATCTGGTGCCGATGGACAAGCTCAAGACCTTGTTCGGCTTCGACCCACCCACCGACGACGGCATGAACATCGTCGAGGCGGTGGAAGGCCTGTTCGCAGGGCAGGTGCGCGCTTTCGTGTCGCTGGGCGGCAACCTCGTTCGTGCGGTGCCCGACCAGGCGCGCATGGAGCAGGCCTGGGGCCAGCAGGAACTGACGGTCATGATCTCCACCAAGCTCAACCGCAGCCATCTGTTCCCCGCTCAGGCCGCATTCATCCTGCCCTGCCTGGGGCGCATGGAAGCCGACGAGCAGGCCGGCGGCATCCAGTCGGTGACCACCGAGGACAGTTTTTCGATGATCAACGGCTCGATCGGCGATCGGCCGCCGGTGTCGGATGCGGTGAAAAGCGAACTCGCCATCGTCACGGGCATCGCCCAGGCCGCATTGCCACCCGATGCGCACCTGAAGTGGGACGCCTGGACGGGCGACTACGGCCTGGTGCGGGACCTGATCGAATTCACCTACCCCGAGGACTTCCGCGATTTCAACCAGCGCATGTACGAGCCCGGTGGTTTCTACCGTGGCAACGCCGCGCACGAACGCATCTGGAAGACGGATTCCGGCAAGGCTGTCTTCACGGCACCCGGGCCACTGAACGCAGTGGGATTCAAGAACGCGCCGGGTCGCTACCGGCTCATCACGCTGCGGTCCAACGACCAGTTCAACACCACCATTTACGGCTACTCCGATCGCTTCCGCGGCATCGAAGGCACGCGGGATGTGCTGCTGATGAATGCCGACGACATCGCGCAAGCCGGGCTGACCGACGGCCAGACCGTGCGCCTGCACACCGATGTCGATGACGGGCAGGTGCGCGAACTGGGCGGGCTGCGGCTGACGGCCTACCAAATTCCCTCCGGCACCGTGGCCAGCTACTACCCGGAGTGCAATGTGCTGGTGCCGATAGGCCACCACGATGAACTCTCGAAGACGCCCGCTTCGAAATCGGTGCCGGTGCGGATTTCTGCGGAGAAGATGCGAACGGCGCAGCAGGCGGCGCCGTCGCCATGACGCTCACGCTGACGGCAACGCAGGGCGCCAGCCGCGTGCCGGTGTTGCGCTGGCGCGGTGGCGCCAGCCAGGCGCTGGACGACTGGGTCTGCGAAGAGGTCCCTGTGGCGCTGGAATTCAACGGCATTTCGCATGCGGTGATGCTGGCCACGCCCTGCGACCTGGAAGATTTCGCGCTGGGCTTCGGGCTCAGCGAAGGCATCCTGGCGCATGCTGGCGAGCTGTACGGCTGTGAGCTGGTACGAAGCAGCCAGGGCATCACCGTGCGCATGGAAGTGTCGTCCCGCAGCTTTGCAAGCCTGAGGCAGCGCAGGCGAACGTTGGCTGGCCGCACCGGTTGCGGTGTTTGCGGCACTGAAAGTCTGGCTGAAGTGCTGCAGCCCGTGCCTGCGGTTTCTTCCGGCCCGCCCATTCCCGGCGAAGCCATCGCCCACGCCATGCGAAGCATGAGAGACCGCCAGACCTTGAATGCATTGACCGGCTCGGTGCATGCCGCAGCGTGGTGCGACGCCGATGGCGAAATCGGTTTGCTGCGCGAAGACGTAGGGCGCCACAACGCACTGGACAAACTCATAGGCGCATCGGCCCGCGCAGGGCTGCAGGCCACCGCGGGTTTCATCGCCGTCACCAGCCGGGCCAGCATCGAGATGGTGCACAAGGCGGCGATGGCCGGCGCACCGCTGCTGGCCGCTGTCTCGGCCCCCACGCAACTGGCGGTGCAAACAGCGCAACAGGCCGGCATGGGGCTGGTGGGGCTGGTGCGTCAGGGCGACCTGGTGATCTATGCGCACCCAGGGCGCGTCGTCCTTCCCGCTTATCTGGGCGGTGCCCGCATCAAGCTTCGGCACGTTCATGACGCCCGCTGACGCGGGCTGATCGATAACGGGAATGACGCGCGCTGATGCACGCTGATGCACCCGTGCAAGGCGATCTCTTTGGCGGGGCGACACCACAGTTCGTAGAGGCGCCCGCCTTGCTGGCTGCCATCGAGCAGATAGCGCTGGCAGCACCCTCGCTGCACACCTTGAACATGGGGACATCGTCGTCTGGGGCGGTGATGCCGCAATGCACTTGCAAATAAGAATCATTCGCATTACAGTTTGCGCATGACATCTCGCAATCTGCTCGGAGAGCCCGACCTGGACCACCGCCCCGCCGAGCACGACGCGAGCGCCCGCGCCATGCTGGGCCTGGACGAGTGGCGCGCGCTCGAACCAGCCGCCTGCCTGGCCGCCCTGATCTGCGAAAACGCCGTGCTGGCGCGCCACCTGGCCGCCACGCAAGCGCGTTGTCAGGCGATGCAGCATGCCGAGGCGTCCGCAAATGCGTCCACGAACGCGTCCACGAACGCATCCACCATCGCGTCCACCACCGCGCCCATAACCGCGTCCGCAGCCACCGCCGTTCCCACCGCCCCTGGGCAAGACAGCATCTCCGTGTCACGCCGACGCAAGCTGCACGAACTGCCCAGCCACGCCCAAGACCTGCTGCTGGCGATGAGTTTTCAGCCCGCCACGCTGCGCGCCGAGATCGAACGCGCTTTGTCGCGGCTGCACGGCCAGCCAGTGCAACTGCGCGGCAGTGAAGCCGACGTGCTGTACAGCAGCTTGCACGACCTGGGTTCGCGCAATGCGCTGTCTAAGGCACTGCACAAGCGTCTGGAAGCGCGCCATGTGCTGGCGGTGCGCAAACTGGCGGCGCAGCGCGACCCGCAGGTGCTGCGCCAGACGTGGCTGCAGACCCTGAAGCCACAGGGCGAACAGATGGGCCAGATCGAGCACAGCGACGCCGTGCCGGCCATGCTGTGGGCCGTGCTCACCCATCCGCTGGGGCAGACGCTGCAGGTGCGCGCGCTGGCAGAAGCCCGCGCCTGGTTGTTCGCGCAGGCGCGCTGCGGCCTGGCGGCCCAGGCCCGCGACAGCTCGGGCCAGGGTCTGGTGCAAGCCCTGAAAGCCGAATGTGCCGGGCTGCGGCTGCGGCTGCAGGCGCAGCAGGAAACTCATCGTCAAGCCCTGCAGCAAGCGCAACTGGAGGTGGCCAGAGCACTGGGCGAAGCGCGGCGCAGCCCGGCCATGCTGCAGGGCGGCCAGGCGCACGAATCGGAACCGGTGCCCGTGCCCGTACCCGTACCCGTGCCTGTACCTAAACCAGCACGCAGGCGCGCGTTGAAAACCGTCGACAACAAGATCGCGGCTGTCCCGGAATCGACGGCAACACCCAACCTCACGCCCCCACCAGCCCAAACCCGGCCAGGCTCGCCCGTGCAGGGCCAGCGCGTGCTGTGCGTAGGCGGCATTCAACACGCTGTGGCGCGCTATCGCCACCGGATCGAACGTCTGGGCGGCCGATTCGAGCACCACGACGGCGGCATAGAAGACAGTGCGCAGGCCCTGGCTGGACGGCTGGAGCGCGCCGATCTGGTGATTTGCCAGGCCAGCTGCATCAACCACGCGGCCTACCACCGCATCAAACAGCATTGCCAGCGCACCGGCAAGCCTTGCCTGTACCTCGAACGCGCCAGCCTGTCGCGCTTCGACCGGGCCTTGCAGGGTCTGCAGCCCGTCTTTGCAACGCTGCCACCAACAGCAAGGCCCGCTTGCGCGGGCCCTGTCTAGACAAGCGAGAAAGCGCGCTGGTTTACTTCTGGCGGCGCACGGCCTGGGTGCGCCAGGCCAGGGCGACCAAGCCCAGGGCCAGCATCAGGTAGGTGCTGGGTTCGGGGATCGGCGTCACGTCACGCAAGCCGACAGACTGGATCAGCTGCGCGAACTCGCCGTAAGAAAACGCGCGGTCCTTGACGCGTTCGCTGCTGGGCATCAGGGTAGGGCTGGCGCCCGTGCCCATGACCGAGAAGATTGAAGCGCCCGGATTCGGCTGCGCGCCTGGCGGATGCACCAGGGTCAGTGCATGCCCGATTTCGTGTGCCGATGTGCCTGCGAGCAACATCATGCGTTCGAAGTCGTTGCTGGCCAGAGGCAGCAGGTTACGGATGGTGTCGGTCACGGTCGAACCGAAGATGGTGCCTACCGCGACCGTTGGATTGCCCAAGGAATTGCGCACGCAACCCAGACAGGCCTGGCCCAGGAAGCCGACGTTGGGGTTCGCATCGCCGATGTTCATGTAATAGAACTCGGCGTCGCCATTGCCCGGCCCGGTCAGGCCGTTGCTGAAGCTGAAGTTGATGTTGAGTTCCTTGCCGGCGGGCAGGGGGCTCAGCGGGTCGATGTCATTCGTCGGGTAGGACAAGTAATCCCGCTGGGTGGCTTCCAGCAGCGCGCCGCGAATTCCGTTCAGATCCAGCGTGGTGAAACCCCAGGTGGCAAAGGTCTCAGGCAGGGTACTGACGCCATTGCGGTCGGTGGTGGAGGCATTGACGAAGTTCAACACGATCGTCAGCGCTTGTGCCGGCTGCGGTGCAGTCAGTGCCACGCTGGCCAGCAAGACGGCTCCGAGCGCAGCGGTCTGGCTGCGCTGGAAAAATTGGGGCATGAAACCTAGGTTCATCAACTCACTCCTGTTTTAAGGGCATGGCCCGGTACGTTGTGCACAGACTATCTACCAATTCACAAATATTGATGAGGCCTCAGCACCCTGCATTCAGGGGATTCGCCCCTCAGAATCAAAGGCAGCCGATGCGGAAAAACCCGCGCCCATAATCCTTGCAGACCCTTCAGGAGCCCGCACCGTGCACGCATTCGCCAAGACACTCAAGTCGTTCGAACCCAGCCCAGGCCGCAACGGCCAGTTCTTTTCCTTGCCGGCGCTGGCGCGGCAGTTCCCCAACATCAAGCGTCTGCCCATCAGCATCCGCGTGGTGTTGGAAAGCGTGGTGCGCAATTGCGACGGCCAAAAGGTGACGGCGGAACACGTACAACAGCTGGCCAACTGGCAGGCGCAGGCACCGCGAACCGAGGAGATTCCTTTCCTGGTGGCCCGCGTGGTGCTGCAAGACTTCACTGGCGTGCCGCTGCTGGCCGATCTGGCAGCGATGCGCAATGTGGCAGCGCGCATGGGCCAGAACCCGGGCCGCATCGAGCCCCTGGTACCGGTGGATTTGGTGGTGGACCACAGCATCATGGTCGACTACTTCGGCACCAAAAAAGCGCTGGACCTGAACATGAAACTGGAATTTCAGCGCAACCAGGAGCGTTACCAGTTCATGAAATGGGGCATGGGCGCCTTCAACACCTTTGGCGTGGTGCCACCGGGCTTCGGCATCGTGCACCAGGTCAATCTGGAATACCTGGCGCGCGGCGTGCACAAGACGGCTGCCGACTCGTCCGACCCTATTTACTACCCCGACACCCTGGTGGGCACCGACAGCCACACCACCATGATCAACGGCATCGGCGTGGTGGGCTGGGGCGTGGGCGGCATCGAGGCCGAAGCTGCGATGCTGGGCCAGCCGGTCTACATGCTGACGCCAGACGTGGTGGGCTTCGAGCTGACGGGTCAGCTGCGCGAAGGCGTCACCGCCACCGACCTGGTGCTCACCGTAACCGAGATCCTGCGGCTCGAAAAGGTGGTGGGCAAGTTCGTCGAATTCTTCGGTGCCGGCACCCGCTCGCTGGCCCTGCCCGACCGCGCCACCATCGCCAACATGGCACCCGAGTACGGTGCCACCATGGGCTTTTTTCCGGTGGATGAACGCACCATCGAATACTTCAAGGGTACAGGCCGCAGCACGCATGAGATCGATGCGTTCGAGGCCTATTTCAAGACGCAGGGCATGTTCGGGGTGCCGCTGGCAGGTCAGATCGACTACAGCAGCGTGGTCAAGCTCGACCTGGGCTCGGTGGTGCCTTCGCTGGCAGGTCCCAAGCGGCCGCAGGACCGCATCGAGATCACGCACCTGGCATCGAAATTCACCGAATTGTTCTCGCAATCGATCGCCGACAATGGTTTCAACCAGCCGGCGGCGCGCCTGACGCAGACCTTTCCCGCAGGCGCAGGCGTGCG
>JBBQXN010000084.1:0-14106 GCA_038209585.1 Burkholderiales bacterium
AAAAGCCCGCCGTAAAACACCAGATCTGGCGATCCGAGCTCACGGATCGTCGGCGGTTCACCGGGCAGGGGCAACCGCTGGTCCGTCAGGGTCGCCAGCGCTCGCAGTCGTCCGGCACGCAACTGCGGCAATACCGCAGGCTGGCCGCAGTCACCGCAACGCAGCCGCAGGAAGCCGTGGGCCAGGATGCCGCATTCCAGGAAGGCGTCGAACTCGTCCTTCACAAACTGCGGCAGGTCGGCGCCGGCTGCGGCCTCAGCCTGCTCGAAGAAGGTGGCGGCGTGTTGCTGCACCAGGCGGAAAGGCACGGTCTGCGCCGGGCGGTGGCGCTCGTAGTGGACCGGGACGCCGTCCGGCGCCCTGATCGGAGGATTGGGCTGCCGGCCGATGGCTTGCACGCGAGGCTCCCGAGGTGGTGACCTCGGACGGTCTCAAGCCAAGCGCTGCGCCTCAATCGCCCTGCGTGCCGCCCACGTCCGTATGCCCACTGCTGCGGGGACACCTTCGGGGGCCCTGGTGCCTATGCGACCGGCTGCTTCTGGGCGACGAGTTCACTGCAACGCATGTCGCTGATGGGTCGAAAGGGATAGTTCGCTGGCGCGAACAGCAGACGCTCGTCGGACATCTGGTCCAGCAACTTTCCCCTGCCCACTCCGCTCGGCATCCGCAGGTTCCCGCTCCATGCTGTCATCAGCGTTTCACCCAGACCGCTTCCAATCGCCACAAAGGCCATTCATGTCGGTTTCATTTCCTTGTTTCGACGAAGCAACACGCTCCCTGTTCTCTTGGCTGGCGCCAGCGTCGGCGCTGGAGCTGGCGATGACCGCAGGCCCAGGCAGGTACGGTCGTCTGCTGGCCGAAGCAGCGCCAGATAGCAGCTGCGACGTGCTGAACGCCCGGCAGCCGGGCGTCGACTGGCCCTTGCTGTCGGGCAGCTTCGATCTGGTCATCGCTGCAGACTGTCTGAACACGATTCCCAAAAGCCAAGGCATGGATCTGATCAACGCGCTGGTGTATCGCACGGCCTGGCTGCTGGTGGTGGTGCCTGAGTTCCTGCCGGCCGAGCTCGGCACAGAGAGCGGCGAACGCGCGCCACAGTCGGTGTGGAGCGAGCGCGATTTCCATTGGCACGATCGTTGGGCCTGGGACAACTGCCGTACCGTCAACTGGATCCTGCTGCGCGGCCACCGGCCTGCCGCGCAGTCGCTGGAAGCGATGGTTCAGCGCTTTAATGAAGCGCGCCTGCCGGTGCTTGACTTCGACGCACAGACCGTTGTTCGCCCTGCTTGGCTGCGGATGGTGGAGCACCCGCGCGAGGTGAACTATCGCGGCTACTAGCCCCCTGCCCGTCCGGCAGGCCCGCATCTTCGTCAGCGTGGCTTCGTACTGCGACCCGATGCTACCGTTCACGCTTCGCAGCGCCGTCAGCCAGGCTGCGCACCCTGAACGCGTGGTGCTGGGCGTGGTCGATCAAGCCTTGCCCGGGCAGCACTTCAGCACGCCTGCAAGCTGGGCTGCGCAAGTGCGCTGGGCGCATGTGCCGGCCCAGCAGTCGCGCGGCGCCTGTTGGGCCCGCGCGTTGGCCATGGCTCTGTACCAGGGCGAAGACTGGTTCCTGCAGATCGATTCGCACACCTGGTTCGAGCCCGGTTGGGACGAACGGCTGATCTACTGGGGCCAGCGCTGCGCAGCCCTCAATCCGCGCTCGATCCTGAGCTGCTATCCAAACCCGTTTCGCATGCTGGAGGGTCAGCCGCGCGCGCAGATTGTTTCTTCGGCTGTACTGGCCCATGTCGTGAAGGAAGGGCAAGTCTTCGATGTAGAGCACCCCGTGCTGCTCTTCGAGTGCGTGCCCATGACCAGCACCGAGCCCGTGCGTGGCATGCATCTGGCCGCAGGCGCACTGTTCGCGCCGGGGCGCATCGTCCAGGAACTGCCCTACGACCCGCAACTGTTCTTTCACGGTGAAGAGCAGGCCTACGCCTTGCGTGCCTACACGCATGGCTGGGACATCTTTCATGTGCCGCACATGCCGATGTACCACCTGTACACCGAAGAGGGGCCAGCACCCAGACCGATGCACTGGTCGCCGGCGCACGATGCACATCGCACTGCCAGTTCGCAACACCTGACAGCGCATGCGCATGCGCGCTTGCGTGCCTTGCTGTGGGAAGCGGCCGATCTCGGCGTCTACGGGCTGGGCCAAGCTCGCAGCCTGGCCGACTATGCTGCTTTCAGTGGCATCGACTACGCCGCGCGGCACATCGCGCCAGAAGCGCTCAAGGGGCGGTTCGGCTATTGAACGGGCGAGCCGGCTAGGTCGGCCAGATCAGACCGGGCGGGCATGCAAGCTGCCTGTCCTATTCCGCTTTCTTCAGGGCCGCCGCATCCAGCTTCAAACGCGCCTGTTCGGCCAGCTCTTCGACACGTACAGCACCCAAACCAAGTACCGGCTCGCTCTTCAGCCAACGAGCGTCGCCATCGGCCTGCCGGTACAGGTCTAGCAGTTCCAGCCCCAGTGCATGCAGGCGCACATTGCGCGTGCGGGCATCGTCCATGGCGGCTTTGGCAGCGGTGAGTTGCGCCACCAGCGCCTGGTTGGTCTGCGTGCGACCTTGGAGCGCCTGTTGCAACTCGGCTCGGTCACGCGCCGAGTCTGCGCTGGCGTCGTCCAGGCGCTGCTCTGCGGCTGCAACGGCTTCTCGCGACTGCCGCAACTGCTGCTGCAATTCGTTCACCTGGGATCGAAACTGGTCGGCCGAGGTGCGCTGCGCCTGCATTTCGCGCTGCACCGTGGCCAACTGCGCATCGGCTGCTTGCAGTTCAGCCGTCTTCTCGCGTTCCGCCGCCGCCTTCTCCGCCTGCGCAGCATCGCGGTCTTGCATGGCCTGCTGCAGGTTGCGCTGCATCCGGCGCAGCGCGTCGGTGTCGCGTGCGATGGCCTGCGCCTGCGCTTGTGCGCCAGCCAGGGCCAGCGTCGCCACTAGCGCCAACGTCCAGGGTGTTGTGAAAAGCAGCATCTTCAACACCCTTCAAAAACGCGAATTCAATTCGATCTGCAACACGTCGACCTTGAACGGCGCCGAGCTCAAGGTGCCGCTGGGCGCCAGCGGCGAGATCACGCCGTCGTCCAGGTTTCGCGTGCTGGTCCAGCGCCAGCCCAGGCGAAGGCTGCGCTCCAGCGCATAGTGCCCGCCGATCGACCAACCCTTGTAGTTGGTACCGCCGGCATGCCAGGTGGTGTCGGTGAAGCCATCGGGCCAGGCGTCGCGTTCGAATTGGCGGATCGCGCCAAACAGCTGCCAGTCGCCTGGCTGCTCGGTGCCCTGGCTGCCGACGTAGCCACGCAGCTCGAAGCCCTGCGTCTTTTCGTTGACCAGGCTGACGCGGCTGTCATTGGCGCGACGCTGGATGTCGGCCAGGTCGAAGCCGGTGTTCTTGACATAGTCGAAGACCACGCCCAGTTCCAGAGGCGCGAATTCCAGCCAGCGCAGACCCGCTGTCACGTTCACGGGCCGGAAGCGCGAGGCCAGGCCCCAGGTGGGCGCGGCCAGGCTGGTGGGGTCGTTGATATTGATCAGCGTATTGCCCTTGCTGCGTAACGAATCCGGGTAGGCCGTGGTCAGGTACGGCACGGTGCCGGCCAAAGAGCCGCTGGGCGGCAGGCGGGTCTCGCGCACGCCTTCGATGCGCTGGAAGTCGTAGTAGCCCAACGCCAAAGTGAATTCGGTCAGCGGGTTCAGATCCCAGGACAGCGCAGCCTGCAGGCCCAGTAGGTACTTGTCGCGGCTGTCGACATTGAATTCCTGCAGCGGGAAGGCGCCGCCGCGGGTGTTGAGCTGCCAGTTGCCGCCGCCACGCCAGCGGTTCTCGACCAGCACCCCGTCCAGCGACAGATCGTCAGGCCACAGCAAAGTGCTGCCGGTGAAGGGTACCGCCATGCGCCCGGCTTCCAGGCGCCAGGTCACGCCCGGTGTCCAACGCACGAAAGCGCGGTCCCAGGTGGCAGTGAAGCGGTTGAAGTTGTTGCCCAGGGTCTGCGAGCCCGATGCCGGGCCGCTGGTGTTGCCGGTAGTCAAGCGCAGGCCAGCGATGGCGGTTTCGCCCAACTCGGCCTGCAGAGCCAGGCGCGCGCGCACCGTCAGGCGGTGCCGGTCTTCAGTGGTGTTGACGAGGTCGGGCGCCCAGGCCGGTGTGCTGGCCAGTTCTGTCTGCAAGCGGTATTGGTCGGCTGGCAGGTTGCCGTCGCCCAAGAGTTCTGACTGCGCGCGCACGCGCACGTCGCCACTGAGGGTCATGCCCCGCACCCACAAGGGAATGCGCCAAGCTTCGGCCCAGCCTTCGGTGCGGCCGATGTCCATGACGTCGTTGCGAACGGCGTCGCGCAGTTCAGCCCGTGCGGTGTCTGACAGATAGGGCACGCGTTGAACGTTCTGGGCGTTCTGGGCAGTCGCGGCCGGCTGGCCCCAGCCCGGTCCCGCCACGGGCCTGGCTGGCGCGGTGGCCTGCCGCAACAAGGCATCGGCCTTGTCGCGCGGCAACAGGCCCTGCGTGACCAGCGCTTCAATTAGCGCCGTGGTGGTGGCGCGTAACTGTTCAAGGGCGGCGCGTTCGATAGCGGCGTCTGGTGCCGTCGTCTGGGCACCAGCGGGGCTGGCAGCCAGCAGCGCGGCGATGAAGATGGCTGGCCAGTGGCCAGAAGACTTGTAACGCGTTCGATTCATGATGTGGTGGATGCAGTTGAAAGCTTCAGCCCGATGGCCGGACATTCAGACGAAAGCGCAGGGGCTGCATTAGCGCTGCGGGCGGTGGTGCAAAGCGCAGGCTGTCGGCGCTGGCCTCCAGCGCGTTGCGCAGATCGGTGTCGGTTGACGTGTCGTTGCCGGGTGCCAGTTCCCAGCGCTGGATACGGCCGTCGGGCTGCAGCCACAGGCTGAAGTCGCCTTCCAGTTCGACGGCGCCGCTGCGCAAGCGGCGTTCCAGTTCGCCCTGCAACTGCTGCCGCAGCGACTGCGCATAAAAGCGGTGCTGTGCACGGTCGATGGCGGCATCGACACCTCCCCCGCCCGTGCCGCCCACTACAGGTGCGCCGCCGCGGTAGTCGTTGGTGACGGCGCCGGCCTGGAACGGGCTGTCGCCGCTGCCGGCCGGGCCTTCCATCTTGATGGGTGCGGGCGCTTCAGGCGCTTGTTCTTGCTGCTGCTGTTGCGGCGGCGGCGCTTGGTCGCTGAGCGGCGGCGGTTTGACTTCTTGTTTAGGTGGCGGCGGCGGCGGGGGTGGCGGTGTATCGGGCAACACCGTGATGCGCGCTACCTGGCGACGCGGTGCATCTTCTTGGCCCAGCCAAGTCTTCAACCACCAGGCGCCCGTGCCGGCCAGCACCAGCAACAGCAGCGCCACCGCCCAGGGCAGCAAGCGGCGGCCAACAGACGGCGCTTTCAGTGAGTCTTCGGCCAGGGCCATCTTCGCTGGCCTAGTCAGGTGCCGATGCGCGACGTGACCAGGGCCATGTCGATGCCCAGACGGTTGCACAGGTCGATGACGGTGACCACAGCAGCGTAATTTGCCCGCCCGTCGCCGCGGATGGCCACCGACAATTTAGGGTCGCGCGCAAAAGCTGTCTGAAGTTGACTTTCCAGTTCAGCAGCGGTGAGCGGCACGCCATTCATCAGCAGCGCCCCGCCCGGCATCACCTGCACGATGCGCAGGTCGCGTTTTTCCGTCACTGGCTTGTCGCTGGGCTTGGGCAGGCTGATGGCCAGGCCTTGAACCGAAGCGGTGGTCATGAGGATGAAGACCACCAGCAGCACGTAGGCCAGATCGAGCATGGGCGTGACGTTGATGCTGTCGTAGGGCTTGGTTTCTGTGTTGACTTGCATGCGTGCGTTTCAATCGTTATTGAGCCCGGCGCGTGACCAGGCCCAATTCGGTGATGTCCAGCTTCTTGGCCACTTCCAGAACCTGCATCACGATGTCGTACTGCGCTGCGGCGTCGCCCTTCAGCACCACGGGCAGGGCCGGGTTGGCGGCCGTGTACGCAGCCAGCTGGCTTTGCAGCTGTCCCAGCGTCACAGGGTAGGCGTCCAGAAACAGGCTGCCGTCCGCAGTGATGGTGATGGCGCGCGTCTGCGGCCGCGCCAGGCTGTTGGCAGCCGTGGTTTCTGGCGATTGCACTCTCACGCCCTGCACAGACGCGGTGGTCAGAATGATGAAAACGACAAGCAGCACGTACGCCAGATCGAGCATGGGCGTGACGTTAATCTCGTCGTAGGGCTGGTTTTCGGCCTGCAGCTGCATAGTGATCCCCGGGTCCGTCGGATCAGCGCGCGCCGTACTCTTCGGCCACGCGCGTGATGAACTCGTCGACGAAGATCTGCATGTCGGCGGAGATGTTCTTGATGCGCGAGGCCAGGTAGTTGTAACCAAACAGCGCCGGAATGGCCACCGCCAGGCCGGCCACCGTGGCCAGCAAGGCCGCAGCGATGCCCGGGGCGATGGCATTGACGTTGACGTCGCCAGCCGCAGCGATGGCAGCGAAAGTGATCATGACGCCGATCACCGTTCCCAGCAGGCCCAGGAAAGGTCCGCCCGATATGGCGATGGTCAGCCACACCATCTGAGAATTGAGCCGGTGCGATTCGCGCACCAGGTCGGCATCCACACTGGCCTTCACTGCATCCAGCGAGGCGCCCGACAGCGGCAGCGCATCACCCTCGCCGACGCGGCGTTTCTGCAGCTCCCGCAGCCCAGCCTGGTACAGCCGGTATAGCGACGAATTCGGGTGAACATGCGCGACACCGCCTGCGGCCTGGTCCAGCTTCAGGATGTTGGCCTCGACACCACGAAAGCGTTCGAGAAACCGGCGGTTGTCGCGGTCGGCCAGTCCGATGAAGCGCATCTTCACCACCATCACCCACAAGGCGATGACGAACATGAAGCCCAGGATGATGATGACGACCCAGGCGTCCACGGTCAGGTTCTTCACCAGCACGCCGATGTAGCCAGGGCTTTCGCCACTGCCAGCGGCTTTGGCGTCTTCAAGCACGCTTTGCACCATCTTGCCGTCGCTGCCGCGCACGGCATGTGCTGCCAGCAGCCAGGCATCGCTGCGCGCGGTGTCGGCCACCTCGAACTGGTCGACCACGCCGCTGAAGCCCGCGCCCATGCTCAGCTCGCCTTGCAGGGCTGGCGTGGGCACCGACGCCTTGGCGACTTCGACGCCGTTCAGCACCAGACGCGCCTGGTTGCCTTCCAGCACCAGGGCCACCTGCGACCAGCGCCCCATGGCCAACTCTCCGCCGGCCAGGTTCACCGTACCCACCCGCGCCTGCAGCTTGCCTTCGGCCAGATTCACTTGTACCTGCCCCCAAAGCAGCAGGTTGCCGACCATCAGGCTTTCAGGCTTCACCCACAACGACAACGTGGCGGCGCCGCCCTCTGTGACACGCAGGCTGTCGGCCGCGGGCCAGACGATGGCATTGCCCGCCAGCCTGGCGCCACCGGCTAGCAGGCCGTTTTTTTCTGGCGCCACCGGCGCGCTGGCGCGTAGCGCGCCGCGCCTGTCTATGCCCTGACTGCCGGCGTCGTCGAAGGCCACGGCCAGCAAGGTGCCGGCGTCGAAGACATCGACAGCTGGCGCTGCTTGTGCCGGCGCTGCAGCATTGCCAGCGTAGACATGGACGCTGTTCGCGGCACTGCCGGGCAGCAGCGTGGGTAACTGCACCCAGACCACGGCCAGTTCGTCGGCCGGGTCGAAACGTTCGATGCGAAAAGGCAGCGGCGTCTTGTCGTCTGCTGCCAGCACCCGGATGTCGCTGCCGTCGGGCAGCGCGGCGGCAAAATCGAAGTTGCCGCTGTGCAGCCGCAAAGCCACGGGCACGCGGGTCAGGCTTTCGCCCAAACGCACGCCGGTGTCGGTGGTGTTCAAGGTGAATCGTGTGCGCTGGCCCCAAGCTTCATCCCACCAAGCTGAAACAGGCGCGGACAAGCAGAGCAGAACCAGGGCGAGGAAGGCGGCCAGGCGCGGGCGCAGAGAGTGGGCAGTAGGCATGGTCGTGTTGGGCCTGAGCGGAAGGGGATAAGTTGAATCGGAGAGAGTGGCAAGAACAGTCAAGGCGCCGGGCCGAAGCCCAGGAATTCAAGCAACAGGTTGCGGCGCTGGCGTTTGCGGCGGCGTTCTTCGTCGTCGTCGCCGGCGGCAATGGCGGTATTGGCAGCCGCCGTGGCGGCCGCGTTGCCGGCCTGCGCCAGGCTGGCCGTGGCGCCGCCGGTGTCGGGCGCTGGCGGGGCGCCTACGCTGCCGGCGCCCACGGCGATGTCGTCGCCGCGCACCACCTGTGCGCCCAGGAAAGCCGTTCCGCGCGAGGCGATACCGGCCTCACCCGCGCTGATTTCGCCGCGCGGCGCGAACAGGTCCAGCGTACTGGCCTCGTTCAGCACCGCGATGCCGCTGCCTGAGAACGAGCCCGAGGTGTCGACCACGACATTGCCGTCTTTGTCGATGGTGAAAACCGGCGGCGGCGAGCCTGTGACCGTCTTGGCGCCGCGGCCCGCGTCGATGTTGCCTTCGCTGGACCACAGCAGCAGGTCACCGCGGGCCAGGGTGAAGACCCGCGACTGGTTAACGGCGAAGTCGCCCAGCGCTGCAGCTTCGATGCTGCCGCCACTGGTGGTGATGATGCCCAGGTCGCTGGCCAGCTTGTCCGAACTGGCCACCAGCGCACCGGCGTCGATGCCTCCCCCCGGGGCCAGCAGGTGGACGCCGCCGCCTTGCTGGCTCTTGATCTGGCTGGTGGTCAGTCGGATGCTGCCGGCCTGGCGGTTGCCGGGATACAGCAGGGCCAGTGCGGCGTAACCCGGCGCATAGGCGGCGTCGCGCGCTTCGCCCGAAGGCAGGCGTGCGGCTTGGCGGCCGGCGCCACGCAGCTCGGCAAACAGCACGTCATGCAAGGCCAGGGCGCGTCGTTCTGGCGTCCACTGGCCGTAAAGGTCTTGCGTGAAACGAGCCAGGCTGGCAGCGCCAGATGGCGCGCTCGTTGATAGGTTCAGGGCCAGCTCCAGTGCCTGGGCCAGCGCTTGCGCCTGCACGCCGCTGTCGATCTCGGCGCGTCGCGTGGCGTCCAGGTCCTCGTAGGCAGTGCGGGCCTGCGCGTCGCTCAGCTCCGGCTCGCCCGTGCTGCGCCGCAAGGCGTCTTGCTGCAGCCGCTGCAGCGCGGCTTCCCCCACGGCTGCCAAGATGAGGTTGTCGCGTTTCGTCGCGTCCAGGCTGCGGAAAGCTGCAGCGGATTGCGCCAAGGCCGGGCTGCCGGCGGCGGGCAAGCCCTGGCCTTCTGCCAGGGCCTGCAGTGCAGCCCAAAGCTCGGCACGCAGCGCCATCAGCCCTGCGCCAGCGCCTTGCAACTGCAATCCACCGGCCAGTGCCTGGCTGTAGTCGGCGGCACCCCAGTCCACGCCAGCAACTATGGTGATGCGCGCGCCACCTTCTATCAGCAGGCGGCTGTTGTCCTGGTTGCCCGCACTTTGCAGGCCTGCGGCGTTTCGCAGGTCCACATCGCGACCCGCCAGGATCAGCAAGTCGCCGGGGCCCGACAATCGCACACGCGCCGAGGCGTTGTTGGCCACCAGCACGTCTTGCCCGGCGCGCAGCACGCTCACTTCGCCTTCAGCCTGGTGCTGGATCGTCAGGGACGCGCTGCCGCTGCCGGCCACGTCGGCAGCGGCCACCACGACCAGCGGGCGCGCGCTGCGCAAGTCGTCTGCCAGCGTGATGCTGCCTTCGCGTGAAACGAAGCGAACGGCGCTGCGATCGCTGGTGTCCAGGCCCGGGGACGTCAGGTTTGCCGTCTGGCGCCAGTTTTGCAGCAGCTTGGAAGTAGCGGTAGCGCGGGCCTGGGGTTCGGCTTCGGTGGCCAGGCTCAGTGCGCCCACCGTCACCTGGCCCAGGCTGATGTCACTAGTCGCCAGAATCTGCAGCTCGGCCCGGGGTCCGGCCGGGCGCTGCAATAGCGCGGCGCCCACGGTGACGCTGCCAGCGGTGGCAGCCAGGCTGAGCTGACCGGGCACCTGGCGAGCCGGGTCGCTGTTGGTGCTGCGCGGGTCGGACGAGAGCAGCTGCGTGCGAGACCCAGTGAAGGCCAGATCGCCGCCCAGGCTCAGCGCACGCAGGCTGGATGCGTTGTCCAGCCCGGCGATCAGGTCGAAGCGCTCTGCCTGAATGCTAGCTTGCCCCACAGCCGCCAGCAACCCCGGGCTGACGACACTGCCAATGCCCAGGCTGCCACCGGCCACCAAGGTCCATTGGGTTTGACCGTAAAAAAGCTGCAAACCCGGATGCGATCGGCCGGGCCCGGTGATAGCAGCTGAGCGGATGTTGGCGCCGGCCACAACGCTGGCCAGCGCGCCGCTGCCGTAGAGCAAACCACTGACTACGTCGCGCCCCGCTTCGACGCTGAGCGTGCCGCCTGGAAGCAGCAGCGATTCAGCCGCCAGTTCCTGGCCAGAAGCATCCACCGCCGCACGAATGCTGTAGCCCGTAGCGGGCGTGGCTGCTTCCAGGTCGAGCACGTCGCGTCCCGCGCGCACCTGCACGTCGCCTCCGCCAAAAGATGCCACGCCTTGTTTGAAGATGTCGTAGCGCGTCCACCATGCTGCGGGCGAACCAGCAGCATTCAGGACCGTCCGCCGCCACCACCAGTCCGTGACGTATTGGCGCGTGGGGCTGCCGATCACGTCGCGCCCGGCCTGGATGGCGATGTCTCCGGCGCCAGTGAAGAAGGGGCCCAGCGGCCCGCCGCTGGGCTGGCGCAGCGTCTGGTTGGGAATCAGCCCCAGGCGGGAATAGGCAGGCAGGTTGGCCACGTCGACTGGTGAGCCCGTGGTGTAGATGCGCACGCCGTCGTTGAGGAGCACCACGTCGCGCGCAGCGGCCAATTCGATACCGCCTGTGGTGGTGCGCACGAATACATCGGGTGCGGGCGACAACGCCGTGGCGCCTGCGCGGCCAATGACGAGGTCGCCGTTGCCGGCCGGCGAAGCCAGCACGCCGCGCGGATCGGCTGCACCCAGATCGGCCCCGGCTACGAGCCTGAACGACGCGCCCGGGCCAAGCTGCGCCAGCGCTGCCGCCGTGGCATTGCTGAAGCCGTCGCTGAGCGCGTTGGTCACCAGCAAATCGCCGGCGGCGCGCAAGGTCAGTGCCATGGGCGACTGGTTCTGGCGTTGCGCAGGGGTGGGCAGCAGATAGTCGCCCGTGACGCGCATGTCGCCCGTCGAGCGGGCTTCGACACCCGGCCGCAAGGAGAGCTTGGGTGCCAGTGCGGCCTGGGCGCCCGCCAGCCTCGCCTCGATGCTGGCGCGGTTGGCCATAAAGGCGTTGTTATCGGCCAGCACGGTAGCGTGGAGCAGGGTGGTGGGCGCTGCCGTCGGTGCCGCGGTGGGGGCTGCCGTGGGTGCGCCCGTCGGTGCGGCTGTTGGTGATGCGGTTGGCGCCGTAGTTGGGGCTGCTGTCGGAGCGGCCGTCGGCGCTGCCGTGGGTGCTGACGTAGGTGCGCTCGTCGGTGCGGCAGTCGGCGCTGAACTCGGCGAGGCTGTCGGTGCGCTCGTCGGGGCCGCTGTTGGCGCAAAGGTAGGCGCAGCGGTGGGAGCAGCGGTTGGGGCTGATGTGGGCGCGCTGGTCGGCGCGGACGTTGGAGCCAACGTCGGTGCGGGGGTGGGCGCTGAGCTGGGCGCAGCCGTGGGTGCACTGGTTGGCGCAGCCGTTGGGCTGGTCGTGGGTGCCGATGTGGGCGCTGAAGTGGGCGCGCTGGTTGGCGCTGCGGTGGGTGCAGACGTAGGCGCTGTTGTCGGCGCTGCAGAAGGCTGGGTCGGCGGTGTAGGAGGAATCACGCCTGGTGTCGTCGGACCGTTGCCCGGTGCCGCCGCGAGTTCGAGGCTTGGCGTACCGGCTACCAGTGCGAACAACACGCTCATGCGCTCGGGCCAGCTGTCGTTGTCAGCGCCGCGTGGCACGGTAGGCAGGGTTGGCGGCGCAGGCACTGGCTGGCCGGGCGTGGTGGGGCCGTTTCCAGGAGCCGGGTTGGTCGGCGCAGGGGTTGGGCTGGCGGTAGGCGCCGCTGTGGGTGCAGAGGTAGGCGCGGTGGTAGGCGCGGTGGTGGGCGCGGTGGTGGGCGCGGTCGTGGGAGCAGTCGTGGGCGCAGCGGTGGGTGCCGTCGTTGGCGACGCGGTGGGGCTGGTCGTGGGTGTAGCAGTGGGCGCACCAGTCGGCACCGATGTAGGTGCTGGCGATGGCGAAGCAGTCGGTGAGGCGCTTGGTAAGGCGGTCGGAGCCGGCGTGGGGGCGACGGTAGGGCTGGCCGTCGGTGCAGCGGTCGGCGCAAACGTAGGAGAAGAAGTCGGACCTGAGGTAGGCGATGTCGTTGGCGCGGGCGTGGGCGCACTCGTCGGTGCTGCCGTGGGCGCTGCAGTCGGTGCGGGCGTTGGAGAAGAAGTCGGTGAAGAAGTCGGCGCTGCAGTGGGCGCCGATGTGGCTCCGACCGTGCCGACGTTGCTGTACAAACGCACGGCCTCAACCTGGATCGCGCCGACATTCGTCAAGTCAGCGTCCAGCACCTCGATGGCCACATCGGTGCCGTTGGCCGTACCGCCTGCGCGTGGCGCACGTAGCAGCAGCTCGCCATCGCCCGCCACGCCGCGGGTGTCGAAGCTGGCGCCGGCTGGCAGGCTCAGGCGCCCGGCAGCGGTGATCAGCTTGATGCGGCCGCCCAAGCTGTCGCTGCCGGTCGTCAGCGCCTGAAGCAGGCTGCCTGGCAGCAGGCTGAGGTTGCCGCCCGCAGCCAGCGTGATGTCCGCTATGTCGCTACCGCTGGCCAGAAGCCGCCCGCTGATGCTGATGGTGCCGGCATCGGCCAGCAAGCCCAGGCGCTGCGCAGCCAGGGTCTGCCCGGCACCCAGCAGCAAGTCGCCCGTGCGCACGCGCACCAGCACCACACCGCTGAACTGTGCGGCCGCTCCTGCGGGTGTCTGCAATTGCCGCGCGAGGGTGTTCAGATCCAGTGGCAGCCCGGCGTCGATACTCAAGCGCGCGCCCTGGCCTGGTTCGATGCTGCGGCCTTGCAGGTCTGCCCCCAGTTGCACACTGCCCATTGGCGACTGAACGGCCAAACTGCCGCCGCTGGCCGCGCCTGCGGCGCTGACATCGATGAGGGCTCCGGGTGCCAGCACGACCCGGCCTTGTGCAGCGCCGATGCGCACACCCCCGCCCGGAGTGGGCAGCAGGGTGCTGTCGAAAACCTGGTGGACGCCGGCCACCGACAGGCGCGCGGTGCTGCCGACATCGGCATCAGCAACGCGCGCTTGCAAGCTGAGCTGGCCAGAAGGCAGCGCAATCGTGCCGTCCACACGCAAGGCGCTGCCTGTCAGGGTGAGGCTGGCCCCCAGGCCCGGTGGGTAAACCACGGGGTCGTTGACGCTGCTGCCGGGGGTCGCAGGCAGCAGCTCGATGCGCCCGGTTGCCGACCAGTTGGCTTGCGATGCCGTTTCGCCTTGCAGTTGTTGCGCCTGCAGCTGCAGGTCGCCGGCAACTGCCAGGTTACCCACACCTTGGCCGCGAATGCTGCCTGCCGAAGACAGGCTGACGGCACCGGTGCCACCGATGCTCACCGCACCCGGGCCGACGACCAAGCCCTGAGCCGGGCCCAGGGCCTGCAGCTGCAGGCTGGCCCTGCCGGGCTGGACCGTACCCACCGGGCTGCCGTTGGGATTGAACAGGGTCACGGCCTGCGCCAGCACGGTGGCCGGACCGGCTGCGCTGTCGAGCGCAGGCAGTATGTGGATCTGCCCCGCTTGCAGCTGCAATGCCTGCATACCGAAGCCGCCCAGCACGCTGCCGGCGGCCAGCTCGAAAATGCCGTAACTGCGCAGGGTCAGGGCCTGCGCGGCATTTATGTCGGCCAGCACATGGCCAGTCAAGACCAGCGCATTGCTGCCAGCAGCTGCCGGCGCGCCCACACGCACTCCAGGTGCGCCCAGGGTCAGCTGCCCGGCACGCAGTAACGCGGTGGGGTCGAGATTCAGCCGACCCGTGGCCTCAGCCGTGAGGTTGCCGGCGCC
>JBBQXN010000085.1:0-14074 GCA_038209585.1 Burkholderiales bacterium
TGAACCCGGCACCTGGCTGCTGCTGGCGGGTGGTCTGGCTCTGGTGGCCTGGCGCACGCGGAAGCGGAGCCAGACGGCTGCCTGATTCAAGCGGAAAAAGACGGGTCGGAACCCGCTTCACCAGCCCCACAAGAGGCGGCGCGCGACCCAGCCCGTGCGCCCCTCTTTCTGCTGCACCTTCACCCAGTCGCGCTGGCGTTCCAGCGTGCGCAGCACTTCGCCGTAGGTGGCCTTGCCGATGACGCGCGTCCGGGTTCCAGGGCCACTGCGGACGTTGGCGATTTCTGCTTTCACCACATGGTGCCTTTGCGAGCCGGTCAGGGGTTTGTAGACCCAGCCCTGGTCGTTCTCGAAGTCGCGCACCTGCAGCCAGCTGCCGCGCCGGCCCACGACTTGCAACGGGTAACCGGGGTCCAGCCGCCACAGCACTTCATGCTGCGTGCCGGCGCCCGCGCGCATGTTCACCGCCTTCTTCGCGCTCACCATGCTGCCCGCCTGTGGCCGCGTCTGTGTCTCGGCCCGCGTCTGTGCCTGTGCCTGCAGGGGCAACAAGAACAGCGCGGCAGCCACCAGGGTCGAGAAACAGAGGGCGAGATGGGCGCGTGGCAATGGCATCGTCAGAATCCTTTCGTGGGTTCGGTCAGGGGCGGTGAAAAATCAAAAGCAGGTTGTTGGCCGGCATGCTGAGCGGGTCCATCCAGCGCAAGCCGGCAGCGCTGGCTTCGGCTTGCACCGCAGACAAGCTGCGCAAGCCCCAGCGCGGGTCGCGCTGCCGCAGGTCGGCATCGAAAGCCTGGTTGCTGGCTGCCACGGGCTGGCCTTCGACCATGAAGGGCCCGTAGATGAGCAAAGCGCCATTCGGCTTGAGATGCCGCGCTGCGCCCTGCATCAGTCCTGGGCATGCAGCCCAGGGGGCGATGTGCAGCAGATTGGCACAGTAGATGGCGTCGACCAGCCCGGGCGCAGCGGGCCAGTGCGCAGCCAGCACGTCCAACTGCAAAGCCGGCTGCACGTTGGGCAGGCCTGCGCACCAGTCGTCGATCGAGGCCAGCGAATCAAGGTCGGCTTCGGTGGGCTGCCACCGCCAATGCGGCAGGGCCGCTGCAAAACACGACGCATGCTGGCCCGTGCCGCTGGCAATTTCCAGCACCTGCGCTGTGATCAACCCAAACTCAGGCCCAGGCCCCAGCGCGGGCAAATGGGCTTGCAGCGCGGCCAGGATGGGCTGGCTGTTGCGCTCTGCAGCGGGGCTGTAGCGCCGGGTGAATTCGCTCATACAGCGCCATCCTAGCGGACCGGCTCAGCCGGCCAAACAACGGGCCTGTCAGCTGTACCGCTTGAACTCGCCCGATTCCACCTTGGCCAGGAACTTGGCCAATTCAGCTTTCACGACAGGCATCAGGAAATACAAGCCGATGATGTTGAAGATGCCCATGGCGAAGATGGCTGCATCGGAGAAGTCGATGACGGCGCTGAAGCCGATCGACGCGCCCACGACGATGAAGAAGCAGAACATCAGCTTATAGATCATCTCGTTGGTCTTGCCCTCGCCGAACAGGTAAGTCCAGCCCTTGAGCCCGTAGTAGCTCCAGGAAATCATGGTCGACACGGCAAACATCAGCACCGCCAGCGCCAGCGGATATCGAAACCAGTCGAACGTCGCCTGGAACGAAGCGGCCGTGAGGTTCACGCCTGTCAGGCCGTCGGGGCTGGGGTAGGGGCCCGTGTTCAGCCCGGCGATGGTGATGACGAGTGCGGTCATCGTGCAGATGATGACGGTGTCTATGAAGGGTTCCAGCAACGCCACCAGTCCTTCCGTGACCGGCTCGTCGGTCTTCACTGCAGAGTGCGCAATGGCCGCTGAGCCCACCCCGGCTTCGTTCGAGAAGGTGGCGCGCTTCAGGCCCTGGATCAGGGCGCCGATGAAGCCACCGGCCACGCCTGTGGCAGTGAAGGCACCGTCGAAGATGGCCACGAAGGCCGGACCGACCTGCCCCAGGTTCATGAAGATGACCGTCAGCGCCATCAGGATGTACAGCAGCGCCATCACCGGCACCAGCTTGGACGTGACCGAGGCGATCGACGGCATGCCGCCGATGATGACCGAGAAGACGAAGCCCGCGAGCACCAGGCCCGTGACCCAGCCATAGCCGTCAGGCAGGCCGAAGGTCTGCACCAGCATGGCGTTGGCCTGGTTGCCCTGGAACATGTTGCCGCCGCCCAGCGCACCCAGGATGACCATGATGGAGAACATCACCGCCAGAAACTTGCCCAGGCCCGCGTAGCCGCGCTCTGCCAGGCCGCGGCTCAGGTAGTACATGGGGCCGCCAGACACAGCGCCCGAAGGCAGGATGGTGCGGTACTTGACGCCCAGCGTGCATTCGGTGAATTTCGACGCCATGCCCAGCAAGCCGACGATGATCATCCAGAAGGTGGCGCCCGGCCCACCGATGGCCAATGCAGCGCCCACGCCGGCAATGTTGCCCAGGCCCACCGTGCCCGACAAAGCCGTGGCGAGCGCCTGGAAGTGCGAGATTTCACCGCTGTGCTTTTTGTTGGGGTCGGTGTAGCGGCCGCGGACGATGTCGGTGGCGAGCTTGAACTTGTGAAACTGCAGAAAGCCGAAATACACGGTGAATATCAGCGCGGCTGCCAGCAGCCAGCCGGCGATCAACGGGAATGCCGTGCCACCCACAGGCACCGAAGTGAAGATGAGCCCGGCAAACCAGCCCAGGTAATTGTTGAAGAAAGCATCCACGGCAGCGTCTATGCCTTGGGCCGACGCGGGTTGTGCGAGCAGCATGGCCGCGAGTACAACACCCGAGCCCAACCGGTTACGTGCACGCGTCACGTCCGGCTCCTGCACTGGCTTCGATTTCTGCATGAGTTGCATCAGATTTCTCTCTGGTTGGTGGCGAAATGCTGGGCCGATGGGAGCGCGAACTTGATCTGTGTCCTATCTGTACCCAGCCTGAGAACTACCCAGAATGCAATGTTTGAAAATTTGCCGAATCGAACAAAACCTTGCGGGCATCGTAGGCCGATAAACCGCAATGATCAAACGCGCACAGGGGTCTGACGGCCAACGCAAGCGATCAGCCCCGTGCAGCGGCCACGCGACCGCAGAGGTAGGTCCAGACGAAATTGGCCGCTGCCTGGCTGGTGATCTCGGCATGATCGAAAGGCGGCGAGACCTCGGCACAGTCCATGCCCACGAATGGCAGATCAGACAGTTCTTCCAACAGGGTCAGCACCTGATCGCTGCTCAGGCCGCCGGGCTCAGGTGTGCCGGTACCGGGCGCGAAGGCCGGGTCGAGACAGTCGATGTCCAGACTCAGGTAGACGGGCGGGCTGCCGTGCGCGGCCAGCCGCTGGCGAATGCTGTCGATCACGCCAGCCAGTTGCGCGGGGCTGTGCAGGCCGCGCAAGCTGCGCGCGGTAAAGACCTGGCCGCCACGGTCGCTGACGAATTCGCGCGCCTCGCGCACCGCAGCCGAGCGGATGCCGATCTGCGTGAAACAGGCGTCGATCACCAGGCCCTGCTGCATGGCTTCCTGAACCCAGGTTCCGTGCCCGCTGGGTTCGTCGAAATGGCTGGACCAGGTGTCGCAATGGGCGTCAAAGTGGATGACGGCCAGCGGCCTGCCCAGCCAGCGGTGATAGGCCTGCAGCAACGGCAGGGTGATGGAGTGGTCCCCCCCCAGCCACACCATGTGGTGCTGGCGCAGCAGCGGCTCGACCAGAGCGGGCATGGCTGCGCGCATGCGCTCCAGTGAAGTGTTAGGCAGCAGCAGGTCGCCAGCGTCGCCCAGCTGCGCTGTGGGGCTGACGTCGAACCAGGGGTGGGTGGCATCGCACAGCATGTGGCTGGCCTGGCGGATGGCACGCGGGCCCAGGCGCGCGCCTGGGCGGTTGGTGGTGCTGCCGTCCCAGGCGATGCCGGCTACGGCGAAAGCCTGGTCGGTGGCGGGTGGTGCACGCAGAAAGCCAGAGGCACTGAGGAAGGCAAAGTCGGACATCGGAGCGTGATGGTCGTCAGGCAAAACGGTGGGTGGGAAACGGCTGAGGCGAATTGAAATACATCAGGCGACGAGGAAAATATTCTGCTGCAGTACGGACCGCCCGCCAAGGCGGCTGCGTGTGCCAGTACCGCGTCCATCGGGGCAACGACCCCGCCGGCCAGATGCTGGGCAGCGCACAATGGCCAGGTGATGCAGCCCGACGCGCCTTCGATGCTTTTCGACTTCAGCGACCCGGCCCGGGTCGATCGCTGGGCAGCCATCGACGACAGGGTCATGGGTGGCGTCTCGCGCAGCCAACTTCGGTACCACGCTGCCGGTCATGCCGTCTTTGAAGGCGAGGTTTCGCTGGACAGAAATGGCGGCTTCGCCTCAGTGCGGTCGAGCCCCGGCTCCAGGGGTCAGGCTGGCGCCATAGCTTGCCTGATTGAAGTGCGACAAGTGATCCGGAGCGACGTGCGCGCTTCTGCGAAGCAGTTCAAGCTCAGCCTGCTGACCGATGACGGCTTCGATGGCCTCAACTACCAGGCTGAATTCACAGTCGGGCCTGAACCTGACCCATGGCAGGTGATCAGGTTGCCGCTGCCAGCTTTTAGCGCCAACTTCCGGGGGCGCCCTGTACCGGGCGCGCCGGCTCTGGACCCCGCCCGCATCCGCCAGGTCGGGCTGATGATCGCGGGGCGACAGGCTGGGCCTTTCGCTCTGGACATCAGGCGCATCTGGCTGGTTTGAATTCCAGGTTCAGTTGCGCGTTGCGGCTGACGGGCACGCCGTCCTACGCCAGCATGAGCCGCAGGCCGACCGTAGCTCCAGCGCAGTAGCCGCAGCATGCGTGAAGCGCCCGAGAATGCAAGCGCGATTGACGCCGTACTGGCGCCTGAGGAGCACCGCACATGAACACGCAGACCCATCCCGTCTTCGCTGAAAAATCCCTCACGCTGGTGGCCGCATTGTTCGGTGATGGCGGTCAAGCGACACGGGCTGCAGAACGCTTGCGCCAAACGCAACCCGACGTCGACATCGTTCAGCCCGGTGACCAGCATTGGATGCGCAAGGTGGAGCCAGAAGGCAAAGCCATCCGGCAAACTGCCTTCCGTTCGCATGTCACGTTGATGTCGGCAGGATTCTTCATCGGCATCGGTCTGAGCTTCGTCCTGATCAACAGCTGGCAGGCTGCAGCAGCATCACCCTGGCTCACGGGGATCGCCGTGTCCACCATTGCCATGCTGGTGGGCGGCATGCTGGCTGGCCTGCTGACACTGCGGCCCGACCGCAGTGCCGTGGCCGTGCAGTTGCGCGAAGGCCTACAGCACGGGCGCTGGGCCGTGGTGGCCCATCCACGCGACGCGGCCTCCGCCACACAAGCCGACGACATGCTTCGCGATGCCGGTGGCGAGGTTCTGCGTTCGCTGTGATGCGCCCGGCTTGTGAGAACCGTTTGCTGGAGATTCTCGCAGGCGGGCGCGCGCTTGATCCTGGTCGCCCGCAGCGCTGAAGACTGCGTCAGTCACCGCTTTCACCGGGTGTTTGGATGCCGAATACGGCCCATGAAAAATCATGGCCCGGTCAGACAATTGCGAGCCCAGCGTGATGATCTTCGCCGGGCCGTTGCCAGCGCGGTGCAGGCGTATGGCTTGCAGCATGCCGTTCAGCGCGCCCCAGTGGACTGGGCATGGCCGCCTTTGGCCGGATGATGCAGACATTGGACACCGCACCGAGAGCTCGCATGAGAGACAACCTCAACACCTCAGCCCGCGCAGGCGAGACCCGCTCCAATCAACCCGGTACGAAGACGCGCGAAACCAGCCTGTTCATGACAGCACAGATGCACCCTTTGGCGTCTTTCGCCGTGTGCAGCAGCTTGCTGGCACTGGGACTGTGCATCAACCGGTCCAGTTCAAAAGAAAAGTGAACAGCTGACAGGTACTACGCACAGCTTCAGGCCCTGACCAGACGCAGGTGCGTGATTTCTGAAGGTGCGCCGAATCGCTTCGGCGGCCCCCAGTAGCCGGTACCACGGCTGGTGTAGACCCAAAGGCCCTGCAGCCGGTGCAAACCTGCCGTGAACGGCTGCTGCAGCCGTACAAAGTGATTCCAGGGCCAGAACTGGCCGCCGTGGGTATGGCCAGACAGTTGCAGTTGAAAACCCGCGTCGGCCGCCGCCGAGGCGCTGCGGGGCTGGTGGGCCAGCAACAACCGCAGGGCCGCAGACGCTGGTGATCCGGCCAGGGCCCGCTGGGGATCGCTGCGGTGGTTGGCGTCGAAATGATGGGCGCTGTGGTCGGTGACACCTGCTACCACCAGATCGCTGTCGCCGTGGCGCAGAACCACGTGTTCGTTCAGCAGCACCGTGATGTCCAGACGCCGTAGCTCGGCGATCCAGGCATGGGCACCGCTGTAGTACTCGTGGTTGCCGGTGACGAAAAAACTGCCGTGGCGCGATCTCATCGCGGCCAGCGGCGCGACGTGGGCCGCCAGCTCGGCCACGCTGCCGTCCACCAGATCTCCGGTGACAGCCACCATGTCGGCCTGCAGCGTGTTCACGCGCTCGACGATCGCTCGCACATAGGCCGCACGAATGGTGGGGCCGACATGGATGTCGCTGATCTGCGCGATGGTGAAGCCATGCAGGGCAGGCGGCAGGTCGGCGATCGGCACATCCACCCGCACGATGGCCGCGGTGCGGCGGGCATTCCAGCCACCGACGGCGGTGGCGACCAGCGCCGCAGCCACCACCAGCAACGCGGACGGATAAGCCAACGCTGCCGTTGCCGTTCCCGCTCCTGTTACCGCTACCGTTCCCACAGCTTCAGGCCACAGCAGCTGAACCAGCGCAGTGAGCAACAGCAGCCCGTCGCGCACCAGCGTGAACACGAACAGCGAAGAAAACCAGCCCATCGCCAACATGCCCGCCCAGGCCAGCACCGTGCGGCGGCGCGGTGAGCTGGCAACGCGGCGCCCGATCAGCGCCAGCGGCAGCAGCAGCGCTGAGGCGGCAAGTACCAGCGCGAACACGGCCGCCAACGGCCACGCAAAGGCCGGTCCAGCAGCGAGTGCTGGCAGCAGCCGCACGCCGGCGTAGGCGTGCAGCAAGCCGGAAAACAAAAACAGATTGATGCGTCCCATGAGATCCAGCATCTTGGTCCACGACCCCAGATTGCAAGACATCCAGCAGCGCCGGGAAGGCGTCCAGGGTCTGAAAGGCGGCCAGTTGTTGCACTTCATCCAGCGCCAGCAGTTGCAGAAACTCCCAGGCCAGTGCCGGCTGGCGCGCGGCCCTGGGGATGGCGTAGTACGAGCCGCCCCAGGCCGCGAAAGCGCCCCGGGCCGCTGCGCGGCGCCACAGCCCAACTGCTGCAGGCGCGATCCAGTTCTTCAGATGGCCGGCCAACCAGGAACCCATCATCTGCGTGGCCACACGGCCGCTGCGCAGGCCTTCGGTCCACTCGTTGGTCCACGCCCGCATGCGGCCGTCGATGCCGGCCAGGCATGCTGCACGCGCATGTTCGAAGGCCTGCACGATACGCGGTGTCTGCACCAAGGGCCGGCCCTGCGCGTCGAAGTAAACGCCTTCGCCAGCGCTCAGACCAGAGCGCACGCCGATGTCGGCCAGGTCGGCGGCATGCGCCACGAGATAGGCGCCGGTGGCCTGCTTCAGGCGACGCCGGGCTTCGATCCATCAGGTCGGGCACGCTGGCGCTGGTGGCCAGTGCCGTGGTCATGGCGATGTGGTGGTCGGTGACGCCCCGCGACATCAGGCGTACGCGCACTTCCGGGTGGCGCTGCGGCGGCTGCAACTGCCGCGGTTGGCCAAACCTGATGTGAAATCGATTTCTTGCGTACTCAAAAAATTGGCCCGGGATTCAACCTCCGCTGCCACTGCCGCCGACACAGGACTGGCCACTGCGGTCTTTTAAAGATCAGGGCGCTTGGCACGGTGCTGAGCAGGGCGTGTGGTCATGTCGTGCGTTGCCGGTATGGTCAGTGACGGAGGTGTTTGCAGGTTTCCGCTGCAAGCGTGAAAACGCTATCGTGTTGGCTCCTGCTGCGGCGCCAGGGGCTTGCCGAAGAACGAGGCGTCACAGGTCCAATTGCCAGACCGGTTCCCCCCGCTGAGATGCCACCGCGCACCGCCGACCACCGTGCCCCGACGCCAAACACCGAAATCACGCTGCACGACGTGGCCCGGCTGGCGGGCGTGTCGCCCAGCGAGGTTTCGCGCATCCTCAACGGCACGGCGCGCGTGGCGGCTGAAAAGCGCCAGGCCGTGGAGACCGCCATCGCGCGGCTGCACTTCAAGCCCAACCTGTCGGCGCGCAGCCTGCCCAATGGCTCCACCCGCACCGTGGGCGTGCTGACGCATGAGCTGGAAAGCCCGTATTTCGCACGCGGCGTGCGCGGCCTGTACGAAGGCCTGCAAGGCAGCGGCTACGCACCCATCATCTTGCCCGGCCACTGGAATCCGCTGGAAGAAGCCGAGCGCATGCGGCTGCTGATCGCTCGGCGTGGGGACGCCATCGCCACCCTCCAGCCCATCGCCGTCACCTACCGCTCGCTGCAGGCACCCAACGTGATGTCATTCGACTTCGACCAGTTCGAAGGCGGGCGCATGGCCACGCGCCACCTCATCGAGCTGGGCCACCGGCGCATCGCGCACATTGCCGGCTTGAAGGACCAGAGCGACGCCGCGCAACGCAAGGAAGGCTTCTTGCGCGCCCACGCCGATGCCGGGCTGGCGGTGGAGCCGCGCCTCATCGCGGAAGGCAATTTTCTGAAGACTGGCGGCATTCAGACCATGAACCAGTTGCTCGACGCGCAACTGCCGTTCACTGCCGTGTTCTGCGCCAACGACCAGACCGCCTGGGGCGTGCGCCTGGCGCTGCAGCGGCGCGGGCTGCGGGTGCCTGAAGACATGTCGCTGGTGGGCTTCGACGACCTGCCTGTGTCGGCCTTCATGTCGCCGCCCTTGACCACCGTGCGCCAGCCGGTCTTTGAGATGGGCCTGGCCGTGGCCGCCACCCTGCTGCAAGCCCTGGGGCAGACGCCCGCAGCACCCACCACCTACGCCGGGCTGTCGCTGGTGATGCGCGAATCGACGCGCAGGCTCTCACGGATCGGCACTGTCGCCAGGTGAGTGATCCGTCAACCTTCAGCCGATCGGCTTGCCTGCATTGCCTGCGCCCGCAGGCCACCTGCCTGTGTGCGCTGACGCGGCCAACCGCCCATCGCACCGAGGTGCTGGTGCTGCAACACCCCCAGGAACAACGCCATGCGAAAAACAGCGTGGCACTGCTTCGTCTGTCACTGGCGCACTGCGAGGTGGTTGTTGGCGAACGCTTCGCGCCCGAGGATCTGCGGGCATTGCTGCAGAGTCCTGGGCGGGATACGCGGCTGCTCTACCCAGATGTGCCGGCGGCGCCTGCGCCTTTGCCTTCGCCTTCGCTCCGTGGCATAACCACAGGCACAGGCACAGGTATCAGCCCGGTCACGAACGTGGCGGCGGCCGAACCCTTGCGGCTGGTGGTGCTCGACGCGACATGGCGCAAGAGTCTGCAGATGCTGCTTGCGCATCCGGCACTGGCTGCGCTGCCGAGGCTTTCGCTGGACGCGCCAGCGCCGACCCGCTACCGCAAGATCCGCGCGGCGCGGCGAGCTGACCAGGTTTCCACGCTGGAAGCGACGGTGCAGGCACTGGCCATGGTCGAGGGCCCGGCTTTCGACGGGGCGCCGCTGCTGGAGGCCTTCGAACAATTCGTGGCCCGCGTGGCGGCCCGGCAGAGGCCGAAGCTGCTCTTGAGCCCCGCTTAATTTTGTCAGTTCGCTTTGTTCGGGCGCCAGGTGCCCGAGCCGAGGCCCTGCGCGCCCCGTTCCGATGCCGCTGCCTTTCGGCGGCAACTCTGTCGGCCCGAACGCTGCGGCGTGGCGCTATTTCAGCCACGCGCCCGAAGCGCCGTCCTGGGCCGAAAGCGCCACGCTGGCGGTGCAGCCCAACCAGCCCGGCCTGTGCGACACCCGCGCCGTGCGCGTACCGCTGAGCAGCCACTGCGACCGCCGCAGCCCGCACCACCGATGGCTGCACCTGTCGACAGACGGCGCAATGCGCGTGCACGACGGCTGCGCGTCGCCGGGCCGCATGCAGCACCGCGCGTGGTTTGTGCTAAGCCCGGCGCAGGCGATGTACTACCGCCGTGAACACCCCGACCACCGGCCCATGCCGCCCTGGCGTGCGGACCTCACCACGGATGCAGACGGGTGCCGACGGGCGCGCAGGCCGCGGTGACTTCAGCGGTGCGTCCGGTGCGACCGGCTCATCTGCCGCGCTGGAAGTGGTCTACCCCGACGCCGGCGCCAAGGTCCATGTGCCCACCGACCTGGGACACCAGCCCACCGTCGTCGACAGCGCCGGGCAGCGGGCCGTGCGCCGTTTCGAGGTGCTGGGCACACCCTGATGGCGGGAGGCCGGCTTGCCGCGGCGGAATATGGCACCCTGGGCCAGCCTTTTGTTCCCCCGTTCCCCCGTTCCCCCGTTCACCACAACCCGCAACCCGCAACACGCGCCAAGCCCCATGACCCAGACCCTGGACGTCGACGTTGCCATCATCGGTGCCGGCACCGCCGGCATGGCCGCCTATGAACAGGTGGCGAAGGAAACCGACCGGGTGGTCGTCATCGACGCCGGGCCCTGGGGCACTACCTGCGCGCGCGTGGGCTGCATGCCCAGCAAGCTGCTGATTGCCGCAGCCTCTGCCGCCCACGCCGTGGCGCAGGCCCGGGTCTTCGGCATCGAAACCGGCGCGCCGAAGGTCGATGGCGCAGCCGTGATGGCGCGCGTGCGCAGCGAACGCGACCGCTACGTGGCCTCGGTGCTGAAAGCGGTCGAGAGCTGGCCGGCAGCGCACCGCGTCACAGGGCATGCCCGCTTCATCGACGACCACACGCTGGCCATCGACGCGGCCGAGGTCGGCGCGCCGACGCGCATCCATGCGGCGCGCATCGTGATTGCCACCGGTGCCAGCCCGGTGCGGCCGCCCGACTGGTGCCGGGCGCTCGGCCGGCGCCTGCTCACGCACGACGAAATCTTCGACTGGCCGACGCTGCCGGCTTCGGTGGCGGTGGTCGGCGCCGGGCCGCTGGGCCTGGAACTGGCGCAGGCGCTGCACCGGCTGCAGGTGCGGGTGCGGCTGTACGACGCGAAGAACCAGGTCGGCACGCTGTCGTCGCCGGCATTGCAGGCGCAGTGCCGCGACATCTTCGGGCAGGCCTTGCCGCTGACGCTGGGCGCCGATGACCTGCAGGTGGACCTGGATGCGGACGAAAACGGTAACGCCGTGCGCGTGCGCTGCCACGGCAGCAACGCACCCGGAGAACATTTCGAACTGCTGCTGGCTGCCGTGGGCCGCAGGGCCCATGTGCAGGCGCTGGGCCTGTCCAACACCAGCCTGCCACTGGACGAGCACGGCGTGCCAGTGTTCAACCGCCACAGCATGCAGGTCGGGGCACTGCCGGTCTTCATCGCCGGAGACGCCGCCGCCGACTGGCCGGTGCTGCACGAAGCCGCCGACGAGGGGCGCATCGCCGGCGCTGCCGCAGCGAGTTTTCCGCGCGTGCGCAAGCAGACGCGCCGCACGCGCATGCAGGTCGTCTTCAGCTCGCCGCAACTGGCCACCGCGGGCCAGGGCTTCGAGGCGTTGACACAGGCCGGGGTCAGCTTCGAGGTCGGTCGCGTCTCTTACGCCGACCAGGGCAGGGCACAGGTGATGGCGGTGAACCAGGGTGCGCTCGAGGTTTACGGCGAACCGGGCACCGGGCGCTTGCTGGGCGCCGAGATGGTGGGGCCGGCGGCCGAGCACATCGCCCATCTGCTGGCCTGGTCGGTCGAGCGCGGCGACACCGTGCAGCAGATGCTGTCCTACCCTTACTACCACCCCACGCTGGAAGAGGGGCTGCGCACCGCTCTGCGCGAACTGCGGCAAGCGCTGCATCTGGGCCCGCAGCCCAACACGCTGGATTGCGGCCCGGGCAGCTGATGACATCCAACGACCTGGCCTTCATCACCGCCTCGCCAGCGGCAGCATTTCTGCTGGCCACCATGGCGCTGGTGAGCCTGATTGCGCTGTACCAACGTCCTGACTGGATCGACCGCGGCGTGTTCCGGCCGTATTGGCTGCTCCGGCGCCAAGAGTGGGGCAGCTTGATCAGCAGCGCCTTCCTGCATGGCAGCCTGACGCACCTGCTGTTCAACGGCTTCACCTTCTGGGCTTTCGGCTTCGGGCTCGAACGCGCCATCGGCACGCCGAAGTTCATCGCCCTGTTCCTGGTCGGCCTGCTGGCCAGCGACGCGCTGACCTGGCTGCAGCACCGCAGCGATGCCGGCTACCGCACGCTGGGCGCTTCCGGGGCCATTGGCGCGGTGCTCTTCGCGTCGATCGTCTATGTGCCGCAGGCGTCGATCTTCATCCTGCCGATTCCCGTGCCCATCCCGGCGCCACTGTTTGCGGTGGCGTACCTGGCTTACAGCATCTGGGCGTCGAAGCGCGGCGGCGGGCGCGTCAACCACGACGCCCACATCGGCGGCGCGGTGGCCGGCGTGCTGTTCGTGCTGCTGGTGGACCCGCAGGCGGCGGCGGCGGCGTGGCGCTGGTTGATGAGTTGATGGCAACGTTCTGACAGCACTTTGAACTGCGACATGACATGCCTTCGGGCCGCACTGAACCTTACCTACGTGGACGGGTTGCTCACAACTGACCACGCGTGGCGCGGCAAGCTCCGGCCGATCAAGAACGCGGACCAAAGAAGGCGCTTTACCTCGACAGAGCGCAACGTTTGCAGTTCATCGAGAAGGCTCCGGCAGACCTCGCCGCCTTTCTGCGCGGTCTTTGTCAACTGCCTCTGCGCCCACAGCTCCAATGCTCTCGCGCGCTGATGGCAAGGCCTGGAACAAGGACGCGTGGAAGTGGCCCATTTAGGCCGCTGTCGAAACCGCGAGCTTGTCGTCAGTCACGACCGCCTACACGCTGCGACACAGCGTCATCAGCAACCTAGACTAGAACGGCGGAATGCTTAAATACATCGAAGGTGGGGCTGAGAGAACTGCAGCGCCGCCGTGACCAAGGCACGGAGACGGCTGCTTCCGAGCGGTGTAGCGGCTGAATTGGGCCACCCCTGTCGCTGCCATTGGCAATTTTCCAATTGCTGCGTGCGCTGACGCACAGTCAGAGAGTGCCCGAGCTGAAATACTCTTCAGTCACTACTCGTGCGGCCAATACAAGGAATCTCATGGCTAACTCCATCGAGGAAGCATGCCTTAGTGCATGTAATGAATGCGCTTCGGCATGCCCGCAATGCGCGGCGCGATGCACCGCGGAGGCTGACCCGAGACCCATGGCGCGCTGCATCGCTCTGGATGTGGAATACGCCGACATCTGCCGGCTCGCCGCTGCGTCGATGGCCCAGGGGCGGTGAACAACTTGAGGCCATCTGCGCACTCTGCGCGACCGCGCGCCGTGGCTGCGCTGCAGAGTGCAGCAAGCAAAGCATGGACCACTGCTGGCGTTGTGCCGAGGCGTGCGAGCGCTGTGCAGAGGCCTGCCTCGCGATAGCGCACTGAAAGCATCCGAACTCACTTTTAGGAGACACCGTGTACTTCAAGACCCCAAACCCCGGCAAGGCCTTGTTCCTCTTTCCACTGACGGCACTTTGGCTCGCCGCAGCCTCCGTGCAGGCGCAGACTGCCCCCGCGATGGCGCCGTCCGCCGCCATGCCTATGGGGCAGATGCACAAAGGCGCAGCCGCACCGCAGGACATGAAAGCATCCATGATGATGGGCATGGAGGGCATGCAGAAGATGACGTCGACCGGCGACATCGACAAAGACTTCGCGATGATGATGAAGCTGCACCATCAGCAAGCCGTGAACATGGCGGAGATGCAGTTGGCACAGGGCAAGTCGCCGGAAATGAAAACCATGTCCAAGCAAATCATCGCGGCACAGAAGAAAGAGATAGCGCAGTTCGACAAGTGGCTTGCCAAGCAGAAGTAGCCTGGTCGCAAAACAC
>JBBQXN010000086.1:0-14066 GCA_038209585.1 Burkholderiales bacterium
GCCAGGATGGCTTTGCAGCCCAGGTGGTGCGCGGTGAACAACGCGCCCATCGCAATGCTCTGGTCGATACGGCCGAAGCGCTTGTTCTTGAAGTCGGCGTCCAGCATCACGTCTTCTGCGCGCTCGGCTTCTTCGGCGATCTGCGCCATCTGCTCCACCGTTTCCACCGGGTAGCGGCCGGCAGCGGTTTCCGCGCTCAGCATCACCGCATCGGTGCCGTCGAGCACGGCGTTGGCCACGTCGCTGACCTCGGCGCGCGTGGGCACGGGCGCCAGGATCATGCTTTCCATCATCTGCGTGGCGGTGATGACGACCTTGTCGAGTTCACGCGCCATGCGGATCATGCGTTTTTGCAAGGCCGGCACCGCCGCATTGCCCACCTCGACGGCCAGGTCGCCGCGCGCCACCATGATGCCGTCGCTGGCCTTGAGGATGGCTTCCAAATTGGGGATGGCTTCACTGCGCTCGATCTTGGCGATCATGGCCGGCCGATGCCGGAAAGGCTCTCCGGCCAGATTGGCCAGGCTGCGCGCCATTTCCATGTCGGTGGCGTTCTTCGGAAAGCTCACCGCCAGGTATTCGCACTGGAAAGAAACGGCCGTCTTGATGTCTTCCATGTCCTTGGAAGTCAGCGCCGGTGCCGTGAGGCCGCCGCCGGCCTTGTTGATGCCTTTGTTGTTCGAGAGCTCTCCGCCAAGGACCACACGCGTGTGCACCTGCTCGCCTCGCACGGCTTCCACGGTCAGCTTGATCAAGCCATCGTTCAGCAGCAGCGTGTCGCCGGGGCGCACATCGCGCGGCAGTTCCTTGTAGTCCAGGCCCACGCCCTGCAGGTCGCCGGGTTCGGTGCGTTGCGCATCCAGAATGAAAGCGGCCCCAGCTTCCAGCATGACCTTGCCGTCAGCGAACTTGCCCACGCGGATCTTCGGCCCCTGCAAGTCGGCCATCAGGGCCACCGGCTTGCCGATCCTGGCGGCCACTTCGCGCACCAGGGTGGCGCGGTCGATGTGGTCCTGCGCCTTGCCGTGGCTGAAGTTCAGCCGCACGACGTCTACGCCGGCGCGCAACAAACGTTCCAGTACCACCGGGTCGCTGGACGCGGGGCCGAGCGTGGCGACGATCTTGGTGGCACGGGTCATGTAGGGCTGCTCCAGCAAATGCTTGGGTGTGGTCCGCCCGCGTGGTTGCGCAAGCAAAAAACGATTATGGGCGGCTGCCTGAACTGCGGATCTTGCAAGTTGGCAGTGTTCACGCATCAAACCGCTGGGACAGGATGTCCAGCGCCGGCAGGGTCTTGCCTTCCAGCATTTCCAGAAAAGCACCGCCGCCGGTGCTGATGTAGCCCACCTCTTTCTCGATGCCGTATTTCGCAATCGCTGCCAGCGTGTCGCCACCGCCCGCGATGCTGAAAGCCGGGCTGGCTGCCACGGCGCGCGCCACGGCTTCAGTGCCCTGGCTGAAGGCGTCGAACTCGAACACGCCCAAGGGGCCGTTCCAGACGATGGTGCCGGCGGCCATCAACTTCTCGACCAACCGGGCCGACGTCTTCGGGCCCACATCCAGGATCAGGTCATCGTCTTCCACATCGGCCACGTCCTTCACCGTGGCCGGCGCATCGGCTGCGAAGGTCTTGGCCACCACCACGTCCACCGGAATCGGCACTTCGGCGCCGCGCGCCTTCATGGCGTCGATGACAGCCCGCGCCTGGTCCACCAGGTCGGGCTCGGCCAGGCTTTTGCCGATGGGCAGGCCCATGGCCAGCAGAAAGGTGTTAGCGATACCGCCGCCCACGATCAAACCGTCCACCTTCTCCGACAGCGCTTTCAGGATCGTCAGCTTGGTGCTCACTTTGCTGCCCGCCACGATGGCCACCAGCGGCCGCTTCGGTGCTGCCAGTACCTTCGTGATGGCATCCACTTCTGCTGCCAGCAGCGGGCCGGCGCAGGCCACAGGCGCGAATTGCGCGATGCCGTAGGTGCTGGCTTCGGCGCGGTGCGCGGTGCCGAAAGCATCGTGAACGAAGATGTCGCACAAGGCCGCCATCTTGCGGGCCAGCGCTTCGTCGTTCTTCTTCTCGCCTTTGTTCAGGCGGCAGTTTTCCAACATGACCACCGAACCTGGCAGCACGGCCACGCCTTCTACCCAGTTCGGTTGCAAAGGCACAGGCACACCCAGCAATTCGCTCATCCGCTCGGCCACCGGCGCCAGCGTGTCGGCCGGCTGCGGGTCGCCTTCGGTGGGCCGGCCCAGGTGCGAGGTCACCATCACCGCAGCACCCGCGTCCAGCGCCATGCGCACCGCAGGCAGGCTGGCGCGGATGCGCGTGTCTTCGGTGATGAGGCCGTTTTCGTCTTGCGGCACGTTCAGGTCGGCGCGGATGAAAACGCGCTTGCCTTGCAGGTCGCCATGGGCAATCAGGTCTGTCAGTCGCTTGATGTTCATGCGGGTCTCCACTCTTTATTCAACCATTCAGGGGCCTACCAGCCCAGCCCCAGCTTCAGGGCCAGCAGCACAGCCATGCCGGTGAGGATGGTGCCCAGGATGCCTCGGCGCCAGAAAAAATAAGCCAGCGCGGCAGCAGCAGCAAACAGGCGCGGGTCGCGCCAGGTGTCTATGAGCTGGCCCTGCGTCATCACGATCTCGGGCAGCACCACCGCGGCCAGTGCCGCCAGCGGCGCATAGCGCAAGCCCTGCTGCACCCAGGCGGGCACCGGCAATTCGCGGTCGCTGATGAAGAAGAACGAGCGCGTGACCACGGTGATGATGGCCAGGCCCGCAATGGTCAACGCGATTTGCCAGTCGCTCATCGGCGTGCACCAGGCCTGAGCCGGCTGTGCTGGTCGATGAACAGCGCCATGGCCACGGCAGCCGCTATGGCCACCACGATGTTCAGTTTCAGCGGCAGCGCATAAGCCGCCACCGCGGCACAGCCCGCCACGGCACCGGCCACCAGGGTGGCGCGGCCCTGAATCAAGGATGCGCCCACGCCCAGCAGCGCCAGCGTGCCGGCAAAACCGATGCCCCAGTGCACGGGGATACTGTCGGCCATGAAGATGCCCACCAGAGACGGCAGCTGCCAGGCCAGCCAGTTGGTGGCCACGCCGCCCCAGAAGTAAGGCGCTTGTTCCGGCGCCGGTTGGGGCTCGGGAAAGCGCTGCATGAACATGACGTAGTTCAGGTCTGCCGTGAAATAGCCCATGCGCAGCCGCTGCCAACGGCTGTAACCCATCATGTAAGGTCGCCACTGGGCGCTGAAGATGACGAAGCGCAGGTTCACGCACAGGGCCGTGGTCCACACCACCCACACCGGCGCGCCGCTCGAGATCAGTGGCAGCACGGCGAGCTGGGCGCTGCCGGCAAAGACCAGCAGCGACATCATCACGGCCAGCGGTTCAGACAAGCCGCTCTTGCTCATCGCCACGCCAGTGATCAAGCCCCAGGCAGCAATGCCCATGGCCGTGCCCACCATCTCGCGTGCGCCACGGGCAAATTCAGGGTGCCGCCAAATGGGCAAGGCGGCTGAAGTGGCGGCGGGGGAATTCACAGCGGCGATTGTCGCCGCGCTTGAACTGGGACCGGCCAGGCTCAGCGCTGCGTCACGCTGCCGCTGCCGGCAACGCGGCGCGTCACCACCGCCTGGCCGCTGTAGACCACATCGCCGCTGCCGGCGATGCTGACCTTCAGCGTCTTGTCGGCATGCACCGCCACATCACCACTGCCGGCGATGCTGACCGACACGTCGCCTGCCTTCATCTCTTGCAGCCGCACGTCGCCGCTGCCGGCCACGCTGACGGTCACGCGGGCAGATTTGCCGGCGCCGCGCACATCGCCACTGCCTGACACGCTGACGCTGAGGTCTTCCGTGGCCAGGCCCGTGAGTTGGGCGTCGCCCGAGCCGGCGACCGCCACTTTCAGACTGGGCGTGGTGAAGGGCGCCAGCTCCAAATCGCCAGAACCCGCTACCGCCAGCGCGGTGAGCGCCGGCATGACGACAGTGACCACCACACGGCCGGCGCGGTAAACGGTTTCGCCGCGCTTCCAGCGGATCTGCAGGCGGCCGTCGTCCACCACCGTTTCCAGCAGGGCCTGCAAGTTGTCGTCGGCCCGCACCTGCACTGAATAACTGCCGGCCTGACTGCCTTGTCTGCTCTGGCTGATCAGCACCTTCATGTCGCCGGCCAAGGACACGCGGTTGAAATCGGTGACTTCGCGCGTTTGCGTCACTTGCTGGCCAGAGCCCGTGGTGGCGGCCCAGGCATGGGAGGGCGCGGCACTCAGCACCAGCCAGCCCGCAAGGCCACTGAGCAGGGTCAAAAGCGTCATGCGGCGGGTGATGAAGTTCATGCGGCGCTCCGTGTGGCCAGTGGCAATGAAGCAACTGTGCTGCAGCACAGGCTGGGCCGCCAGCTGAACGCGACGCGCTGCTTCAGACGGCGACCAGATGCCAGCTCGCGCGGCTGAAGCGCGGGCGCCGCTGTCGGCGCGTCATTCAGCGCGTCATTCAGCGCGTCATTCAACCAATCAGGAAGGGGCTTTGCTGGCGCTGGCCTCTTCGGCAGGCGCTTCGTCTTCGGCCTTGGCTGTCACTGGCTCGGTGGTGGCGGGTGCGGCGATGGCTTCGATCTTGTTTTCGCGCATGTAGTCTTCCATCTCACGCCAGCCCGCGAAGACCGCTGCCTTGTCGGCGCGCTTGTTCAGCTGATAACAAGCTTCGATGGAGCGCGCAGCATGGCGGCACGCACCGCCCACGGCCTTGCCCTCGGCTTCCCGCCGGCCGGCAATCGTGCTGGCCGACTCGATGCCGAGTTGGTCGCAACCCGTCAGCCACAGGCCTGCCACCAAGGCCAGGGCCAGGCGGATGGGGCGCAAATCGCCAAAAGGTGAGCAGATGGGGGGCAAAGGCACGGCAGGTTCAACAAGAGCGGCAGTACCGGATGTATCGGCCTGGGCGGGCACCGGCTGAAGTGCTCGCATCGAGTGAAGTGGGTACTGGGAGTGCGCCATCTTTCATCGCACCATCTTTCAGCGCACCATCTCTCAGCGCACCATCTCTCAGGGTTGCAGCTTCACAACGCTACTGCACCAAAACGCTGCCGCCAATCGGCTGCACTGATCCGCCGGCCGCCAGGCAGCTGCAATTCCAGCCATTCCAGCGCGTCGCGGCCACAAGCGCGGACAAGGCGGCCATCGTCCTGGGTGAGCCAGCTACCCGCAGGCACGCCTGGTGACGGCACCACGCGGCCGCGCCAGAGCTTCACGGTCTGCCCGGCCAGGTCGGCGGTGCAGCCAGGAAAGGGGTCGAAGGCGCGCAAGCGGCGTTCGATGGTTGCTGCATCTGCCTGCCAGTCGATGGCGGCTTCGGCCTTGTCGATCTTGTGGGCGTAGGTCACGCCTTCCGTGGGCTGAACTTCTGGCTGCAGCCGGCCCGCCTGCGCCGCGTGCAAGCCCTGCACCACCAGCCGCGCGCCCAGCACCGCCAGGCTGTCGTGCAGCGTGGCAGCGGTGTCGGTCGGGGTGATGGCGACAGAGCCGCGCAGCAGCATCGGCCCTGTGTCCAGGCCAGCGTCCATCTGCATCAGGGTGATGCCGGTTTGCAGGTCGCCGGCCTCGATGGCGCGCTGAATAGGCGCTGCACCGCGCCAGCGCGGCAGCAGCGAGCCGTGGATGTTCAGGCAGCCCAGCCTGGGCAAGGCCAGCATCCAGGCCGGCAGGATCAAGCCGTAAGCAGCCACTACCAGCACATCGGGCCGGGCGGCCAGCAAAGCGGCCTGCGCTGCCCGGGCGTCTGCTGCGAACCGGCCGTCCAGCTTCAAACCCTGGGGCTGGCACAACGGGAAGCCGCGCGCCAGCGCCTCTTGTTTGACGGCTGAGGGCTGCAGCTTCAGGCCCCGGCCGGCCGGGCGATCGGGCTGGGTCAGTACCAGCGGAACGGTGAAGCCTGCCTGCGCAATGCCAGCCAGCGCCACGCGGGCAAATTCCGGCGTGCCGGCATACGCAACAAGCAGGCTGGCAGCCGGCGCATCAGTCGCCACGCTGCTCTTCGCGCGTTTTCTTGACCATCTTGCTGCGAATGCGGTCGCGTTTGAGCAGGCTCAGGTATTCCACAAACACCTTCCCCAGCAGGTGGTCCATCTCGTGCTGCACACACACCGCGTGCAGCCCTTCAGCTGTCAACTCAAAGGCATTGCCTTCTCGGTCCAGCGCCTGCACGGTGACCTGCGCATACCGCTCGACGCGGTCGAAAATGGCCGGCACCGACAGGCAACCTTCTTCGTTCACCGCCATCTCCTGGCTGCGCCAGGTGATTTCGGGGTTGATCAGCACCAGAGGCTGGTCGTGCGTGTCTGAGGTGTCCATGACGATGACGCGTTCATGCACGTCTACCTGTGTGGCGGCCAGGCCCACGCCGTCGCTGGCATACATCGTCTGGATCATGTCGCTGGCGAGTTGGCGAATGCGTTCGTCTACAAGCGCCACGGGGCGGGCCACGGTGTGCAGGCGCGGGTCGGGGAAGCGCAGGATGTTCAGTAGTGCCATATATAAATGTAGGTGGCGTCAAACGCGCCCCATTTCAAGCGACGTGACAGACGAGACAGACGAGACAGACGTGACAGACGTGACAGCCTGCACAGGCCGGCGCTGGCAATGGTGCCGGCGCCGGCGCTGGCGCTGTCGGGGCTGAGTTTTTGCGGGCAGAATCAACCGAGGCCCATGATTTTGACATTGCCACCTGTTGCCCGCCTTGGCACAGAGCCAGCGCGCAGGCAGCGCCTGGCCAGCCTGAGGCCCCGATGCGGAGACCCAACATCGACATGCGTTCCAGCCCCTTTCAAGCGCACACGGTGCACACAGTGCACATGGCGCCCAAGCGCGCCGGCCAAACCGCGATTCTCGGCCTGGGACTGATGGGTCTGGCCTTGAGCCTGACCCTGGCCACCACAGCCGCCCGCGCAGCAGAACCTGATTTCCCCATCACCCCAGCTCAGCGCGCCACAGCCCAGCAGGTGGCGCAAGCCGGCGTGGCGTTGTCGGACCTGGCCGACAACGCGCCCGATTCGCACACCGTGCAGCGCGGCGACACGCTGTGGGCCATTTCCGGCCTGTTTCTGAAGCAGCCCTGGCGCTGGCCCCAGCTCTGGGGCATGAACATCGACCAGATTCGCAACCCTCATCTGATCTTCCCCGGCCAGGTACTGGTGCTGGACAAGAGCGGCGACCGCGCGCGGTTGCGCGTGGCCCAGCCAGGCGATGGCCAGGCCGGCGGCACGGTGAAACTGTCGCCGCGCGTGCGCTCGGATCTGCTGGCCAACGGCGCGATTGCCTCCATTCCGCTGAACCTGATCGGCCCGTTCCTGAGCGAGGCTGCGGTCTTCAACGGCAACGAACTGGACAGTGCGCCGCGCATCGTCGCCACGCAGGAAGGCCGCGTGATGGTGTCGCGCGGCGAAACCGCCTATGTGCGCGGCGACCTGGGCGGGGCGCGTGATTTCCGCCTCTTCCGCCAACTCAAGCCCCTGGTCGACCCCGAAACGCGCGAAGTGCTGGGCTTCGAGGGCCGCTATGTCGGCACGGCCGAATACATGCGCGCCGGCGTGGAGGCCACGGGCGAGAAAGCCGCTGTCGTGCCGGCCACCTTCCGCATCACCAGCACGCGGCTGGAAGCCGTGGTGGGCGACCGGCTGTCGCCCGTGCCGCAGCAAGAGCTGGCAGCCTACGTGCCACGGCCGCCACCCAACCCGGTGGACGGCCGCATCATCTCCATCTACGGTGACGGCCTGCGCGCCGGGCAAAACCAGGTGGTGGCCATCAACCGTGGCCAGCGCGACGGCCTGGAACGCGGCCATGTGCTGGCACTGTGGCGCGCCGGCAAGGCAGCGCTAGACACCACGCAACCCGGCCAGCGCGTGGCGCTGAAGCTGCCGGACGAACAACATGGCCTGCTGTTCGTCTTCCGCGTCTTCGACCGCGTGTCTTATGCGCTGATCCTGACCGTGGCCGACCCCGTGGTGGCGGGCGACCGGTTCACTCAGCCTTGATCCGGCCCTCAAACCAGCCCTGAACCCAGTCTGTACGTCCTTGGGTGCCGTGCATTGACCGAAACCACAGCAGTCACAGACGCTGAATTTCGCGCCTGGTTCAGGCTGCTGGAAACGCCAGGCCTGGGCCGCGACCGCGCGCGTACGCTGCTGATGGCCTGCGGTTCGCCGCAGGCGGTGTTCGACATGCCACCGGCCACCCTGCGCCAACTGGTGGGTGCAGCCGTCGCACAGGCGCTGGGCCAGATACCGCCTCATTTCGAGCAACGCCTGGCTGCCGCGCTGCAATGGCGGCATGGAGGCAGCGACCGCCATGTGCTGTGCCTGGGCGACCCCGACTATCCGCCGCTGCTGCTGGCCACAGCCGACCCGCCGCTGCTGCTGTATGTGCAAGGCCAGCTGGCCTGGCTGAACAAACCGGCCGTGGCCATCGTCGGCAGCCGCAGCGCCAGCGCGCAGGGCCTGGACAACGCGCGCGCTTTCGCCCGCGCGCTGGGCGAACAGGGCTGGGTGGTCGTATCGGGGCTGGCCCAGGGCATCGATGGCGCAGCGCATGAAGGCGCGCTGGCCGCGTCAGTGACGTCAGTCACGTCAGTCACGTCAGTCACGTCCGCCACAGCAGGCGCAGGCACGGTGGCCGTGGTGGGCACCGGGCTGGACCGCGTCTACCCGCCTTCGCACCGCGACCTGGCCCAGCGCATTGCGCAACAGGGCGCCCTGGTAAGCGAATACGCGCCTGGGGTGGCGGCGCTGCCCGAGAATTTTCCACAGCGCAACCGCATCATCGCCGGCTTGTGCCAGGGCACGCTGGTGGTGGAAGCGGCCTTGCGGTCGGGCTCGCTCATCACCGCCCGAATGGCGCTGGAAGCCGGGCGCGAAGTGTTTGCGGTGCCAGGGTCGATCCACTCGCCGCACGCCAAGGGCTGCCACCAGTTGCTCAAGCAGGGGGCCAAGCTGGTGGAATCTGCCAGCGACATCACCGAAGAACTGCGTGGGCCCACGGCCTGCGCACCCGCGCAGACCCCGCTGGCCGAATTGCCCGAGACCGATGATCCGCTGCTGGCCGCTCTGGGTTTCGAACCGACGACGCTGGACGCCCTGCAGGCACGCACCGGCTGGCCCACCGCCGAGCTGAACGCCAAGCTGCTGGAACTGGAATTGCAAGCTCGTGTGGCACGGCTGCCAGGCGGACTTTTCCAGCGCCGGGGCGCGGCCTGAGGGCGTCGGTTCGCAGGGCGCTGCGCAGACTCCCTGGGGTATAGTGAATTCATGTTTGATGTCCTCGTTTACCTGTACGAGAACTACTGGCGGCCCGACGCGTGCCCCGAGCCGCGTCAGTTGCGGCGCAAGCTCTCAGCCGTGGGTTTCGAGACCGACGAGATCCAGGACGCCCTGCGTTGGCTGGACGGTCTGGCCAGTTCGTCTGAAGGCGTGGCAGGCGCACAAGGCCCGGCCAGCATGCGCCTTTATTCCGACGCCGAGCGCGAAGCGCTGGGTGACGATTCCATCGGCTTCATCAGCTTCCTCGAATCGGCTTCCGTGCTGCCGCCGCCGATGCGCGAAATGGTGGTCGACCGCGCCATGGCCGTGGGCGGCGGGCCGATCGAGCTGGACGACCTGAAGGTCATCGTGCTGATGGTGTTCTGGAGCCTGGGCGAAGAGCCCGATGCACTGATCCTGGACGAGTTGTTCGTCGATCCGGAAGACCGGCTGATTCACTAATTCAGCAGGCGCGACGCGTCCACGTCCAGCTTGGCCAGAGCGCTGCGCGTGGCGCGCACGGTCAGCGCCTCGTCTTGTGCCGGCAGCAGGTGCCCCGCCTGCAAGTACGCCGCCAGCCGGTGCTGCTGAAACAGCACACAGCGCCCGTGCGGCGTGACGAACAGGCTCAACTGCTTGCGCATGCCGTGCCAGGCCAGCTGCACGGCTTCGCTGTTGCCGCCCCGGTCCAGCATGTACCAGCTGCCCACCTGCAGCTCACGCGCCCAGGCCACCATCGCCGGGCTGGGCATGCTGCCGCCGTCCAGCACCACTTCCAGTTCCGAGCTTTGATGGCCCGACAGGTCGAGCACCAACGACTCGTCGATGTCCACATCCTGCGCTTCGGGCAGCAGCTCTTCCAGCGTTTCCAGGCGCTCCATCAGTTCGCGCAGGCGGTCATCAGGAATCACGGCGGCTTTCGCCGTGAAGGCCGCAGCCAGTGAATTATTGAGCTGCTGAATCTGTTCGTCCTGGCGCGCGTTGTCCATGCCGGCGGAGGCCATGCCCTCACGCAGACTCTTGAGCAGCAGCGGCAAGCGGCGAATGACTTCGGCGCGTTCCTCGCGCGTGACCTTGGCGCTCGCGCTCCAGATCAGGTCGGCCGCAGCACGCTTCATCACGCGCGTGGGCTCGCCCTGCGCGCCGTAGCGCACAGCCGTCGTCGCCAGCACATCGGCCCACACGTGGAACAGAAACTGGCGCACGCCTTCCTGCACCGGCACGTCGCTGAGCATGCGGCGCAACTCGATCGTGTACTGAATGGCCAGGATCTCGCGCTGCTCGACCTGCTGCGCCAGCGAAACACCTTTGCGCGTGGCCTCGTTTTCGTTCTTGAAGTAGTGCTCCAGAAACTTCTCGAACTCGATCAGGACGGTCTGAAAAACGCGCCTGCCGGTGTCGGGGTAGGCCTCGACGACCTGCACCACGCGTTTGATCTCGCGCTCCAGCGCATCGCTTGTGGTGCCCTGCGTGCCTGGTGTGGCGTTCGTGACCTGCGCGACACTGTCGAATCCCATCACGCAAGCGCCCATGCGGTCTATCAGCCGACGCGCGGGGTGGTCGATGGTGGCGAAAAAATCGGGCTCGGTGACGGCCACGCGGAGCACCGGCATTTGCATCCGCGCAAACCACACCCGCACGCTGGCAGGAATGCGATCTTCGGTCAGGATGCTTTGGAACAGCAGGGCCACGATCTCGATGGTGGCGCGCTCTTCCGGCGTGGCTGCAGCCTTCTTCAGCACCTGCTTGCGCTGGTGCAGTTCTTCCAGCATCACGGGCGTGGTGACCTGGGGCTCGCCATGCAGCGTTGTCGGCGCCAGCCGCTGGCGAATGCCTTGCTGTGCGGTTTCGATGGCGCGGGCCAGGCCGGGCGACATCGCTACCTTGGCCGGGTAGCCCGAAGCTGTGTGCGGCCCTGCAGGCGAAGGCGGCTGGAACTGCTGCAGCTGCGCAGAGCGCGTGGACAGGCCAAAGGCAGGCACATGGCGGCCGATGAAGCGGTTGAGCCGGCCCAGCACGGCCTCGGCATGGTCGCGGCTGCGCGTCAAGGGCGAAGCGCGCGTCATCAGCCGCGTCTCGTCGGCCACCCCGCCGCCTGAATGGCCGCCAGAATTGGCGCCTGGCTGGCCACCTGAATAGCCGCCCGAACCGCGGGCTGAACCGCTGCCGAAACCGCTTCCTGAGGCACCGCCGTAGCCCGAAGGCCCGAAGAGCTGGCTGTCCGTCGCGCCCACACCCGAGCTCGGGCCCACGCCAGGGCCAGAGAAGGAACCGAAACCGCTGGCGGGCTGCCAGCCGAGTTGCGCATTCGGGTGCGTGCGTGAGCGCCTGATGAAGGGCCGCAAGTCCACCTCGGGCAGCACGTTCTGCGCCATCAGCCAGCGGTTGGCCTCGTGGTAAGCCTCTTCCACCAATAGCGCGAACTCTTCGTGGAGCACCGCCTGCATCTCACGCCAGCTGTCCAGCGTCTGCTTCGATTCGCGCCAGGCATCGAAAACGATGCGCGCCAACACATGTGCCCGCAGCATGTCGTGCGGGTCGAGCTCGGCGCGGTTTTCCAGGTAGGCCACGCGCGAGCGCAGGTCGGCAAATTCCCAGCTCGCGCGGTCCATGATGGCCAACGCCAGGCGCGAGGTGACGATCTCCAGTTCGATGACATCGTCAGGCACCAGCGTGAGCGTGTCGCGCGCCGAACCTGCCTGCGGCCATTCAGCGGCGCGCGTGGCTGAAACCCCGCCATTCAACATCTGCCGCAGGCCCGCCACGATGCCGCGGTGCCAGGCCTGCGCGCCCTGGTTCAGGCCCTGCAGCAGTTCCCGCCGGCGCTGGAAGACGGCATGTTCGCTGGGCTTGTCCAGCAGGTTGCGCGCGCCCTCCAGACCGGCCTGCACCAGGTCGACCAGACCTTTGACCAGTTCTTCGGTATAGATCCTGCGCGCCTGCGAGGCGATGTTTTCGTGCGACGCGCTCTGGGCCATATCAGCAGTGGCGGGGCGGGTGGTTTGTCACCCCACTCTATACCACGGCCCCGGCATTCGGATCGTTGGGATCGATCTCCTTGCCGCTGTTCTTGATGAGGTCCTCGCGCTTCACGCCCAGCCACATGGCGATGCCGGCGGCAACGAAGATCGAAGAATAGATGCCGAACAGGATGCCGATGGTCAGGGCCACGGCAAAGTAGTGCAATGTCGGCCCGCCGAAGATCAACATCGACAGCACCATCATCTGCGTGCTGCCGTGGGTGATGACGGTGCGGCTGATGGTGCTGGTGATGGCGTTGTCGATGACCTGAGGCGCGGTCAGCTTGCGGTACTTGCGGAAGACCTCGCGTATGCGGTCGAAGATGACCACCGATTCGTTCACCGAATAGCCCAGCACGGCCAGGATGGCAGCCAGCACCGCCAGTGAGAATTCCCACTGGAAGTAGGCGAAGAAACCCAGGATGATGATCACATCGTGCAGGTTGGCGATGATGCCGGCGACCGCGAACTTCCACTCGAAGCGCATCGCCAGATAAGCCATGATGCCCAGGATGGTGACGATCAGGGCGATCGAGCCGTCGCGCGCCAACTCGGCACCCACAGAAGGACCCACCACTTCGGTGCGCTGCAGCGTCAGCGGTTCGGTGTCACCGGCTGCCGTGCAGGAAGGCCGGCTGATCTGTTCGCCTTGCGGCGTGGTGTATTGCTTGATGCCCACCGTGCCCGACTCGGCGCTGCACAGTTCGGTGAACACCCGCGAAGACACCTCTGTCTGCTTGACATCGCCGCGCACGGGCAAGCGAATGAGCACGTCGCGCGAGGTGCCGAAGTTCTGCACCTGCACTTCGCCGAAGCCCAGCGATTCGACCGTGGCGCGGGTGCGGTTGACGTCAGCCGTTTGCGCGTATTGCACCTCCATCACCGTGCCGCCGGTGAATTCGATCGACAGGTGCAGGCCCTTGGTGGCGATGAAGAACACCGCCAGCGCAAAAGTAACGAAAGAAACGGCGTTCAGCACCAGCGCGTGGCGCATGAACGGGATGTCTTTGCGGATACGGAAAAATTCCATGGTGTCTAGTCTTTCGCGGCTCGCTCAGGCGGGTGTTCAGACCTTGACCACGGGCGTGGTGGGTTCTGGCTGGTTTTCAGGCTGGCCCTGAAACGTGGCGGGTGGCTGCCCGGTCTTGGCCACCGGCTTCCAGATCTGCCCGATCGACACCGTCTTCAGGCGCTTTTGCTGCCCGTACCAAAGATTCACCAAGCCGCGCGAGAACAGTACGGCGCTGAACATGCTGGTCAGGATGCCCAGGCAGTGCACCACCGCGAAACCGCGCACCGGGCCCGAGCCAAAGGCCAGCAACGCCAGGCCGGCGATCATGGTGGTGATGTTGCTGTCCAGGATGGTGCCCCAGGCGCGTTCGTAGCCGGCCTGGATGGCCACCTGCGGCGGCGCCCCGTTGCGCAGCTCTTCGCGCACGCGTTCGTTGATCAGCACGTTGGCGTCGATGGCCATGCCCAGCGTCAACGCGATGGCGGCCATGCCGGGCAGCGTCAAGGTGGCTTGCAGCATGGAAAGCAGCGCCACCAGCAGCAGCAGATTGAAGGTCAGCGCCAGGGTGCTGAACACGCCGAACAGCATGTAGTAGGCACTCATGAAAATGGCGATGGCGATCAGGCCGTACAGCACGCTGTTGAAGCCCTGGGCGATGTTCTCTGCGCCCAGGCTGGGGCCGATGGTGCGTTCTTCGATGATCTCCATCGGCGCGGCCAGACTGCCGGCGCGCAGCAG